>JADMIM010000065.1 GCA_015478585.1 Thermaceae bacterium | reverse complement strand
CTTAGGCATACCGCCAGCGTTCACCCTGAGCCAGGATCAAACTCTCCATATATGGTGAGATTGCCTTTTCAGGCTCCCTTGATTAACGCCAAGAGTAGCGTGTTTTTAGTGTTTTCTGCTGATCTTTCTTTGTCAAGTTTCTCGGCTACCAGTCTGGCAGCGCAACGAGAAGTGTACTGAGTACCCCGAAAGCTGTCAAGCCCCGTTAGCCGTAGACTAGAACCGTGCATCTGGTTTTGATTCCGACCCCCATCGGCAACCTCGAGGACATCACCTTGCGAGCCTTGCGTGTCCTCAAGGAAGTCGAGGTAGTGGCCTGCGAAGACACCCGCCGCACCGGAATTCTGCTTAAACACTTTGGCATCTCGCGCCCCATGGTGCGGCTCGACCAGCACACGGTTTCGCGGGCCAAGGATTTGCTCGAGGGCTACGAGTATGTGGCCTATGCCACCGATGCGGGCACACCGGGCATCTCTGACCCTGGCGCGGAGCTGGTGGCCCTGGCGATTAGAGAAAATTGGCGGGTGGAGGTTTTACCCGGCCCCACCGCGCTAATCCCGGCTTTAGTGGCTTCGGGTCTGCCCACTGCACGATTCGCCTTTGAGGGTTTTCTGCCGCAGAAAACCTCCGAGCGCCGCGAGCGGCTCGAGCAAGTTTCGCTAGGCCGAACCGTAGTGCTATACGAAGCCCCACACCGTTTGCAGGAGACCTTGAAGGATTTGCTCAAGGTGTATGGCCCTGAGCATTTTGTGGCTGTAGGGCGTGAACTCTCCAAGCTGCACGAGGAAATCTGGCGGGGAACCCTGGAAGGGGCCCTCGAGTATTTCGCCGAGCCGCGCGGAGAATTCGTGCTGGTGCTGGCTCCAGGCGTGTCGAAAGCCGAAAGTCAAAAGCCGAAAGCTGAAGACCTGCTGGAAGCTTTCAAAGCCGAGGGGCTTTCTGGCAAAGATTTGGTCAAAGCCCTGACCGATGCCGGGGTCTCGCGCAACGAGGCTTACGCGCTTGCACACAAACTTGATACGAATGAGTAAACTAGGCTTCAGTTTTTAGCGTTGGGCGTAAGACCCGTGATCTTAGACTGAGGTTTTCCTTGATGAAGCGAATCGGAGTTTTTACCAGTGGGGGCGATGCTCCCGGAATGAATGCAGCCATCCGGGCGGTGGTACGGACTGGAACCGCCCAGGGGCTCGAGATCGTCGGCATTCGTAGCGGCTACGAGGGCATGATTGCCGGAGACCTGATCCCGATGGGGCCGCGAGATGTAGCCAACACCTTGCAGCGCGGTGGAACCATCCTGCTCACTGCCCGCAGCAAGGAGTTCCTGACGCTCGAGGGACGGGCCAAGGCCGCAGCCAACCTGAAGGCTGCCGGGGTCGAAGGGGTGGTGTGTATTGGTGGAGACGGTAGCTATCGAGGGGCTTTGAAGCTCATGGAAGAGCACGGTATCCCCGTGGTGGGAGCACCAGGCACGATTGACAACGACCTCTACGGCAGCGACTACACCATCGGTTTCGATACGGCAGTGAACATCGCTCTGGATGCCATTGATCGCATCCGTGACACCGCAGCGAGCCACTCGAGGGTCTTCTTCATCGAGGTGATGGGTCGCCACGCCGGGTTTATCGCGCTCGAGGTGGGTATTGCGGGTGGGGCCGAAGTAATTGTGTTGCCCGAAGACCCTATCCCCGCCCCCATCTGCGCCGACGTGATTAGGCAGTCCAACGACAAAGGCAAGCGCTCCTCGATTGTGGTGGTGGCCGAGGGTGGCTACAAAGGTGGGGCCCAAGGTTTGGCCGATGCGGTGAAGGCTTGCTCAGGGATAGAGCCCAAGGTGACAGTGTTGGGCCACATCCAGCGTGGCGGGAGCCCCACGGCGATGGATCGGGTGCTGGCGAGCCGCTTGGGAGCAGCCTGCGTGGACGCGCTTATGGCGGGGAAAATTGGTATAGCCATTGGGCAAGTCAACGACGAGATTGCTCATACACCCTTTGCCGAAGCGGTAGAAAAGCGCAAGGACATCAACCGTAGCAAGTACGAGCTGGCAAAGGTGCTGGCCTTGTAAAGCCTTGACCTTACCACCGTGTCAGGGTTCATCCTAGGGTTTGAAAGGAGTGAACCGATGACCACGCTGAACGAGAAAGACCTCTACAAGGCGCGTAGAAACGAAGTTGAAATCGTGGAAGTGCCGTCTATAAACTTCCTGATGGCCGACGGTCAGGGCGATCCCAACACCTCATCGGCCTACAAGGAAGCGGTGGAAACCCTGTATGCCCTCTCTTACGCGCTCAAGTTCGCCCTCAAGAAAGCTCAGGGGTTGGAGTACAAGGTGGGGCCGCTCGAGGGCTTGTGGTGGGCGGAGGATATGACCAAGTTCAGCACGGAGCGCAAGGGCGACTGGAAGTGGACGATGATGATTGCCCAGCCCGAGGCCATCACCCCAGAATGGCTCGAGAAGGTAAGGGAAGAAGTGCGGCGGAAAAAGAACCTGCCCGCTTTAGACCGGGTGCGCCTCGAGGTCTACGCCGAAGGCCCTTCAGCCCAAATCCTCCACCTCGGCCCCTACGCTGCCGAAGGCCCCACCATCCAGAAGCTGCACGCGTTCATCCGCAAACAGGGCGGTCGCCTCGACGAAAAACACCACGAGATTTATCTAAGCGACCCCCGCCGTACCACGCCGGAAAAGCTCAAAACCATCCTACGGCAGCCCTACAGGTGAGAGGTGAAGAACCTCCTTCCCATCGGTCGTTTCTCGCAAATCACCCGCCTCAGCGTGCGGATGCTGCGGCATTACGACGAGTTGGGGCTGCTGAAACCCGCGCTAGTGGACGAGGATTCAGGCTATCGCTACTACAGCTTGGCCCAGGCGGGCGAGGCCGAGCGCATCCGGCTACTGCGGTCGCTGGAGATGCCCCTCGAGGAAATCCGTGAGCTGCTCAGCCTGCCAGACCCAAAGGCGGTAAAAGCCAGCCTGGAGCGGCACAAAACTCGGCTCGAGGCCCAGGTCGCGCAGTATCGGGAGGTGATTGGGACGCTCGAGCACCTCACTCAGCAGGAAACTGAGCCGGTGTACACGGTAAAAGTTCGTCAGGAGGCGGCACAGCCCGTCTTGTGCAAGCGGATTCGGGTGAACATGGCGACGATTGGGTCAGAAGTAGACACGGCCTTGAAGGATATATACGCTTGCCTCGGCATCCTTGGGGTACGCCCAGCAGGGCTGCCCTACACGCTTTATCCCGATGCTGAGTACGGTGAGGGAATGAGCCTCGAGGTGGGCATTCCCACCGAGGGGCCGGTGAACGCGCTGCCGCCGCTGGTGAGCTACACGCTACCGGGTAGGCCGGTGGCCTACGTGCTGCATATCGGGCCGTATCCCGAAGTGGGCCGAGCCTACCGGAGCCTGGTGGCCTGGATGAGAGAGCACGGGCACGAGGCAGTGGGTGCGCCCCGAGAGGTATACCTATCCGGCCCCACCCAGACGGAGAATTCGGCGGAATACCGCACTGAAATCCTCTGGCCCATCGGCTGAGCGAAAGACTTTCGTTCCCCGCAAGAAGGCCTTAACCTGGCCAAGGGCCAAATTTTGGCCAAACTACGCTGGAGTCATAAAGTGCAAAAGTGTAGCCCCTTTGGCCCGTGGGTTTGGGCTTTGCTCAACCACCCTTAGGTCTCGAGCGTAAACAAAGGTGGTCAAGCTTTACATTGTGCAGAACTAACCTTTCGTGCCATCTGACTTCCCGTGACCACTTCGCTAGGTTAGGGCCAACAACTATCCATTTCTTGCGAGTCGAATTCTATTTAGGATGCCAGTCCTCAATTTGTAAATCTGGAACCCGCCTGAACTCGCGCAGGTTGTGCGTGACCAGGATGAGGTCGAGGCTGAGGGCCTGGGCAGCGATTTGCAGATCGAAGGGGCCGATGGGTGTACCCAGGCGCTCGAGCCCCCACAGCTTCGCCTAGACCTTGACATGCAACGTCCCCATCCACGAAATCTATGAGCGCTGGATCGGCAAGTACGAGCAGCACCGGCTTGAGGCCATAGCCGCCCTTAAGCGGGCACTGGAGGAGAAATGAGCAAGCCTGAGTTCGTATACACGACCTACATTGTTACCACGCCCGAGAAGCTGTGGGCGGCGCTGACCAAGGGCGAGTTCACCCGGCAGTACTTGGTTTGACGAACATACCCCTGGCCCTTTCCGGCTGGAGTCGGATTGGCGGGTTGGCTCGCCGGTTCACTTGTATAAGAGTGACGATGAGACCCTGGGGTTTAGCGGCGAGGTGCTCGAGTGCGACCCGCCCAAGCGCCTTTCCTAGACCTTCGTGGCGGGCAAGGCCGCTGCTTCGAAGGTGAGTTTCACCCTCGAGCCCATCGGGGACACCGTTAAGCTCACCTTCATTCACGATCAGGTGCCGAGCCAAGAGATGGCTGATGGCTTTGGCAAGGCTTGGATCCCCATCCTGTCCTCGCTCAAGAGCTATCTCGAGACCGGGAAGCCGTTGCAGTTCGCATAATCCGAAAAAGAAGATTCGTCGGTAAGGGCGGGGTTTATACCTCGTCTTCTTTATCATTTGGTAAAAGTTTTTTACGCTTTGTAAAAAACCTATCTGCACACCTTTGTCACCGCCAATAGCTGGTTTAATAGAAACCGACAAAAAGGCAACCTGGGGAGAGCGCACGCCCACACGCAGCCACAGCGCTCGCTCGAGGGCTAAAGAGGTGAATAGGAGAGACGATGATTCAAGATATGGAACTCGTAGAAGCCAGGGCCAAGCTATCTGCCGAGGAGCAGATTGGCCTGGAGGATTTGGAAAATAAGGAGTGGCTCGAGAGCCTCGAGTACGTCCTGCGCACGGCCGGACGCGACCGGGCGGTAGCCTTGCTGGAGGGGCTCGAGCGCTACGCCTACCTGCACGGGGTACAGCTTCCCTACAAGCTACAATCGCCCTACATCAACACCATCCCCGTAGGCTACCAACCGGAGTATCCGGGCAACCTCGAGCTCGAGCAGCGCATCGCCAATATTTTACGCTGGAACACCGTCGCCATCGTGCAGCAGGCCAACAAAAAGGCCGACGGTATCGGTGGGCATATCTCCACCTACGCCTCGATTGCCGAGCTGATGGAGATGGGCTTCAACCATTTCTTCCGGGGCCGCGATGCCGGTGTAGAGCGCGACCTGGTGTTTTACCAGGGCCATATGTCGCCCGGTGTATATGCGAGAAGCTTTCTCGAGGGGCGCTTTAGTGCCAATGATCTGAGCAAGTTCCGCCGCGACCTCACAGGGGGGCCGGGGCGCATAGTCACCAGCTACCCGCACCCCTGGCTGATGCCCGACTACTGGGAGTTTCCTACCGTTTCGATGGGTCTTGGCCCGCTGCAAGCCATCTACCAGGCCCGCTTCATGCGCTACCTGGAAGACCGGGGGCTCAAGCCCAAGAGCAGCGCCAAAGTTTGGGCCTTCCTGGGCGATGGCGAGCAGGATGAAGTCGAAACCCTGGGTGGGTTGCGGGTTGCAGCCACCGAGGAACTCGACAATCTGATTTTCGTCATCAACGCCAACTTGCAGCGTCTGGATGGGCCGGTACGCGGCAACTCTAAGGTGATCCAGGAGCTCGAGCGCATCTACCGGGGCAACGGTTGGAATGTCATCAAGATCGTCTGGGGGAGTGCCTGGGACGAGCTTTTGGCCAAGGACACCGAGGGCGTATTGATCGAGCGCTTCGAGACCCTGGTAGACGGCGAATCACAGCGCTACGCGGCTTACGGGGCTAAGGAGTTGCGCGAGAAATTCTTCAACACCCCCGAGCTTCAGAAACTGATTGAGGGCTATAGCGACGACCAGCTCGAAATCCTCACCATCTCGCGCGGCGGTCACGACAAGGGCAAGGTCTACGCCGCCTACAAGGCCGCTACCGAGCATCGGGGCAGCCCCACCGCGATTATCGCCCGCACTGTCAAGGGCTATGGCCTGGGCCCGACGGCACAAGCTAAAAATGTAGCGCACCAAGTGAAGAAATTGAACCTCGAGGACTTGAAGGAAGCTCGAGACTTCCTGGGAATTCCCGTTTCCGACGAGGAAATTGAGAAGACCCCGTTTTACCATCCAGGAGCCGATTCGCCCGAGACGAAGTATATGCTCGAGCGCCGCAAAGCGCTGGGCGGCCTGATTCCCGAGCGCCGGGTGGATTTTCCGCACCTCAACACCCCGGATGCCAGGTTTTTCGAGGAGTTTTACGCTGGAAGCGGTGAGCGGGAAATCTCGACCACCATGGCTTTCGTGCGGATGCTGACCAAGCTGGTGCGCCACCCCGAGGTGGGCAAGTACATCGTCCCCATTGTTCCTGACGAGGCGAGAACCTTCGGCATGGAGGGGGTGATTTCTTCAGTTGGAATTTATAGCCCTAAAGGCCAGCTCTACACCCCAGTAGATGCCGGAACCATCACTGTCTACCGGGAGTCGGCTACTGGGCAGCTTTTGCAGGAGGGGATCAACGAAGCCGGGGCTACCGCCAGCTTTATCGCCGCAGGGACGGCCTATGCCCACTGGGGCATCCCCACCATTCCCTTTTACATCTACTACTCGATGTTTGGCCTCCAGCGGGTAGGCGACCTGATTTGGGCCGCCGCCGATCAGCGTACCAAGGGCTTTTTGTTGGGCGGTACGGCGGGTCGGACTACCCTTAACGGTGAGGGTTTGCAGCACGAGGACGGGCACAGCCACGTCCAGGCCCTGCCGGTGCCAAATATGCCCGCCTATGACCCGGCCTTTGCCTACGAGCTAGCCGTGATTTTGCAGGACGGCCTCGAGCGGATGTACAAAAATGGCGAAGACCTCTTTTACTACCTCACCCTGATGAATGAGAACTACGTCCAGCCACCGATGCCGGAGCCGCGTGAAGAGGTGCGCCAGGGCATCCTCAAAGGCATCTACCGCTTTTCTAAGTCGGGGCTCAAAAAACCCAAAGGGCGCGTCCAACTGCTGGGTTCGGGCACGATTCTAAATGAGGTTATCGAGGCCGCCAAGATGCTCCAGGATTACGGCATCGCCGCCGATGTCTGGAGCGTGACCAGCTACAAGGCACTCTACTTCGATGCCATCGAAGCCGCCCGCTACAACCGGCTGCACCCCACTGCCAAACAACCCCGTAAACCCTTTATCGCGCAGGCTCTGGAAGGCACCGACGGCCCGATTATCGCCTCCTCGGACTACCTGAAAGCCCTCCCCGAACTGCTCTCCGGCCACTTAGATCGTCCCATCCACGCCCTCGGCACCGACGGCTTCGGGCGCAGCGAGACCAGAGAGGCCCTGCGTGATTTCTTCGAGGTGGATCGCAACTTCGTCACCGCGACAGCATTATCTGCGCTCGCCCAGGACGGGAAAATAGAGGCCAAAATCGCCGCCGAGACAATCAAAAAACTCGGCATCAACCCCGAGCGGGAGAATCCGCATAAGCGCTAGGCGCTGTACGCAAAACGCAAAACGCAAAGAGACTTAGAATCAAAAGCATCACAGATTAGCGTTTTGCGTCTAGCGTTTGGCGTTTAGCGCGACTGAAAGGAGCATCAATGGCGACAGAACTGAAACTTCCCGACCTGGGCGACAACGTGGCCTCGGCGGTGGTGGTGGGCGTGCTGGTCAAGGAAGGCGACAGCCTCGAGGCCGGGCAGCCCTTCCTAGAACTCGAGACCGACAAAGCCGTGATGGAAGTCCCCGCACCCTCGGGTGGAACGGTAGAAAAAGTGTTGGTCAAGCCCGGTGACGAGGTAAAAAGCGGGCAGACTGTCCTTTCCTTAGGTGGGGCTGCGGCTCCTGCGCCCAGCACGGGCCAGGCGAATGCCACCGGGCAGGGCAATCCTTCCGCGCCGCCTACCCAGACCCCACCCTTAGATAAACCCAGTGCCGCGAAACCGGCGGAGCAGCCGCTTCCCAGTGCTCAGGCATTACCCCAAAAGGGAGTCGGCGAGGGAGCCCAATCCATCACTGCCCCTGGCCCCAGCGGTTCCAAGCCCGGCCCGGCCCCACAGCCCAGCAATGGTCACAGGCTGGTTCCGGCAGCCCCCTCGGTGCGGCGGCTGGCTCGAGACTTAGGCGTGAATCTCCTCGAGGTGATGGGTTCTGGCCCGGCCTACCGCATTTCTGAAGGTGACGTGCGCCGGTTCAAGGAGGGTGGCCCAACCCGCGCCCCCGCCTTGCCTGCCCAGGCTCCGACTTCCACTGTGCCCCTGCCCGATTTCGCTAAGTTTGGCTCTACCCGCCGCGAGGCCATGAGCGGGGTGCGCCGGGCTACCGTGCGTAGCATGGCTCAAGCCTGGAGCACCGTCCCGATGGTCACGCAGTTCGACAAAGCCGATGTGACCGAGATGGAGGCGCTACGCAAAAAGTATGGCCCCCGTGCCGAAAAGCGCGGCGGCAAGCTGACCATGACCGCCATCTTGCTCAAGGTTGCGGCGGCAGCGCTGCGCCAGTTCCCTAAGTTCAACGCTTCGATTGACACACTCAGCAACGAGGTGGTTTTCAAGGATTACGTTCACGTCGCTGTAGCGGTGGATACGCCCAACGGCTTGCTGGTTCCGGTAATCCGCGATGTGGATAAAAAAGGCGTGATTCAGCTCGGCATCGAACTCGGCGAAATCGCGGCAAAAGCCAGAGACCGCAAGCTAACCCCCGAGGAGATGCAGGGCGCTTCCTTTACCATCTCCAACCTGGGTGGCATCGGTGGTACCGGGTTCACCCCAATAGTCAACTGGCCCGAAGTCGCCATCCTGGGGGTTTCGCGTAGCTCAATGGAGCCGGTCTGGAACGCCGAAAAAAGAGAGTTCGAGCCCAGAAACATCATGCCCTTTAGCCTCACTTACGACCACCGCCTGATTGATGGGGCCGATGCCGCCCGGTTCTGCCGCTTTATCGCCGAGATGCTCGAGGATCCCTTCTTGCTTGGGTTTGAGGGTTGATTACGACCCAACGCGGTTTTTTATGAACAAGCGTCCACGATCTCCACGAGAAACCAGACTTCAGGCGAAAGTCCAATTTTAGCCCCTCTAGAGGGGTTAGGTCGAACCCGCGACAGCGGGTGGGCTTTGCCCGAGACGGAGTGAGGGCACACTAGCCCCAGGGCTTGACTTGCCGAACGTACTGTCCTTCTGCGGCAAATCACGCTCTCAATCGTGGTATCCCCCTCACCATCGCACGGGCAACCAGGCTGGGCACTGCCCATGCCAGGCCTGCCCCAGATGGCAGGGTTATTATGAAAACCGCCATAACCGAGTCAAATCACGAATATAAATACAGCTTTATCGTATAGTCTGGAGTTTGGGATGAAAGAACGCGCGGTGCTGGTCTTAGAAGATGGAACGGTCTACCACGGCTACGCCTTCGGGCATCGGGGCAAGAACGTGGGTGAGGTGGTTTTTAACACTGCCCAAACCGGCTACCAGGAAATCCTCACCGACCCCAGCTACAACGGGCAGATCGTGGTGATGACCTACCCTCATCAGGGCAACTATGGGGTTAATGTCTTCGACATGGAGTCGAATCGCCCTTGGGTGCGGGGCTTCGTCGCCAAGGAGTTCAGCACTTACACTGCTGGCCCCCGTGCCCAGCAGAGTTTGGCGGAGTTTATGGGCGAGTACGGGGTGGTGGGCCTCGAGGGCATAGACACCCGTGCTCTGGTGCGCAAAATCCGCGAGGGCGGGGTGATGAAAGGGGTAATCGCCCATGCCAGTGCCTTCGGTTCGCCTCTGCACCGCTTCAGCCCAGCCGACACCGATGCTTTGCGCGAGGAAGCCAGAAAGTGGACGGATATTGACGGGCGCGACATGACCCCCGAGGTTTCCACGCCCCTGCCCTACCAGTTTCCCACCTTTAAGGGTAAGCGCCGGGTAGTGGTCATGGACTTTGGCATCAAGCATGCCCAGATGCGCTACATGGCCGAGATGGGTTTCGAGCTGATCGTGGTTCCCGGCAAGACCAACCCTGCCCAGATTATGGCCTTGGAGCCCCACGGTTTATTCGTATCCAATGGTCCCGGCGACCCCGGAATGCCCCGCTACTCGCACGAAACCCTATGGAAGCTGATGGGCCTGTTGCCTACTTTTGGCATCTGCCTGGGCCACCAGCTCTTGGGTTTGGCGGCGGGCGGGCGCACCTTCAAGCTCAAATTTGGGCATCGGGGGGCCAATCATCCGGTCAAGAATCTGCTCACCGACAAAATTGAGATTACCAGCCAGAACCACGGCTACGCCGTAGACCCTGACTCCTTGAAAGAGTTCAAGCCTACCCACATCAACCTGAACGACGGAACTTTAGAGGGCATGGCTCACCTGCGCTACCCGGTGTTTAGCGTGCAGTACCACCCCGAAGCCTGCCCCGGCCCACACGACTCGCTCTACCTTTTCCAGCGGTTTTTGGAAGAGGTGGATGCCTTCAACGGGCTGACCGGTTTGCCGGTGGAAAAGGTGCGGACGGATAAGCTAGGGGTTTAGGCGGCTGTAGTACGATAAGGCTCGAGAGGAAGCGTCATGCAAAAGGTTATTGAAGTTTCGCAGTACGAACTCGAGCGAGGCAAACCCATGCCCAGCAAACTTCATGGTCGCGTACAACTAAAGCTCGGCGCAGTGCTGGACAATGCTTATGGTGACAAGTTCAACTTTTTCTCCGAACTCAGCACAGATTTGAGCGAGTGGGAGTCGGTTCCTGATATTTCGGTTTATCCAAAGATGGAGCTGGACTATTCCGAAGACGAAGTTCAGGTTACTGAGCCGCCGCTTTGCGCCATCGAGATTCTTTCGCCCACCCAAAGCTTGCAAGAACTCATCAGCAAGGCCAGGAGATACTTCAATTACGGGGTGAAGTCGTGCTGGCTGGTAATTCCGGTATTAAAGAATGTCTATGTATTCTCGAGCCCCGAGAACTACCAAATCTTCCGCGATGACCAGACCCTCACCGACCCAGCGATTGGGATTTCGCTCGAGCTGGCAAAAGTGTTTAAATAGGACTGTAGAAAAGCAGGAAATGGGTAAACCGAGGAAACAAGTATGCCAGTAGATGCAATCGTTAGAACCTCATTCCAAACCAATATCCGCTAATCGGGCTGCCAATAAAGCACTTGTTGGCCACCCACAAAATGCGACAGACAAAGGCCCATTTACAAGGATTAGGTACGGCTGTTTGCTCGGTGAATAAAAAGGTGATGATGTTGCTGTTGCCCAAGTTTTAGCTGCTTTAGGCTCTGCGATAGCACAACATGCAACAACATTGGATTTCTTTTCGGTAAGTGTTGCAA
Organism: Thermaceae bacterium; assembly: GCA_015478585.1. Classification (GTDB taxonomy): domain Bacteria; phylum Deinococcota; class Deinococci; order Deinococcales; family Thermaceae; genus Meiothermus. Next base: position 10,995 of record JADMIM010000065.1, on the reverse strand, counting down.
GAGAAGATTCATAACTACTGATGGGATTGCTGACCTCCAGTTCATACCAAATTCCCAGTACTAAACTAGCCCCATGACGCTCTCCCAGGTTCAAACGGTCTTGAACCAGCACCAAGCCGAACTGCAAACCTTCGGGGTTTTGCAGTTGTACGTTTTTGGCTCGGTGGCTCGAGGAGAAGCCAAAGCCACCAGCGACATAGATTTTGTGGTGGAGTTGGAGCGTTACACCTTGCGCGACTTCGTGGGGTTGAAGCTCGCTTTGGAAGACTGGCTGGGTGCGGCGGTGGATCTAACCACGTTTCAGAGCCTGAAACCCCAAGTGCGCCGGAGCCTCGAGGGAGACCTGCGGCCTGTCGCGTAAGCTGGTTCTGTATTTACAGGATATTCTCGAGGCCGTTTCTCGAATTCAGCGCTATACAAAAGGGCTCACCTACGCCGAGTTCAGCCAGAACGAGCTGGTGCTGGACGGAACCATTCGCAACTTTTTGGTGATCGGCGAAGCGGTCAATCAGTTACCCGAGGAAATCCGCACCCAGCAACTGCAAATCCCCTAGAAGCTGATCGCGGGGATGCAGGACATTCTGGTTCACGCCTATTTTTCAACCGATGAACGCGTTCTCTGGGATGTGATTCAAAATGAACTCGAGCCGTTGAATAAAGCGGTTGAAGCCATCTTGGGCAATCTTGACGCAGCAGAATAAACATCCCCAAGCGAAAGCACCCATCTGGCTTTCTCGAGCCTCGCCCAAACCTCGAGTGCTACACTAAACCCATGAGCAAGGCTCAACTGCTGGAGCAAATCAAGGCGCTGCCCCGAGAAGAGAAACTAGAACTTCTCGAAGACCTTTTGCTGTCGCTCGAGCAGCCCACCCCCGAGGAGCATGGGCGGCTTTGGGCGGAGGAGGCCATGCGGCGCTACCAAGACCTCAAGAGCGGCAAGGAGAAGGGCCTCTCCTACGAAGAGTTCATGCGCGATGTCTGAGCGTTCCAGCATTTTTGGCCTTGCGGCCCAGCTCGAGTTCGTTCAGGCCAGCGAATATTACCGCAATATTTCACCGCAGTTGAAACAAAAGTTCCGAATGGCGTTTGACACGGCCCTCGAGGAAATAATAGTCTTCCCCGAAGCCTGGCCTCAGATTGAGGGAACCCCGGTCAGAACCCGTCAGCTACGCGGGTTTCCGTACTCGATGATCTACGTGGACGACCCCGATGCGGTCTACATCGTCGCGGTTGCCCACCAACAGCGAGAGCCGCTGTACTGGCGCGAGCGCCTCGAGGAACCAGGGCGAGAGTGAAAGCATATGCCCGAACGCAGAATAATCCTCGCTTCCGAGGTGGGTATCGCCATCCGCTCGTTTAGTGATATTCCCGACCTGCTCGGCGCATCTATGGATGCGGACGGCCTCATCCTTACCGAACAGGATTTGTCGCCGGAGTTTTTTGATCTTGGCACTGGCCTGGCGGGCGAGGTTTTTCAGAAGTTCACCAACTACAAAATACCTGTAGCGCTGGTAATTCCCCATGCCAACGTTTACGGCCAACACTTCAGCGAGCTGGCCTACGAGCACAAAACCCACCCCTTGATTCACTTTGTTTCATCTGTGACCGAGGCCAAAGTGTGGCTCGGAGCCGCGAAAGTTTGAGGCTCGAGCACCACAACTAAGCGAATGCTCGATAACCTTGCATCTAGCTTCGCATCCCCTATCCTAGACTTCATGGAACAAAGGCTATCCCGCCCCGACCCCCTGACCGGCGCACGCTCGAGGGAGGGTTTTGAGGAAGAACTGCACGATATTCTGGCGACTGCAGCCTTGTTAGGGCAGCCCACTTCGCTGCTCATTTTAGATTTAGACCATTTCAAAAGCATTAACGATGTGTTTGGGCACGCTAGGGGCGACGGGATTCTGCTGGAGTTCGTGGGCCGTATTAGCGAGCTGATTCGTGGCTCGGACTTGCTGTTTCGCTATGGGGGTGACGAGTTTGTGCTGGTGCTGCCGGGCACCAACCAAGATCAAGCCTCTGGCTTGGCAGAGCGCTTGCTGGCTGTAATCAAGGGCAAGCCCTTTGCCGGAGAGCCGCCCCTGGCAGTTTCACTGAGCATTGGGCTGGCTTCCGCCAGCCCAGGAGAGGCAGACCCAAAGAGTTTGTTCGAGCGGGGCGACCTCAACTTGTACGCTGCCAAAACGGCAGGCCGAGGCCGCTTGGCGGGCCTCGAGGCCCTGCCGGAAGGCGGTTCGGGACGGCTTCTAGAACGCGAGACGGCGAGCGAGAGTGCACACCGCTTTCTCAAGGCTCTGCCGCAGTTGCGCCGTGCGGCACTGGTGGTGTCGGGGCCAGCCAAGGCTGGGCACAGTGGGTTTTTGCGCGAGGTTAGCCAGGTTGCCAAGCTGCTCGGCTACCGTGTGGTGCATCTGGTGGGGCGAAGGGCCTACGCCACCCATCCCTTTGGGGCACTGCTCGACGGGCTGGGCCTCGAGGAGGGCGAGTGGGCTATCGCCGGGGACTCCCCCAGACTTTTGGAGAGTCTGACCCAGACTGGGCCAGGGGTGGTCTGGTGTGTAGACCAGATTGATTTATTAGACCCAGCCAGCCTTAACACCCTCCACAACCTGATACAGACCAACGAAGGCCCGGTAATGGGTTTGATTATCGCGGGTGGGGCCGAGGCCAGGGCCGAGGTCTGGCTGGGCTCCATGCCCCGCGAGCATATCGCCCTGACCCCTTTTTCTTTGGGGGCAACCAAGGTGTTTTTGCGCACCCTATTGCGCTGGGAAGCACCGGAGGCGTTCATCGGCTGGCTGTGGCAAGCCTCCGAAGGGCTGCCAGGGCGCATCCTCGAGGTTCTGGATGCGCTGCGCCAGTCCAAAGCGCTGATTTCTGGTGGGGATGGTTATGCCCTGATGCCGGATTATGCTCAGCGGTTCCAGAGTCTGCCCCAGGAGAGCGTCCTGGCCCTGCCTCACCCTAGTAGCAGCCTGATTGGGCGCGACCGCGAGGTGGCGGCCCTCAAGCGGTTGTTGCGGGAGCGCCGCCTGGTGAGCGTGATCGGGCAGGGGGGGATGGGCAAGACCCATCTGGTCGGCCAGGTGGCCCTCGAGGTCGAGCATCTTTACCGCGATGGGGTGGTGTTTCTCTCGCTGGCCTCACTGCTCGAGCCTACCGGGCTGCCAATGCGGCTGGCCCAAGAGCTGGGTTTGAAGCCCAGGGGAGACGAAGTCGAAGCCCTGCGGCACTATTTCACCGGGCGGGAGATGTTGTTGGTGCTGGATAATTTGGAGCATTTGCTGGGGGGAGTAGAGTTTCTCTCCCAACTCCTCGCTGCGCCGGGCCTGACCGTCTTGACCACCTCGCGCGAACGATTGCGCCTGCCCGAGGAGTGGGTATACGAGCTGAGCGGGCTGGGCAATTCTCCGGGTGAATCGGCCTCGGGGGCCATGCGGCTATTGCTCCAGGCCGCTCGCCGGGTCGAACCCAACCTCAGTTTGGACGGGGCCGAACTGCAAGCCGCCCAGCGCATCTGCCAGTTGGTCGAAGGGATGCCGCTGGGATTGGAACTGGCAGCGGCCTGGGTCAAGGTGCTGCCTTTGAGCGAGATTGCCACTGAGATCGAGGCCAACCAGGGCTTTCTGAGCCTGCCCGAGGCCAGCCTGGATCGTCCCGAGCGACATCACAGCTTGGCCGGGGCGTTTGGCTCGTCCTGGTCTTTTCTCGAGCCTGCTCAGCAGAAAGTTCTCGCCAAGCTAGCGCTGTTTCGGGGCGGCTTTGACCGCAAGGCCGCCGAAGCGGTGACAAAAGCCTCGGTTTCCTCGCTGCTCTCGCTGATTAGCCTGTCGTTGCTCAAGCGGGATTTACAGCACCAAGGGCGCTACCAGATGCACGAGTTGTTGCGCCAGTTTGCCCTGGCTAAGCTATCCGAATCCCCTGAAACCTATATCGAGGCTGAGCGGGCACAGGCCGAGTTTTACTTGGGGTTCGCCGAGCAGATTTCCCCCGAACTCAAGGGCGCTCGGCAGGCAGAGTGGCTCGAGCAAGTAGCCCTCGAGCTGGACAACTTTCGCCTGGCTCTGAATACCTTCAAGGCTCACCAGGCCGAGCACGGGGTGCGGCTGGTGGTGGCCCTGGAGTGGTTTTTTTACGTGCGGGGTTTGTTCCGCGAGGGGGTGGAGTGGCTGGAAATCTTCCTGCAAGGGGCGGCCTTGTCCGATCTGATTCGGGCTAAGGGCCTGTGCGCGCTGGCTTCTCTCAACAAGGAGTTGGGCCGGGTCGAACAAAGCCAGAGGCAGCTTGGGGAGAGCCTCGAGCTGTTCCGGACAGTGGGCAATATGGTTGGGGAGGCGGATGCGCGGCATATGCTGGGGGTAATCGCCCGCGAAGCAGGACACCTCGAGGAAGCCTTGCACCAACTGGAAGAAAGCCTGCGTCAGCGCAAAGCAGCAGGTCACTGGTGGGGGGTGGGTACATCGCTGAATGACCTGGCTATCGTGTATGCCTATTTGGGCCAGAACCAGCAAGCCAAGGGGTTGTTTCAGGAGAGCCTCGAGGTCAAACGGGAGATCGGCGACCTTCAGGGGGTGGCTTATGCCATCGCCAACGTGGGACATTTTCATGATTCCCCTGCCGAACAAATCGCGGCCCAGGAAGAAAGCCTGGCCCTCAAGCGCAGGCTCAACGACCGCCAGGGGATCGCCAACTCACTCAACAACCTGGGCGAAATTTATCTCGAGCAACAAAACTATTCTTTGGCCCAGGCGCGCATCTTGGAGTCGCTGGCGCTGTTTTTGGAGATCGAAAACACTACCCGCCTGGCGAGCGTTCTGGTGACGTATGCCAAGCTGCTGGATGAGGCCGGGTATCCAGAACAGGTCTCGAGGATTGTGGTAGCGCTCGAGGCCTGGCAGGCCAAACCCAGCCATCACCTTTCCCCGGTCAACCGCAGTACCTTCGAACAGCTCAAGGAAAAAGCCGCAGCGCCAGGTTTGTCAGAGATTCCGCCGGTCAACCTGGAAACCCTGGCTCGAGACCTCATTGGCCTGTCCGGCAAATTCACCCGGATAGCGTAAACTCTGGCTATGCAACCTACTCCCCAAATCACCACCTTTTTGCGCGGCAACCTTGAAGGCTGTTCGACCCTGACTTCGGCCTGGCTGCGCGGTCTGGAGTCCACCTTAGAACACGTCACCAAGTGGACTGCGGGCCTTTCCAAGGAGGGCTTCTGGTGGTCGCCTGCGCCGGGCTGCAACAGCATCGGTGGGCTGGTGAACCACATCTGGATGACGGCGCTGCGGCTGGCTCATTTTGCCAAGGGGCTACCCCTGCCGCCCGAACTCGATAAACCCCCGGCGCAACAGCTCGAGGCCACCGGCGAGGATCCCGAAGTCGTGCTGGGGCGCTTTCGCCTGGTGATGGACGAGATGCAGGGCGCGATAAAGGGTCTCAAGGACAGCGACTTAGAAGTGCTGCGCGAGCGGCTGGGACAGCATGTACAGGCTCTGCACTTCTGGCACAAGATCGTCGAACACTCCCACGAACACGCCGGGCAGATTATCACCCTGCGCAAGCTCTGGAATGCAAAAAACGCCTGACCCCAGTGCGTGCTGGCTGTGGGTCAGCGTAGTTTCGTTCGCGCTAATGCTGGTGGCGCTATATCTGGGACAGCATTTACCCTCGCTGGTTTATGTGCTGCTGGTGCTGGGATTGTTGGTGCTGGCGGTTATCGCTTTGCTTGTGCATCATGTTTATGAACTGTTCGACCTGAGCCAGAGGGTGCGGCAGATAGCGGGCAAAAGCAGGCCCAGCGCACTGATTTTGCTAGGGGTAGGACTGGTTCTAATGGTGCTCAAGGTGTTGCACGTCTGGTAGGTGTCGTCCTATCCAGTGGAGCGCAGACCCCCTCCCGCCCATGCAACTCATCCCTTTCCTGGCAATCTTGGGGGTATATGCAAAGACTGTTGGCCCGTGGCCTGGTACTGATGGGCACGATGATTCTGGCTTGGGCTGGAGCCTTTACCAGTGCCCGGATGAACGCCGATCTGACGGCACTCTTGTCGCAGGGGCCGAGGGTAGCCGGAACTCCAGCCGGGCGTGCAGCGGGCGATTATCTCGCTGCCGAGCTAAAAAAGGTGGGCTATACGGTGGAGTTTCAGCCCTTTAGCTATAGCCGAACTCGAGACCAAGGCAGCAATCTAAAGGTCGGCGACAAGGATATACCCGTTAATGCCCTGTCCGGGAGCCCGGCGGGCCGTCTCGAGGCTCCGCTGGTGGTGGTTATGGGGATAGGTCGGGCCGAGGATTACATCGGCCTGAACGCACGTGGTGCGATTGTGGTGGTGCGGCGTGGAGGTATTCCCTTTCTCGAGAAAGCCCGCCAGGCCGCCACTGTGGGCGCGCTGGGTATGGTGGTGGTGAACAACACTTCTGGCAACATCCGGGGGACTTTCGGCGGCGGTGGGCCGATTCCGGGGGTCACGGTCTCGCAGGAGGAGGGACAGGCCCTGCTCGGTCAATCGGGAACCAAGGCTGTACTGGACGTGCGTACCGTGAGCGAAGAGGTACAAGCTAGAAATGTAATTGCCAGACGGGGAACCGGCAATCCTCAAGCCATCGTGGGGGCACACTATGATTCGGTTGTCGGTGCGCCGGGGGCCAACGATAACGCCTCCGGCACGGTGACGGTGCTCGAGCTGGCCCGCGACCTGGCCCATAGTCCAATTTCCCAACGGGTGTGGTTTGTCTGGTTTGATGGCGAGGAGGATGGGTTGTGGGGCAGTCGGAAGTTCGTCGCAGCCAACCCCGACTTGGTGCGAGGCTTGAGGGCGATGCTCAACCTGGACATGGTGGGCATAGATGTGCTGGGCAAGTTGGGTATGGGGGGGGACGCACAGCTTTTTGGCCTGGCCCAGCAAAGCGCCGACTTGGAGCAGGTTTCATTGCAAGACCTGGGGGCCAACGAAGGGGGTTCCGACCACGTTCCCTTTGCCCAGGCCGGAGTTCCGGTGCTGTTTTTCACCTGGGGTCTGGATGCCAACTACCACCAGCCTGGCGATAAAATCGCCGACCTCGCCCTGATGGCGCAAGCTGGACGAGTGGCCAGGGGGGTGCTCGAGCGGGTGGTTCAGTAAGAGCCCTGAGCTATGCGTGATTTTTACAAAAAGCCGGTTAGTGCGCTGGGTCAATCAGCCAGCACTTGGATGTCGTCGTCCTCGAGCGCGGCGGTATCGTTGTGCTCGAACTCGAGCAAATCCACTTTGGGGGCAAGTTCCAAGCTGTCTTTGGTCTGGATTCCGGCGTATTGGAGTTGCCGGGCCAGCATATCCATCTGGGCCGGAATCGCTTTTTGCAGGGTGGTGGGGAGGTCGAGCAGTTCTTGCGCACTCACCTTATAGATTTGGTCGAGCGAGGCCAGGGCCTCGAGGAGTTCAGCCACACTCTCGAAGCCGTGGCTGACGATATTGCGATGAGGACGCGGATGATTGCCCGAAGAAGTGCTGCCTACCAGTAGGTCAAACCCGCGCTCCTGCCGATATATCCACACCTGCAACAGCTCGGAAGCGGTCTGGTAGCTGCCCACCAATAACCCTCCCATCTCGAGCTTTCCCACCCCTTCGAGCAAGGTCATCTTTTCCAATCTAGCCGGATTTTGCCGAAACGGCGGGTCTTTTTACCAGGTGGCCCCAGTATGATGGGGTGATGATTACCCTCGAGGACGTTCAGGCCGCAGCCGAGCGCATCCAGCCCTATATTCACCGCACCCCAGTGTTCACCAGCCACGACCTGGATCGGCGATTGGGCAAGCGCCTCTTCTTCAAAGCCGAGCACCTGCAAAAAACCGGCAGCTTCAAGGCCAGGGGAGCCCTCAACACGGCTTTGCAACTCCAAGACCCCAAAGGCCTCATTGCGGTCTCGTCGGGGAACCATGCCCAGGGGGTGGCCTATGCTGCGCAGGTGATTGGCAAACCCGCCCTGATCGTGATGCCGGAGGACTCTTCGCGGCTCAAAAAAGAGTCCACCAGGGCTTACGGGGCCGAGGTCTACGACCAGGGTGTGACGGTGGAAAACCGAGAACAGGTCATGCGTGAACTGGGCCAGGAACTCGGCTACGCCCCGATCCATCCCTTCGACGACCTTCGGGTGATGGCCGGACAGGGAACCCAGGCCCTCGAGCTTTTAGAGCAAACACCTGACCTAGACGCTGTGCTGGTCGCGGTGGGGGGTGGGGGGCTGATTTCCGGTATCGCCACCGTTGTCAAGACCCTGCGCCCTGAAGTAGAGGTGATTGGGGTGGAGCCGGAAACCGCCAACGATGCCCAGCAGAGTCTACAAGTGGGAACGCGCATTAAGCTGATGACCGCCCCCAAAACCGTTGCCGACGGGGTTCGGACAATGGTGGTGGGTGAGCACACCTTCCGGGTGATGCAACACCACGTAGACCGCATCGTGACCGTACCCGACAGCGTTACGCTCGAGGCCCAGGGCCTGATGATGAGCCGCCTGAAGCAGGTTGTAGAGCCCACCGCCGGGCTAGCCTTTGGCCCGCTGCTGATGGACTACGAACTGCCGGAGCGGGTGGCGGTGATTGTGTGCGGGGGAAACTGGATGCCCTGAGGTTGGCAAGGAGCTAAAGGAGGTTCCACAGGCCCCCAGCCGGTTTTTCAGCCCTCACAGCTTAGAGCGATTTTCAGAAAGAATGGGACAGTCTACTCCGTTAGAAAGACCCTACCCAGTGCCTTTTTGCCGCTATGAGTGGCGGCAAAAATAGTGCAAACCGCGATAGGGCTGCACCCCTTGACTCCTAGTTTCAGACCCTCGACAATCCATTGCAATGCGGTTAGCGGTCAAAACCCTGGGTTGCAAGGTTAATCAAGTCGAGTCGGATGCCTTGGTGGGGTTATTGAAGGCGCTCGAGCCCACCGTAGTGGCCCCCCAAGACGGCGCGGATTTGGTGGTCATCAACACCTGTGCCGTCACCACTACGGCTGAATCCGAGGCCCGCAAAGAGGTGCGCCGGGCACGGCGGGCCAACCCCCAAGCCTTTATCGTAGTGACCGGCTGCTACGCTGAACTCGAGCCTACTCTGCTGGCCGAACTCGGCGCGGACGCGGTGCTGCCCAACAGCCGCAAAGCCGAGCTGCCCGGCGTGATTCTTGAGCATTTCGGCTTCCCCGCCGACCCCCTGACCACCCCGCCGGGCGAGTTTTGGGGCGCGGGCGAGCGGGGCCTGCTCAATAACTGGGTGCGGGCCTTTATCAAGGTGCAAGACGGCTGCAATGCGGGCTGTGCCTACTGCGTGATTCCCCGGCTGCGCGGACGTGAGCGCCACCGCCAGGGCCACGACGCACTGCGCGAAGCCGAGGGGCTTTTGCAGGTTGGGGTGCAGGAAATTGTGCTTACCGGGGTGCGCTTGGGCTCTTACCGGGGGCATCCCAGGGGGATTGCGGGTCTGGTCGAGGAGCTGGTGCGGCTGGGGGCCAAGGTACGGCTTTCTTCCATCGAGCCCGAGGACACCGATAGGGCTTTGCTGGAGGTCATCCAGCGCCATGCTCCCCAGGTGCGGCCTCACCTGCACCTGAGCCTGCAAACCGGCTCTCCTCGGCTGCTGGCCTTGATGGGCCGCCGCTATGACCGGGAATACTATCGCACCCTGGTGACGACGGCTTATCAGCTCATTCACGAGTTTGCCCTCACCACCGATGTCATCGCCGGACTGCCCACCGAGACCGAGGCCGAACACCAACAAACTCTGGAGTTCCTGCAAGAACTCCGCCCCAGCCGGGTGCACGTTTTTACCTATACACCCCGTCCCAAGACCCGCGCCGCCGCTCTGCCCCAAGTGCCCCTCGAGACCCGCAAACGGCGCAACCACGAACTCACCGCGCTGGCCCACCGTCTGGCCCAAGAACGGGTGCAGCCCAAGCTGGGGAGCCGGGTCGAGATGTTGGTTGAGAGCTTGCGCGAGGGCAAAGCCTACGGACACACCCCGGATTACTACGAAGTGGTTGCCCAGGGCCGCCCTCGAGTGGGCCAGACAGTCTGGGTGCGAGTGGATGGGGCCGAGAGGTTTACCTTGTTGGCAACGGTAGAAGCCCTCAAGGAAGAACCTGCCCGCTTCCTGATTCCGCTGTTGTGACGCAGCAAGTTCAGGCTCGAGCCGCGTAGCCTCGCAGCACAAAGATCAGGTTGATTAACAAGGTGGTCGCCTGAGTGAGGGTGTCCACCGGATGGGCCACGCTGCCCCCACGCAACAGCAGGATAAAGTCGGACAGGCCCCGCAGCGAAATCAGCACCGCCAGCAAGCTGATTCCCAGAGCAAGATTCACGGCTATAGAGCGATTTTGTACCCTGCGGACGGCGATAATTCCCAAAACTGCTACCCCCAGCCCCACCCCACCCGCAAACAAGGTGCTAAACGTAGGGGCAGAAGCCGCTATAGCCGCGCTCGAGACCAAAATCAGGAAAACTCCCGTCCAAAAGGCTCTGGAGGGCAAGTACGAAGCTGCGGGTGGTTGGGGGGGCTTATTCATGCTATTTGGGGGGCAGCGCCATAGACTGTGCTGGGCCCGTGAGCTTCAGTCTATCCCCCTCTGGTATTATCGGTCTCATGCAGTGTGTATTTTGCCGCATTGTGCGGGGGGAACTGCCTTCCAAGCGGGTTTACGAGGACGAAAGCTTTCTGGCCTTTCACGATATCCGCCCCAAAATGCCGGTGCATATTTTGGTGATTCCAAAAGAACACGTGGCCCTCTTTTCCGACTACCCCGATGACGAGAGTGGCGAGCGCAAGCTGGGTGCGCTATACCGTACCGCCAACCGCATTGCCCGGCAGATGGGACTCGAGGGATATCGCCTATATGCCCACGTGGGCGAAAAAGGGGGCCAAGAAGTCTTTCACGTTCACGTCCATTTGCTGGCTGAAAGCTAAATATAGAAGGGTCAAAAGCTAAACCAGGCCAGCCTATAGCGGTCTTCAAAGGAAATGAACCAGAGGGTAGCCACAGAGGT
>JADMIM010000064.1 GCA_015478585.1 Thermaceae bacterium | reverse complement strand
CCGCCCCTTGCAAGCTGCGGAACACTGTCCAGACTCCCAGGCTGGGAGCCAGCGCAGCCAGTACGCCAAAAATTCCCACCCCCAGCAACCCCCCGCCCACCACCAGGCCCACCGGCAAGCGCAGCCGGGGAACCAGGGGAGATAGCACCACCAGCAGCAAAAAAGGTAGGCTGATGCCCGGCCCGGCACTTCCCCGCGGAGCCTGGAACAGGCGCTCGAGGCCCGGTAGCATGGGCACCACGCTGTAGAGGGCGACATAAATCAGGACACCAGAGGGCAGCAGTACCGCACGCACCTACCGAGTCTAACTCGCTGGGCAGTGGATAATCCCTATCTATTCTGTGTGTCCTGGTCTCAAAAAGCCGCTCGAGCCAGGCTTTTCACCCTGCAGAAATCATGCTAACCAGATTTTTTCGTTAGAATGAAGCCATAATGACCGTGCAGCCACAGCTTTGGGCCTGGCTATATCGCCTGTTTTGGCGGGCGGCTTGGGGCTTGGGGTTAGGAGCCAGTGCCATTGAACTGATTCTGGGTGGCCCGGCTAGCCGCATTGCTGGGGTCACGTACTTGTTGGGTACAGCCCTGATCTATCCCTGGCAGCGCGGCTATCCCAAAGCCGCTATCGGGGCCCATTTGTTTATGGCGACTCTGACCACCCTGTGGTTGTTCAATCAGCCCGCTTTGTCCATAGCCTCAGGCTGGACTATGGAGCTGAGCTATTACACCTCCTCGGCCCTGGCGACCCTGGTGGTTACGGCACTGGGGGCTTTGCTAGGAGGGTGGGGAGCCTTGATGGGGCTGGTATTGATGGTGGCTTTGTTACCCCATCCCACCGCTTCAGCCTGGTTGCTGGCAAGCCCACTCTGGGCACTGGGGGGGCTGGTCGGGATAGGGGTGAACTGGGGTCTGGGTCGCCTCGAGAAAGTCTACGCTACCCTCGAGCAAGCAGCCCTGACCGATTTCCTGACCAACTTAGGCAATCGGCGCTCGCTCGAGGCCGACTTCGGGCGGTATCAGGCTTTAGCAGAGCGTGAGGGGCAACCGCTGCTGTTTTCGCTATGGGATTTGGACGGCCTCAAGGCTGTCAACGACCAGCAAGGTCATGCTGCTGGAGACGAATACTTGCGTGGTTTTGCCGAGGTCTTAAAGCACAGTGTGCGCAAAGGTGACGCGCTGTACCGCATCGGTGGGGACGAGTTTTGTGGGCTACACCTGAGCCTGAGCGATGGAAAAGAACTGGCCTCGAGGGTGCGCAGTAGTTTTGCCCAGGTTAGCGTGGGCTGGATAGATGCCCAACATCTGAGCCTGGATCAGGCTTTATCTCGAGCGGACACCCTGCTTTACCAGGACAAAACCCGGCGGGTGCGCAAAGAGCCCCTGACCCACCCTTGAGTCTCAGACACCGTGAGTTGCTAAAGTTTGTGCCCTGGGCGGACACGGTAAAGTAGGCCGGTGCAAGTTCTAAAAGTGGCGCTGCCCCTGCCGTTAGAGCCCATGTCTTACTTGTCGCCCCACGGGGTAGAGCATATGGCCTTGGGCTGCCGGGTAGTGGTTCCCTGGCGCGGGGAACTGCGGGTAGGGGTGGTGGTGGGCCTCGAGGAGAGCCAGCGCAAAACCTTTGCCCTGCGCGAAGCGGTAACCTATCTGGACGAAGAATGCTGGTTGCGGGCCGAGGAGATGGCCTTCTTGTACGCCGCCGCCAAGGACAGCTTCTGCACGGTTGGAAGCCTGTTAGGCGATCTGATTCCCTTTTTGGAACCCCCCCTCGAGCACCGCATTCGCCTGGTTCCCAACACTGTGCCCAGCATTCTCCCCAAAGGTCTGGAAGCCCTTGGCGAGGGCTGGCAGGAGGCCAGGGGTTTTGACCCCAAGCTGCTGGATTATCTGCGCGAGGCCGGGGTTTTGGAGGAAGAAGTCGCCGAGCACCGCAGCCTGAAGCAAGTTTTGGTAGCCCTCCAACCACTTGACGACCAGCTTTCCACCAAGGGCAAGGCGGCCCTCGAGACCCTCCTCGAGCTGAAATCCTGTGAGAGCATGGCTGAACTGGCTCGAGCCGCGGGGGTCGGGGCGGGCGTGGTGAAAGGCCTGGTGGACAAGGGATATGCCGGGTTTGTCGAGTGGCAGGCTGAGGTCAAGCCGGTGTTGGGCCAAACCATAGAGAGGCTCGAGCTAGACCCGATTCCCACCCGATTAGATGGCGGACGGCTCCTGGAGCGTATCCGAGTGCTTGCCGCCATAGCCCACAAAGAACGCCTGCTGCTGCTGTTCCCCGAGGTCTCGCTGCTACGGCGTTTTCAGGGATATTTTCCTCAGGCCACCTTACTGCACGGCGAGATGAGCCCCCAAGAGCGGCGCAAGGTCTGGAAGGAGTTAATATCTCAAAAATCTCCCCCAGACTTGGTTCTGGCGACCTATCAGGGCTTACTGCTGCCCTTGGCCCCGGAGCGTATCGTGGCGATTGAGGAGGCTTCAGAAGCCTACAAGCTCTCGGCGGGCAGCCGGGCTTTTATCCCCCGCCTGGCCGCGCTCCGAGCACGGATGCTAGGGGTTGGGATGACCTGCGTGTCGGAGGTCTCGAGCGTAGAAGTGGTGGATTTCGCCAGCCAATCCATCCCCCTGGTTGCTAGTGGGCTGGCCCCTTCGGTCTCCCCGCTTCGCGGCGAATCCAGCCGCACCTTGCCCACCGCCAAGCCCCGGCTGCATCTGCTGGATATGCGCCGGGAGCAGGGCTGGCCGCTCTGCGGGGCAGCCGTCGCGCTGTTGCAACAAGTCGCTGAGAAGGGTCGCCAGGCCATTGTGCTCAGCAGCCGACGCGGCTACAGCGCCCTGTTGCGCTGCAAAAACTGCGACTGGAAAGCCATGTGCCCCAACTGTGCCCTGCCCCTGCGCTACCACAAAGGGGGCCGGGCCGGGCTTTTGCAGTGCCACCAGTGTGGTCACGAGGAGAAAGCCCCCCTGGTCTGCCCTAATTGCCACTCCGATGTCTTCGACCCCAAAGGGCCGGGGGTGGAGTGGCTTTTGGAGAGCCTGGCCTCGCGTGTCCCTGAGCTACCGCGCTACCGCTATACGGCTCAGGCCAAGGACGACCTGAGCAAGCTGCTCTCCGGCAAAACTGGTGTTCTGGTGGGGACTACTGCCATTCTGCGGGGCCCGGTGCTGCCCGAACTGGCCCTGGTGCTATTGCCCTACGCCGATGGTTTCGTGTTGGAGTCGGATTTTCGGGCTTCTGAGCGCTATCACCGGCTGCTGTGGAGCCTGACCGACCTGCATCCGCACCGTAGACCGCTCCTGGTGCTGCAAACCTTCGAACCAGGTCACCCGGCCCATAAATCACTGGAGTCCGTAGACCTCGAGGGTTTCGTGAAGTTCGAGCTGGCCCTGCGCCGCAGCTTAGGCTATCCGCCTGCCACCCGCATGGTGAAGCTCGAGGTCTCCCACGCCAAGGAGCCTGTGGCCCGCGATGCCGCCGAAAAACTGGCCGAAATTCTGCGACTCAAAGCCCAGCCCAAAGAACTGCTCGGCCCGGCTCCAGCACCCGTCGCCAAAGTGCGGAATCAGTTCGTGTTTCACCTGCTTTTGAAGGCCAAAGAGGAGCGCCTGAACGAGTTGATGGCGGTTCTGCCGCCGGTGCGGGGTGCGAGACTGCGCATAGACCCCGACCCGCAGAGCTTTGTGGGGCTGCTCGAGGATTGATACCGAACCGAATTGCTGTAAACACCACACCTCCGGCCAAAGTCAGATTTTAGCCCATCAACCCGTATTCCTTGGCCTTACCTCGTAGAAACGCCAACCCGTCGCGCACCAGTGCCTCCGGGTTGCCCACCACGTCGCGCCACATACAAGTTGCGCGGGCAATATCCGGGTTCAGGGCTACGAAAGATTCCATGACCAAATCCCCGTCGAAGCCGATGTTTTTGAGACCCGAGAAAACCTCGTTCCAATGGACGTTTCCACTGCCTGGAGTGCCTCGATCCGACTCGGAAAGGTGGATGTAGCCCAGGTGCTTGCCCACCCCCACAATCGGTTTCTCGAAGCCCTTTTCCTCGATGTTCATATGGTAGGTGTCGAGGTGGACGAAAACGTTGGGCTCGCCAATGCGATTAATCAGGTCTACAGCCTGGGAACCCAGATTAATCAAGTAGGTTTCGTAGCGGTTGACGGGCTCGAGGCCCAGGCGCATCCCTAGCGAGGCGGCGTGCCGAGCTACGGGCTTGAGGGCCTTGGCGATAACTTCGTAATCCTGCTCGGTGGGAGCCCGCCCGGAGAGCGCACCCAGCGTCGCGTAGGTCACGCCCGAGAGTACCGAGCTACCGGTCTGATGGGCCACGTCGAAAGCCTGGGTCAGAAACTTGGTGGCGGCCCCTGGATGCTCGGGCAAGTTGGCCTCGACGGGCAGCCCCAGCGAACAGGTGCAGCCGAGGTTGTGGCGCTCGAGCAAACCTTTGGTCAGCCCCACATCAAACTCGTCAGGCCGCAGGAGTGGGATTTCCACGAAGTCCAGGCCGACGGCGGCGGCACTGCTGATGACCTTTTCCGCCGCCTGCGGGTTCCACTCCGCCGACCAGATAAACGCATGTGCTCCAAATCTTGGCATCTTCACCTCGCTAAACGCTAGACGCTAGACGCAAAACGCCAGTTGTTGGTTTGCGTTTAGCGTTTGACGTATTGCATCCTTTAGTGCGCCCCCACGATATGCGCTACTACATTATTCATACTGGTCTGGGCGGTGTGCTCGTCGGCTACCACGGTTCCCTGGCGCAGCACGATGATTCTATCGCTCACCGCGAACACGTCGGGCAGGCGGTGGCTGATTAGAATTACGCTGATGCCCTGCCGTTTTAGCTCTCGAGCCAAATCCAGCACGTGCTCCACCTCGCGCACGGCGAGGGCCGCGGTAGGCTCGTCCATGATGACCAGCTTGGGGTTGAAAGTCAGCGCCCGGGCAATCGCCACCGACTGCTGCTGCCCGCCGGATAGCTGCCCGACAGGATATTTGACCGAAGGAATTCGTGCTCCTAGCCGGGCAATCGCAGCCTGAGCTGCGGTTTCCATCTTTGCCTTGTCTATCATCGGCCAGAAGCCCAGAAAGCGGTAGGTTGGCTCCTGACCCAGAAAGATATTCGCAGCCACATCTTGCTGTTTGGCGAGGGCCAAATCCTGATAAATCATCTCGATACCGAGGGCTCTGGCCTCCCTGGGGTTGTGTTGTGGGTAGGGAATCGGCTTTCCGCTGAAGATAATCTCGCCGCCCTCGAGGCTATAAATTCCGGTGATGATTTTCATCAGGGTGGATTTCCCTGCTCCGTTGTCTCCCAGTAGCCCCAAAATTTCCCCCGCCTCCAGGCTAAAGCTCACTCCCTTGAGCACCTCTACCGGGCCAAAGCGCTTGGTGACGTTATGAAGCTCGAGCAGCGTGCTCATACCCGCCTCCGATCGCGCACCCGGTCGAGCCACACCGCCAGCACCAGAATGGTACCGATGGCGACTTGCTGATAGAACGAAGGAACCGCCATCAGGTTGAGGCCGTTTTGCAGAATGCCCATGATTAAGGCCCCAATAAGGGTTCCGATTACCGTTCCGCGCCCACCAAAAAGATTTGTCCCGCCGATAACTGCCGCCGTAATCGCCGAAAGCTCGTAGCTGACCCCGGCGGTGGGGTCGGCGGCGTTGACACGGGCCGCAAACAGCAGTCCGGCCAGCCCAGCCAGGGTTCCCGAGAGCACGTAGAGCCGGATTTTGTGGGCGGGGACATCAATCCCTGTGACCCTGGCGGCCATCTCGTTGTCGCCAATCACCAGCGTGTAGCGCCCGAAGCGGGTGCGGGAGAGGATGAGATGGAAAACCACCACCAGTGCCAGAAAAATCCACACCGGCATGGGCACGCCCAAAAAGCGTCCCTGACCCAGAAAAGTGATGACTGGGGGTAGGCCGTAGACCGGCTTTCCATCGGAAATAATTAGGGCTAAACCCCTTGCCACACTGAGCATCCCCAGGGTCACGATAAAAGCCGGAATCCCGGCCCTGGCGATCAAGAGGCCGTTTACCGCGCCTAGCAGCCCGCCCGCCAGCAGCCCGCCCAGCAGGCCCAAAAACCAGGGCAGGCCCAGGTTCACACACAGCACCCCGCTCACCACCCCCGCCACCGCCAGCACCGAGCCCAGGCTCAGGTCGAGCCCGGCGGCGCACAGCACGAAGGTTGCAGCGATGGCCAGCACCCCAATTACGGCAGTGGCTAGCAGGATATTGAGAAAGTTGCTCAGGCTGAGAAAGTCAGGGGCGAAAATCGCCATTGCCAGGGCCAGACCCAAGAGCACCAGCACCGACTCGAGCCGCACGTTGAGCCCTGAGAAAACGCGAGAGGTAAGGGGAGTCTGCATAAAATTTGCGAAAAGCCCATAGCCGATAGCCAAAAACAAAGTCCTGTCTGGGGCGGCAAAACTATAACTCAGCAAGCCTCGTTCTGGACCTAAGATCTTTAGCCATCAGCTATCGGCCTCTGCCCTTACTTCAGATATTGCAGCAGGGGGTCGCTCTTCTTGTCCAGCACGTCTTTGTCTATTACCAAGGTGGGCACGGGGATTTTGCCCTCTACCTTGCTACCCTTGAGGAAGCTGAGCATGGTCTCTACGGCCCGACTGCCCTCGAGGTAGGGCAACTGGGCTACCGAGGCGTTGAGACGGCCCGCCTGGATGGACTTCACCGCATCGGAGTTGCCGTCAGTGCCGACCACCAGCACCTTTTTGTTGGCGGCCAGCACTGCCTCTACCGCCCCCAGGGCCATGGTGTCGTTAGCGCAATAGATGGCCGCTAGGTCGGGGTTGCGCTGGAGGGTGTCGTTGGTGATATTGGCAGCCTTGAGGCGATCCCAGTCGCCCGGCAGGGTAGCCACTATTTGCGCACCAGGGGCCATGGCCTTGAGGGTCTCGATGAAACCGTCGCGCCGGGCGGCCCCGGTCACGTTTCCGGCTAGTCCTTCAATCACCAATACCTTGCCCTTGAAATCCTTGCCGAGTTTGCTCACCATGTACTCCGCCCCCTGTCCACCGGCCTTGCGGTTGTCGGAGCCGATGCTGAAGGCGATTTTGATATTTTCCTTTTGCAGCACGGTGGGGTCTAAGTTGCCGTCTAAGTCCACGATGGGGACGTTCTGGGCGTTGGCTTGTTTGAGGCAGGGCAGCAGATTGACTGAGTTGATGGCTGCCACGATCAGCGCCTGTGGTTTGCGCTGCAAGAGGTTGAGGCACGCGTTGAGCTGCGCTTCGACATCGGTTTCCGAAGCCACCGACTGCAAAATCAGATTGACATTGCTTTTGGCAGCTCCCTCTTTGACACCTGCTTCCATCGCGCCCCAGAAGGGGTTGGCGGTGGTTTTCATGAGGGCCGCGATGGTGATTTGCTGCGCGAATGCCAGGCTTCCGGCGGCGAGGGTGGCGAGGGCTATGAGTTTTAGACGCATGGTGTCCTCCGTTGATTGCAAAGTGCACAGAGCTAAATGTCGAATGTCGAACGATTGACGCTGAAAGCTGAAGGCTCCAAGTCAAAAACACGAACCGCGTCCCAGACAGTATTTCTTAATAGGACAATTGCGCTGTCCTGGTGTAGCTTTTCTGCCTTTCTGGATTTCGCCTTTAGTCTCTGGCGTTTGAGGCTAATCGTTCGGCTTTTAGCGTTTCACTTCCTGCTAAGTTTGATTCAGACACTCACCTCCTTCTGCTGGGCTACCGACTGGCGTACGGCCAGGTCACAGGGCAGGAGCACTCTTTGGGGTGGCCTCAGAGGCTCTGCGAGGCGCTCGAGCAGCAGTTCGCAAGCGGCAGCTCCCAGCGCCTCGAGCGGCTGCACCACGGTGCTCAAGTAGGGTTCTAAAAGCGTGCTCCACTCGAAATCGTCGAAGCCCAGTAGTGAAATTTCACGGGGAAATCCTAACCCCAGTTCACGGATAGCCTGCACTGCAACCAGCGAGAGCCGGTTGGTAGCGGCAAAGAGAGCGCTGGGACAGTGCTTCTGGACGGCCTCGAGCGCCACTTTTATGGAGGTGGCCTCCCGCCCGCAGGCCACCACCAGTTGGGGGTCGTACTCGAGATGGGCCCCTTGCAGAGCCTGGCGATAGCCCTCAACCCGCTCGCGGATGTTAGAAAGTTCCAGGGTGCTTGCCAGCAGTAGAATTCGCCGGTGGCCTTGCGAGAGCAAAAACTCGGTGCCTTGGCGTGCGGCCCCGATGTTATCCACGCCCACCCGGTCAAAACCATCCTGACCCCCAATACGATCCAGCAAAACCACTGGCAGTCCGAGCTGCCGCAGATATTCTGGGGAATCCTGGGTGGGAATCACGATCAAGCCGTCCACCTGCCGACTGGCCAGGGAGAGGGTCAGGCCCAGCTCGAGGTCGGGGTTTTCCTCGCTGCTGCTCAGCAAAACCTGGTAGCCCCTGGTTCTGGCCGTACGCTCGATGGCCTTAACCAACCCACTAAAAAAGGGATTGGTGATGTCTGGAACGATGAGCCCCAGGGTTTGGGTGCGGCGGCTGCGCAGGCTCTGGGCCACCCCGTTGGGCATGTAACCCAAAGCTCGTACTGCGCTCAGCACGGTGCCGCGCAGTTGGGGACTGACATAGCGCCCACCGCTGAGCACGTTGGAAACGGTAGCGATAGAAACCCCCGCCAGTTTTGCCACATCCTTGATGGTAGGCATAGACCAGAACCTGAGTTAAACGTTTTTCTGATTAAAGTTTTATTACAGCGCAGCCCCGAAGTCAACAGCCCGCGCCGATATTGCTTGCCCGTGCGCTCAAACAGCAGGGGAGAGTTGGTAATCCCAGTTCAGCACGATACCTTTGGCTTTCAGGACGCTATCTATATCATTGCCATGCCGTGCGAGGCCATTGAGCAGGTCGTGGGCCGCATGGGTGGCCAGGGAAAGTTGCTCGAGGTTAACCAAGGCCGCCCTAGCAGCCGAGAAAAGCTCATCGGTATCCAAAATCTGGATACCACCATCGGGCAAAATCGCCACATCCAAATACAAGTCCTGCACTTGCCAGAGATGTTCCTGGCGTTCGACTTGCACCATGTCTACATAATATTTCCAAGCGGGTTGACCCTGATGCGGACTGAAGCGGCAGATTTGCAGGTTTAGTTGGGGCAAGATATGAGCCTGCCAGTGTTTGTGAACCGGATGCCCGAAAAAATCGCGCTCGACGTAGAGACCGTGGGCGTGTTCTTGATATATCTGCACCGGAAAAGTTCCGGCCTTCACGGTGTGGGTTTTGGCCACCGTATTGTGGGTCTGGATTTTCAGGTGCATATAACAGTGTATCGGGTGAATAGGAATGGCAATTGACCTCGAGCTGACTTTTTGACCTGGGTCGAATACCAAACGCCCATAACCCAGGGCGATTTTCACGAGCAAGCCTCCATTATCCTCGAGGTTTTTGTTTTTGGGACGCTCAAATAACCCTCTCGGGTGCGCCAGCTACCCATCTTTGATGGGGAACGCGATCAGAAAAATAATTGTGGGCCTGGAGAATCCGAGGGCAGGTTTATCCTGAAGCAGAGCAGTTTCGTAAGCGATTACAAAAACTCCACCTCTACTTCTGAAGTTTTTATATTTGATGTCAACAAAACTCTATTGACAAATGATATAACCAACCCTATAAGGTGCTCAAGGAGCTCGAGAGCCCCGCTGCTCAGGACTGGATTCTCTCCAAGGGGCTGGCCCAGCCCAGCCGCAGCGCCCTCGCCAACAGCCCCATCTTTCAGCGGCCCGGTCGGGAGTCCGAGCTAAACCGGGTGGTCTTCGACGGCTCTGGCAAAATTGGCGGTCAGGTGCTGCCCTTCAAGTTTGCAGGCTATGACGGGGGCGACTGGCAGCGTCCGTTCAACGATGCCCTGCTGGCAGTGATTACCGGCAAGAAAACCGTAGACCAGGCCATCAGCGATGCCCAGAACCAGATCAACCGTCTGGTCAAGTAAAGGGTTGTGGGCTGGCCTACCCCTGAATACGTCCAGGATAACCAAGATGCTCTGGCGCTAAACCTCGTCCAGGACGCAAGTGTCTTTGTAGGGGTGAACCTGGGGTTCACCCCTACAAGGGGGCACTATTTCAGCCCTACCCTCGAGGAGGTGAGTATGCGAAAAGCCCTGCAAACCGAGGCACTGTACGCGCTTTTGTTCCTCTCACCATTTTTGCTGCACCTGCTGATTTTTTATATCTTCGCCTTTATCCGCACCTTTTGGTTTAGCTTCACCGACAAAACCGCCCTGGGGGCGACCTACAAGCTGGTGGGGCTGAGCAATTTCAGCGGGTTGTTTCAAGACCCCCGCTTTATCGCCGCTCTGACCCACTCCATCAGCTACATGCTGATTGTGACGGTCATCCAGACCTTTCTGGCTCTGGTCATGGCGGCGGTGCTCAACCAGAAAATTCGGGGGATTTCCTTCTTCCGCACTGTCTATTACCTCCCCAGCATTCTCTCCTCGGTAGCCGTGACCGTGATGGCTATCTGGTTTTTTCAGAAAACTGGCTTTCTCAACACCTTTATCGGGGCGGTGGGGGCCAACCTGCCCATAATCCTGACCTTTGCTACCATCTTGGTGCTGGCTCAGGCCATACAGGTGGGCCTCGAGCGCCTGCGGGGTCTGCCGGCAGCTCCAACCGACCCGGCCCTGGGAGCCATCTCGTTGCTGGCAGCCATCCTCTTTACCTGGGTGCTGGGGGCCACCGGGGTGATAGTGCCCAGGGAGGCCCAGCCGCCCAGCTTTGCCTGGCTGACCAACTCGGACAGCTTTTTGGGAGTACCCATCCCCTTGTGGAGCATCATCATGCTCAACATCTTCACCACCATCCCCACCTTGATGCTGATTTTCTTGGCGGGCTTGCAGGACATTCCCAAAAGCGTCTACGAGGCGGCCTCGATAGACGGGGCCTCGAGCCTGCAACAGTTTTTCCGCGTCACCATCCCCATGCTGCGCCCGGTGACGTTTCTGGTGGTCACACTATCCCTGATTGGCACCCTGCAAATGTTCGACCAGGTGGCCCTGATGGGCGATTCGGCCCCGCTGGACTCTATCATCGTGCTGGCCTACTACGTCTACAACAACGTTTTTAGCGGGGTGGGGCAGATTGGGCTAGCCTCGGCGGGGGCGCTGATACTGGCGGTGCTGACCTTCGCCATCGTGCTGCTACAGCGCGCGGTGGGCATCTCGGAGAAGGCCCAGTAGGGGATGGCTATGACGACACAAACCATCAAACCCAAACCCACCTTCGACGAGCGCTTCCTGATGCGCCAGCGCTGGGCCAGGGTGGGCTGGGTTTACGGCGTCATGCTGCTGCTGGGAGTTCTGTTTATCGGGCCGTTCTACGTGGCTTTTCTGGGCAGCCTCAAGGACAATCCCCTGGAGTGGCCTTTTCGCTACAGCTTTGCTCAGGTGTTGCCGCAAAACTGGGCTGCCGCTTGGCGGTTGGGGCAGGAGGGCGCGGGCAATCCCTGGCTGGGCGGCTTCGCGCCTGGGGCTAAGGTCTCCTTCGACCTGACCTTTTTCGTCCCGCCCGACCGGGCCGTGCCCACCCTGCGCTTGCAGGTGCAGCGCGAAAGCCAGAGCAACCTCGAGCTGGGCAACGACCCGCGCTACCTCGACGTGGTGATTCCCCGCCGCAAGGCCGGAGCTGGGCTGGGGGCGGTGTTCAGCGAGGTCTATGCCGCCGACCACGGGGGTTTTGTCGGCCCCGGCGAGATGCTAAGCCGCGCCCCTGGGCGCTTCCAGGGAGACCAAGGACTAATCGTGCAGTACCGCTTCAATATCGCCTACCAAGGCCTCGGCCCCACAGCTCCGCGCCTGCCCCTGGACGTGCTGGCTCCGGCAGGGGTCAAGTTCGTGGGAGCTACCCTCGACCCCAACCGCATGGAGCGGCTGGGCCGGGTCGCCAGTTGGGATGGCATCACGCCGGGCTGGGTGGGCTATGTTTTCCGCAACTACGTGCGGGTCTTCAACGAGGCCCGTGACCCCAACAGCGGCTCGAGCTTCTTCCTGCGCTGGACCGCCAACAACTTCTTTGTCTGCATCATGGCGGTCGTCATCAACTTGCTCTTGGCCTCGCTGGCGGGCTATGCCCTGGCCCGGATGTACCTGCCCGGCAAAAACCTCATCTTCGCGGCCATCATCTTCCTGATGGCCGTGCCGCAACAGGCCACCTTCATCTCCAACTATCTGGTGCTGCGCGACCTGCACCTGCTGGGCAACCTGTGGGGCATGGTGGTGTGGATTGGTGTGGATATGGCCAAGGTCTTTCTGATGAAGCAGTTTTTCGAGAACATCCCCCGTGAAATCGAAGAAGCCGCCCTGATTGACGGGGCCAACCCCATCACCACCTTTTTCCGGGTGATTCTGCCGATGGCCACTCCGGCCCTGGGGGCTGTCACCATCCTGACCTTTCAGGGCGTTTGGAACGAGTTTTTCAAGGCGGCGGTGGTGCTTTCGGGGCAACAGGCCAACTACACCCTGCCGCTGGGCCTCTCCTTCTTCCGCAGCGCCTACGGGGTGGCCGGGGACTGGGGCTTGATGCTGGCGAGCACCTTTCTCTCGATGGTTCCCATCATTATCCTCTTTATCATCTTCCAGCGCTACTTTGTGGAAGGGGTTTCGACCAGTGGGGTAAAAGGCTAGAGGCAGGGCCAAACGCAAAACGCTGAAGGCCGAAAGCTAAACCCTAAACACAAGACGCTAAAGTCAAACGTCTAACGCTGAATGCTAAAAACTCAAAAAACCAAACCACGTCCCAGACAGCGTTTCTCGATACAGCAATTATGCCGTCCTGGTGTAGCTTTTTTACTCTTCGTCTTTTGCTGCGGCCTTTGGCTTTCAGCTTTCGGCTCTCTGCTTTGCGCCTTTAGCCTTCGGCGTTAGTCGTTCGACGTTCTTACTTCTCCCCTCGAGGTTTTCCCATGTTGCCGCTCAAAGAAGACGATACCTACGCAGTTTTGTCCGACCAGGGCATGGCCGATGGCGGTGGGCGCGGCTTTTATCGCCACGATACGCGCTACCTCTCGAGCTACTCCTGGAAACTCCCTGGTTTTAGCCTGCTGGTCTGGCAAACCCCGCGCCCCGACCATCTGGTGCAGCACTGGAGCCTGATCGAAGGGCCTTCGCAGGTGGTGGGGCTGCGGCGCGAACTAACTATGCGACGTGGCGGGTTCAGCGACGTGTTGGAACTCGAGAACACCTCACTCCAGCCCCAATCTGCCGAGATTAGCCTAGACCTCGAGGCCGATTTCTCCGACTTGTTCGAGGCACGGGGCTGGTACCGCAGCCAGCGCAGCCTGACCGGCCTTCACTACACTGCCGAGGACGGTCAGCAGGTCGCCACGCATCTAGAAATCAGGCCCGAATCGCCCAGCCGTAGCTGGGTTTTTAGCCTGCAACCCAGAGAAACAGTGCGCCTCGAGGTCGAAGCCCACTTCCAGAGCCCCTTGGAGGCCCAGGGGGTCGAACTTCCTAGCTACGAAGACTGGCAGGCTCGTTTTCCCATGCCCTTCGAGGATGAGGGCTCGAGCCGGGTTCTAAAGCAGGCCATCACCGACCTGCGGGCCTTGTTATTCTCGCTGCCCGAGGGGCTTTTCCCCGCCGCCGGAATCCCCTGGTTCGTCTGTCCCTTCGGGCGTGACTCGCTAATTACCGCGTATATGACGCTCCCTTGGGCTGCTGATGTGGCCAAGGGCGTGCTGACTTACCTTGCCAAGTATCAGGGCCAGGTCGTAGACCCCTTCCACGACGAGGCTCCAGGCAAAATCCTGCACGAAGTGCGAGTGGGCGAGCTTTCGCGCACGGGCAAGATTCCTTTCAGCCGCTACTATGGCACGGTGGATGCCACCCCGCTGTTGGTGGTTCTGCTACACGAATACTGGCGCAGTACCGGCGATTTTGCCTTGGTGAAAGTGCTTCAGCCGCATTGGGAGGCGGCCTTAGGGTGGATGACCACTTACGGTGACCCCGACGGGGATGGACTGCTCGAGTTCCAGCCCAACGCCAAGGGCCTCACCGTGCAGTCCTGGAAGGACTCCGGCGACTCGCAGAGCCACAGCGATGGCTCGCTGGCTAAAGGGGCGCTGGCGGTGTGCGAGGTGCAGGGCTATGTCTATGCCGCCTACGTCGCTGCTGCCGAGTTTTATGCGGGGATGAACGAAGGGGAGAGGGCGAGGGCCTGGGAAGACCGCGCGGCCCAGCTCAAAACACTGTTCCACCAGAGGTTCTGGCTGCCCCAGCTCAACACTTATGCGATGGCCCTGGATGGGGAAAAGCAACCCTTGAGGGTACTCTCCTCCAACCCTGGACATCTGCTGTGGAGTGGTATCGTGCCCGAAGAAATTGCCCCCAAGCTGGTAGCAACGCTGTTCTCCGAATCGCTATGGAGCGGCTGGGGCTTGCGCACCTTGGGCCGGGGAGAAGTGCGCTACAACCCGCTTTCCTACCACAACGGCTCGGTCTGGCCCCACGATACCGCCTTGTTCGCAGGTGGATTGCTGCGCTACGGTTTCCACCAGGAGGTTTTGAAAGTTGCCGAGGCCCTCTACGGCCTGGCCTTTACCCAGCCTGACCTGCGTCTGGGCGAACTGGTGGGTGGGTACGCCAAGCACGAAGGCGAACCGCCCCTGCCCTACCCAGCGGCCTGTCGTCCTCAAGCCTGGGATGCGGCAGCGGTGGTATATCTGCTGCGGCTGATTTTGCAGATAGACACCAAGGAGCCGGTGCAAGGCTTGCTGGCTTTGCGGCAGGTAAAGCTGGAAAACCCCCTCGGTTGAGGGGGTTTGATCTTGAAGCACTAAAACCGCTCTATTGGCAGGGTGGGAAGATACCTTGCACTCGAGTGGCCTGGTTGGTTCCCACATAAGGCTGCAAGACCAACTGGAGCCCACTGCTGCCAGGTTGGAGCTGAGCAATGCTGCCGCTACTGGTGTACCAGGCGAAGTAGTCACCGGCATCGGTAATACCGTTACCGTTGACATCTTTCCAACCCTGGAGCTTGTAGTTGCCCGCAGGCAGGTTGGCGAAGTTGAATGGAGCCGAGACCAGGTTTTGGCTGATGGTAATTTCGTTGGCGCAGCGGATGTTGTTGGGGTCGCTGCCATTGAGGCCAAACAGGGTGAGCAGGGTGCCGTTGAGGTTGCTGCTGCTGCTGGCAGCTACTATGTTCAGGGTGATGCTGACGCTGGTATTCACCCCGCCACCACTTCCGCTCACGCTCAGGCCATAAGTTCCCACCGCCGGGTTTCCGCTCAGGCTGAGGTTCAAGGTAGCGGTGGGGCTGTTGCCGCTGACGCTGCTCGAGCTGAGGCTGGCCTGCACCCCGCTAGGGGCTCCGCTCACGCTCAGGGAAACCGGGCCACCGAAGTTGTTGCTAATGCTCAGGGTCAGGCTGACGGGGGTGTTGTTGCCCTGAGTCAGGGTGAGGGTGTTGGGATTAGCCCCAATCACCAGCGTGTTAGCGGGTGGGGTGTTTAGGGCGCTGAGGGCGGCCCCGGCATCTATGAGTCCAGCTCCACAGTCGCTGCTGCTGGGCCGGTTGCACTGGGTGGGGCTCAAGAGGTGGGCGGTGTTTTTGAGGATGCTCAGAGCTTCGGCAGCGCCCAGACTGGGCTTTTTGCTCTTCATCAGGGCCAGCACCCCAGCCACGTGCGGCGCAGCTTGCGAAGTGCCTGCCAGAAAACCGTAATCGGGGTTGCCACTGGAGTTTTTGATGGTGCTGAGGATGCCGTCGCTGGCCTCGCCGCCAGGGGCCATGAGGTCAATGCGGGAGCCGTAGTTTGAATAAGAAGCCCGGTTCCCGGCGCGGTTGGTGGCTCCCACCGTAATCACCCCACTGCAACTGGCCGGGGTAAAGGTGCTGGCATCCACCGGCGTACCCGCCGGGTTGCCGTTGCCTGCTGCCACCGTAATGATGGCCCCAGCTACCAGCGCGTCGTTGATGGCTTGCTGCAAGGCCGGGGAGTCGGTGCAGCGCGAGGGGCCACCCAGCGACATATTGATGATGGCAGCGGGGTTGGGATTGTTCGCCACCCCGCTGACTGCAAGCCCGGCTGCCCAGTGGATGGCATCAATGATGTCGGAGGTGCTGCCCCCGCTAGCTGAAAGTACCCTTAGCGGCAGAATTTTGGCTCCCCAGGCCACGGCAGCGATGCCGGTGTTGTTGTTGGTGGCGGCCCCGATAATTCCGGCTACGTGCGAGCCGTGATAATCGCCGGAGTCGGTGTCTTCGGGATTAGGGCCACGCTCTCCGGTCACAAAATCGTAGCCGGGGAGCAGTTTGCTTTGCAGGTCGGGGTGAGCCGAGACGATGCCCGTATCCAGCACCGCTACGGTCACGGGATTGAAGACCCCCGAAACGTACCAGGCGGCGGGCAGGTTGATGGCGGGCAGGCTCCACTGCTGTGGATACAAGGGGTCGTTGGGGGTGGCCTGGGCTTTCAGGATGAAGTTGGGCTGGGCATATTCCACGTCGGAGCGGGCTTGTAGGGCGCTCAGGGCGCTCAAGGTGGCGGCTCGAGTTTGGGTGGTGCGGTACAAGTAGGTATCTGCCAAACTTAAAGCCCGCACCTGTTGGAGCTGAACCCCACCTACCAATAGGGTAGCAACCGACTGCAAGCTCAGGCCCGGCTTGAACTTGACAATCAGCTCGCCCGGCACGAACTCAGCCTGGCTCAGGCTGGCGGTAGCTGCGCCAATGCTCACGGTGCCGCTGATGCTGCCGGGGCCACCACCCGAGGCGACCTGTACCACAACCGTCAGGCTCGCGCTTTTGCTGCTATCGGCCAGGCTGGTGGCGGTTATGACTGCGCTGCCAGCCGCCACGGCCTGTACCAACCCTGCCGGGCTCACGGTGGCAGCAGCGGGGTTATTGCTGCTCCAGTTAACCGCGATATTGCTGCTGCCGCTGACGGTAGCCGAAAGCTGCTGCTGGCTGCCTTGGGTCAGGGTCAGCGGGCCCGATGGGCTAATGCTTACGCTGACCGTCGAGCCACTCGAGCTAGAGTTACAGGCCGAGAGCACCAGCAAGAATAAACCGCAGAGGAGGATATAAGTTGTTCGCACCTTGTCAGGATAAGCCAAGGTTGGGTTAGGAGAAGTGAGGTAGGTATAAAAGTTTTTCAGCTTTGGGATGAGAAGGTGGAATTGTTGCCTGAATCGCGGCTTTCGCGCAGCAAAAACACGCCCCTTGGGGGGGGCGTGCTGCCTGACTCAGGGGGGTCTATCAAGAGCCACTGGGAGGGGTCTGGGCGCTGCCGCCATCCATGCCCAACTGCTTCTTGAGCCGGGCCAGGTCGTCGTCTACACCTTTGTCGGTGTTGAGGGCCTCGAGCTGCTTGTCTACGTCGTCTTTGTCCATATCGGCCAGGGCGGCGTGCTTATCCTCCATGGCCTGCACGCGCTGCTCCATCTCCTGAAAAGCTCCCACGGCTGGGTTAGCATCGAACTTGGAGTCCATCCGGCGCACCGCCTCGGCAGCCTCCACGCCTTTCTGGCGAGCTACCAAAAGCGTCTGCTTGCTCTCGGCCTCCTGGATTTTGGCTTCCAGAGCTTTGAGCTGGGTGGTGAGCTGGTCTACGATAGCCTGCTGCTGTGTAACCTGCTGGTTGAAACCATCGGCCAGACTCTGGGCCTGAGCCTTGCGTTTGAGGGCCTCGCGGGCTAGGTCTTCCTTCCCGGCTTTGAGGGCTTCGGTGGCCTTCTCTTCCCAGGCTGAGACTTGTTCGGTGTAGCTCTGCTGGTCGCGCTTGAGCTTGGCCAGGGAGGCCATGGCCTCGGCGACTTCCATGCGGGCATCGCGCAGGGCCGAGCGCATGTCCTCGAGGGCTTGCGCGATAATTTTTTCGGGATCTTCGGCTCGCTTGATGAGGTCGTTGAGGTTGGCGCGAATCAGGCGCGAGAGACGGTCAAGAATACCCATGTGTAGCCTCCTGTCGAGACTTTAGTGTAGCGCATCGGGCGAAGCGCTCACAACCCCTTGGTACGGGCAGAGCCCGGCGGCAAGGGCCGCTCAACCTTACAAAACGCAAACGTTTGTTGGCTATGCTCATCAGCGTAGTCGCAGAGCGACTATCGGCTACGCTGACTTGCTGCCTTAGCGCGGGCCATATTCCCATCGCAAGAAAATATGATAGCACTTGGCGCAGATTTTGTATACAAGCAATGAGCAACTAGCTAAAGGCGACCCCCCACGAGTTGCGAGGCCATCAGCGATTGGGTGATAGCCATCGTGTCTTACGTGCTCCCCTGCGCACAGGGGAGCACCGCGAAGAAGTCGCTGCGCACAAAATTGCGGGGTGGTTTGGTAATGTCGGGGGGTCTGTTTTGCTCATTGCTCATTGCTCACCGCTAACCTAGTATCAACTCATGACCGCCGTGCTCTCCCCCACCGAACTCCGCGAGACCATTCAGAAATACGTATTGGACGCGCTACCCAAACCTGAAGCGGCTTCTAGGCCCGAACTCGCCGAGTATGCCCGCTTGCTACGCGATTATCCCGAGCGGGGTGGGAAAACTCTGCGTGGGATGCTGCTGGGCTACACCGGGCTGGCTTACACAGCCGATTTGGAGCGGGTTTTACCCGTGGCGGCGGCCCTAGAGCTGTTCCAGCACTGGGCGCTGATTCACGACGACATCGAGGACGGGTCCGATGAGCGGCGGGGCAAGCCCGCGCTGCACAAGCTGTACGGGATGCCTTTAGCCCTCAATGCAGGCGATGCGCTACAGGCCCGGATGTGGGGGATGCTGGCCCAGAGGCGGGTCTCTTATAGGGTACTGGACGAGTTTGTGAAGATTGTAGATCTTACCGCGCAGGGCCAGCATTTAGAGATGACCTGGATGCAGCAGCACCGCTTCGACTTGACGGAGGGCGATTACCTCGAGATGGTCGCCCAGAAAGCCGCTTACTACACGGCGGTGGCCCCACTCAAGCTAGGAGCGCTGGTGGCGGAGGCCGAGCCACCGGCGGGCTTCGAGCAGGCCGGAATCAAGCTCGGCGTAGGCTTTCAGATCGTGGACGACGTGCTGAACCTGAGCGGCGACCCGGCCAAATACGGCAAGGAGATTGCGGGCGACCTGTGGGAAGGCAAGCGCACCTTAATTCTGCTGCATTTTCTGCGGGAGACCGACAGAGGCGAGCGCGAACGGGCCGAAGCCCTGCTACAGACTCCTAGAGAACACAAAAACGCCGACGAGGTGAACTGGCTGCACCGGCGCATCCTCGAGTCGGGCGCACTGCATTACGCTCAGGAGGTGGCCGAGCGGATGTTGAACCAGGGAATGGCGGCCCTCGAGCCCGCCCTGCTCGAGTTACCCGACCCACGTCCGGCACGGATGGCGCTCGAGGTGTTGGAAAGCTTAGTCAAGCGCGAAGCCTAAAGTGAATTAGGATAGAATACGAAGCAGTATAGAAAGTAAACTGAATGCCTATGGAGCCCAAACCTTTTGAAATTGGCATTTATTCCTTCGCCGAACTCACGCCCGACCCTTTCACGGGCCAGACCGTCAGCCCAGAACAGCGACTCCGCGATTTGGTGGAGAGTGCCGCTTTGGCCGACCAAGTGGGGCTGGATGTGTTTGGGCTGGGCGAGCACCACCGGCAAGAGTTTTTGGCCTCGAGCCCTGCGCTTATCCTAGCCAGCATCGCCGAGCGCACCCACAAGATTCGGCTCTCCAGCGCGGTCACGGTGCTGAGTTCCGACGACCCGGTGAGGGTTTTCCAGGACTTCGCCACCCTCGACCTTTTGTCGAACGGACGCGCCGAGATTATGGCCGGTCGGGGTTCTTTCATTGAATCCTTTCCGCTGTTTGGTTACGAGCTGGACGACTATAACGAGCTGTTCGAGGAGAAGTTGGGGCTGCTCCTGAAGCTGCGCGAATCTGAGCGCATCACCTGGTCAGGCCAGCACCGTGCGCCCGTGCAAGACCTTGGCGTGTACCCGCGCCCCGTGCAAAACCCACTTCCGGTCTGGATTGCCGTAGGTGGCACGCCGGAGTCGGTGGTGCGGGCCGCGACGCTCGGTCTGCCGATGGCCCTAGCGATTATCGGCGGGATGCCCGAGCGCTTCGCACCCCTTTTCGAGCTGTACCGCGAATATGCCCGCCGCGGTGGGCACGACCCCACCCAGCTTCCCCTCAGCATCAACTCGCACGGCTTTATCGCCGAGGACAGCCGGGAAGCCGCCGACCTTTCTTTCGCCTCTTCCGCAATCATCATGAACCGCATCGGGCGCGAGCGCGGCTGGCCCCCCATGAGCCGTGCTCAATACGACGCGGCTGCGACCCTACGCGGGGCCAACTTCGTGGGCAACCCCGAGCAGATTATCGAGAAGATTTTGTTCCAGCAAAAAATCTTCGGGCATCAGCGTTTTCTGCTTCAGCTCAGCGTGGGAACCATGCCCCACAACAAAATGATGCGGGCGATTGAGCTATTGGGGACGGAGGTCGCGCCGGTAGTGCGGAAGGAGATTGGCTCAAGGGTTACGACAGTGACGACATAGTGTAACTAGCTTTGATCGAGCTCACCGATTCTTTGGTCGCTTGTTGTAGGCCAATAGTGCCGTACGAACGTAGTCCTGACCATGTTTGATGAGATCAATAATCTTGTCAAGAGCAGCTTGAGAATAGGCATGATAATTTCCCATAGAATCATAACGATGATATTTCTGGTCACTTCGAAATTTGGCTTTATAAATGATGGCATTGAGTGAGTGCATGGTCAGTTGTTGTTTTTCCATTCCCATCTCTCTTAGCATTCCGTTGATTCGCTGTAACAAAGCAGTTGGTTTGAATGTATAGGTTTTGGTTGCATCTACGGGTGTTTCCACTGGTATCACTTTCACACTATCAGAATGCTGTCCACTCCAAACCTTGAGGTCCGCCTCTTCAACCTTTTTTACGTTCTTTAGCGTGACTTCTATTGATACACAATAGGTCTCCGACGTACTCGAGCCAACCTTTTCATTTAGAGCCGTGGCGTAAGTAGATATTGCTGATGCTAACTGCTCGCCGTAAAGACTCTTAAGATGAACGCTCTTAATCGGGTCATTTGCTAGGATCAGACTCATTAACCCAGAGCCAGGTACTTGAAACAAAACTTCTTGCATCCACTCTTCGTAACACCTCCGAAAGTTGAGCACTGCTGCCTGGAAAAATGGAGTCGTAAGATTACCTATTTCGGGAACTAAAAAATGAATGGCTCCATCTCTCATTTCTTTCAACTCGAGGAGATTTTTCCGAACATTATCATTCGGGTCTTGAAAGACTTTATGTATACATTTTTCAAATCCTATAGCTTTACCGTCTGCCAAGAAGACCGCGCCCTCATCCTCAAGAACAATTAGTCTTGCTTTCAACAATTTTTCCCATGCCATGCCCATGACTACAGCAAACGGGCCATGTTTATTCACAATCGATGGCCTATTGAATAGCTCTACTGCGAGAACGAAAGCATCTTTTGCTTCCCGAGCTAAATGTTCTACCAAGGGGTTTTGGGCCTTTTCATTGATTTTTGTCAAGACTGATTTTGAGCTTTGTGATATAGCTGCAACAAAGTCTATAAGTGATATGTCGAGATCAATGATCGAAATATAAGTCCCTTTATCCACTTGTTTTACAACGCTGGAATAGTGCCTCGAGCGTAGAGTTGTTTTTGTACTATTCTCTTTCCAACCAGTCACCTTCGCTATAGTAGGCACGTCAAATGTACGCCCTGTTTTTTGTGCATCTTTCAAATAGTTGAATAGTGCTTTCTGCTTTTCAATTGGCATTTAATCGAATCTTACATGCCTTCTTTTCGATAGCTGGGTCAAAAACTGTTCATTGAAAATTACCACTCTCGAGCTTCACAACCCCAGCCCCTGCAAAGCCCACAAAACCCCCATCCCACCGGCCAAGGTCAGCAGCACGTTCTTGAAGCGCCAGGCCAGCCCCAGCGCCACCAGGCCCGCAATCAGGCGCGGGTTGAGTGGGCTGATGGCCCAGTGCCCTCCCTGGGTGAGGAGCGCGGGCAGAACCAGCCCCGCCAGGGTAGCGGCAGGCACGTAGCGCAGGGCTTGTTGCACCAGTGGCGGCAGCTTGAAACGCTCCAAGAGCAATATTGGATAGTAGCGTAAGGCAAAGGCAATTAGCCCCATCGCCAGCAGGAGGAGCCACATCTCGGCCCCTTTCACGCCCGCCTCCGGTTCTCGAGCCAGACCCCCGCCACAATGCCCGCAATGGCCCCCACGAACAGCCCTGCGCGATACGGCAGCCCTACCAAAGCCGTCGCCACCAGGCCGCCCACCAGGGCCGCAAACAAACTCGGGCGGCTCTGCACCGCCGGAACCAGTAGCACCAGAAAACACAGCGGCACCGCGAAATCCAGCGACCAACTCTCGGGCACTTTTGTACCCAACAGGGCTCCGATGTTGCTCGAGACCAGCCAGACCATCCACATCACCACGCCCGCACCCAGATACAGCC
>JADMIM010000180.1 GCA_015478585.1 Thermaceae bacterium | reverse complement strand
CAGCAGCGTAGTGTGGTGTCTACGGATGCCTCGCCGGATCAACTGGTGCTCATAAACCAGCGTTTTGGAGCAGCCAAAGCCCATTTGGCTATACAAACCGCGAAATCGCAGCAGACCTTAAGACAAATAGCCCAGAGTTTGCAAACCTTCAGGCAGGGAGAGCGTATCTCGGTTTGGCAGGTCGAGTTGGATCGTCTATCGCAGCGGCTTGCGGAGGTAATGGTGCGCCAGTTCGCAATTGCAACGGATATGACCGTCAAGACCTCGCGGATCAAAGCCCTGGAACCTACCTTGGCCCAGGAACCCCAGCTTTTAGATGTGGTGCGAGAGGTGGTTGCAGACCCGGTAGTAGCCCTGGCAGTAGCAAAAGGGGATGTTCAGGCTCTGGCCGGGCTCAGGCTCAAGGTACAAGAAATCAACCCAGCCCATCAAGCGCTGTTGGTGCAGATGGTTTCCCTCCGCACCGACTTGGCGGCCCTCGAGGCCGAAGAGCAGGGTTTACGAGCTGAACAAAACGACCTGACTTCCAAGATCCAAGGTCTCAAAACGGAAATTGCTGTTCAGCAGCGAACGAAAGAGGCTATCAACTTAGCCTATGAAACCCAGAAGGCGGCCTACGAAGCGCTTAAAACCCACTATGACCAAATTGCGAACCTTGATACTAACCAACTGGTTTTCGATTCCTCAAATCCTGAGTACCAGCGCTTGCGTTCGTCTAGGATTGACGCGCAGGTAGAGCAAGCCCAGCTTCTAGCTCGTCGGAATGTTCTCGAGGCTCGTATAGTTCAAGTCGAGGCCGACATCAGATCCCTACAAGAGCGGGTATCGGTGGCCCAAGTTGAGGCCGATCAGGTCAACCAGGCGCTTGATCTTGCCAAAAGTACCTACCTGGCCCTATCCCAAAAGCGCACCGACCTTCAGATTGAAATTGCCAACTCACAAAATGTACTGGCCCAGGTCATCGCACCGGCTTACCCGATCTACGAGAAAGTAGCTCCCAAAAGAGGGCTTATCACCGTAGTAGCTGTTGTACTGGGGCTACTTCTGGCAGTCTTGTGGGCTTTCTTGGCGGAGGCTATGGTTCCCCGTGCTGAACCCATTGGCCCGGCAGCTTAGATGAAAGAATCCTATGGCTGAATCTAAGCGTGAGACCGCCAACCACCGAAAAGCCTTGCGGCTTGTCGAGGCCAAGGAATTGCTGCGGGCCAAGCCTTACACGGCGACAGAGCTAGCAAGAGTCCTGAACGTGGATAAGCGCACTGCCCTGCGCTACCTCGAGGATTTGCAGGCCGTCGAGCTGGAAGAAGGAAAGCGCCCGCCTCAATACAAACTCCTCGAGAATCAGGACTTGAACCCGGTGGAAGTGCTGGTTACCCACAGTGCCCTACGGCTCTTGTATCACCACACGCCGGGCTATAACCCCATCTACTTCTCGGCCCTCAACAAGCTGGCGAGAAGGCTGCTGGAGCCCGCCCAGAGCGTAGCCCTCAAGAGTACCGAAGACCTCAAGCAGCGCTTCACCAGCTGGGATGAAGGCGAAACCCTGGCGCGGGTCGCCGAGGCCTGGTTCAAACGGCGCACGGTCGAGTTCGATTATGTCGCTCCAGGCGGCTCGGGAACCCCCCGAAAAAACCGGGTAGATATCTACTTTATCGAGATTGCCCGCACCAACCTGGCCCTCTACGTCATCGGTTACGAGCACGGGTATCACCGCGCCCTGCGCACCTACAAGCTGGGCCGGATGGATAACCTCGAGTACGTCACGCCTGACGAGGCCTACACCGTCCCCGCCGACTTCGACCCTCGGAAATACTTGTCCAACGCCTGGGGTGTGGTGGGCACCAGCGGGGGCAAGGCCGTGGAGGTTCGGCTCCGGTTCCGCAAAGATGCGGCTTACCGGGTGGAAGAGGGCGGCTACCCCAACCTGCACATTGATTCAAGGAACCCTGACGGTAGCCTCGAGGTGCACATCACCGTGGGCACGAACAAAAACAACTTCCCGCTCGAGTTGCTTTCGTGGGTGC
The DNA here is from genome assembly GCA_015478585.1 of Thermaceae bacterium. Classification (GTDB taxonomy): domain Bacteria; phylum Deinococcota; class Deinococci; order Deinococcales; family Thermaceae; genus Meiothermus. Next base: position 565 of record JADMIM010000180.1, on the reverse strand, counting down.
AGAGCTGGGGGCCACGAGTGGAGGTGTTGGAACCGGAGGAGCTGCGGAAAAGGTGGCTCGAGGAAGCGCGGATGGTAAGCAAGATAGGAGAAGACAATGGCCAACATCCCTAAAGAAGTATTGGTTCAAAAAGCCCTCAGCAACCTCACTCCAGACGACCGCCTGATTTTTGAGCAGAGCTTCCAACGCAAGGCCAAAAGTACCGGTGTTACCTATTTGTTGTGGTTCTTCTTTGGCCTGCATTACGCCTATTTGGGGCAATGGGGGATGCAGTTTATTTACTGGTTTACCGCTGGTGGCTTATTTCTTTGGGCTCTGATTGACTTGTTTCGAATTCCCAGCTTGGTGGACGGGTCTAACCGCGATCTGGCTGTACAGACCTTACACGATCTGCGCTTGATCAGCGGGAACGGGCGCAATTGAACCTGGGTATCCTACGGCCATGATCGAGTTTGACCTGCCCATCAGCCAACTGCGGGTTCGTTTGCGAGCCTTAGAACCGATTCACCTTCCGGCTTTTGCGGGGAGCAAGTTCGAGGGGGCGTTCGGACGTGCCCTGTATGCT
>JADMIM010000063.1 GCA_015478585.1 Thermaceae bacterium | reverse complement strand
TTCGTGAGGGTGGGCGCACCGTTGGTGCTGGGGTCGTCGCTAAGGTGCTGGAGTAAAAGGAGCCCTGAATGCCAAAGATAAGAATCAAACTTCGGGGCTTCGACCACAAGAGCTTGGATGCTTCGGCAGCCAAGATTGTGGAAACAGCCCGGCGTAGCGGAGCCCAGGTGGCGGGGCCAGTGCCCCTGCCCACCCGCATCCGCCGTTTTACTGTGCTGCGTGGCCCCTTCAAGCACAAAGATAGCCGGGAGCACTTCGAGCTGCGCACCCATAACCGTTTGGTGGATATCACCGACCCCACACCCAAGACCATTGAGGGGTTGCGTAACCTCGACCTTCCGACGGGCGTAGAGCTCGAGCTCAAAGTCGTAGGAGGCCGCTGATGAAGGGCATCCTCGGTACCAAAGTCGGCATGACCCAGGTCTGGAAGAACGACCGGGCCGTACCGGTGACGGTCATCCTGGCCGGGCCGTGCCCAGTGGTGCAACGCCGTACTGCCGACAAAGACGGCTACGAGGCCGTGCAGCTCGGCTTCCAGACTCAGAAAGCCCAGCGCGTCAACAAGCCCATGAAAGGCCACTTCGCCAAGTTCGGCGTGGAGCCGGTTAAGTTCCTCAGGGAACTGCGGGGCTTTGCTCCCGAGAGCGACACTGTTACTGTGGGCATTTTCAATACTGGCGAGGTCGTGGACGTGACCGGTACTTCCAAGGGTCACGGCTTCACTGGCGTGATGAAGAAGTGGAACTTTGCTGGTGGCAACGACTCTCACGGTGCCCACAAGGTTCACCGCCACGGTGGCAGCATCGGCAACCGCAAAACTCCGGGCCGGGTTTTCAAAGGTAAGAAGATGCCCGGACGTTGGGGCAACGAGCGGGTCACCATGCAGGGCCTCGAGGTGGTGGACATTCTCCCCGATGAGAACCTGATTCTGGTCAAGGGCTCGGTTCCCGGTGCCAACGGTACGTTGGTGGTGGTGCGCCAGACTGCCAAAATCCCGGCCAAAAAGGGAGGTAAGTAATGAGTTATAGCCTTCCCGTGCTCGGAAGCAAAAAAACTGTCGAGGCTGCGCTGCCGGAGTCGGTCAACTCACACGTGCTATACGAGGTAGTGCGCTGGCAACTGGCTTCACGCCGTCGGGGTACCGCCAATACCAAAACCCGCACCGAGGTGGCCTTCACCGGCAAGAAGATGTACGCCCAAAAGCACACCGGGCGGGCTCGCCACGGTGATGCTGGGGCTCCTATCTTCGTGGGCGGTGGCACCACCTTCGGCCCCCGTCCCCGCGACTACAGCTACACCCTGCCTAAAAAGGTGCGCAAGTTGGGCCTCAGCATGGCCCTGGCCGACCGCGCCAAGGACGGCAAACTGATGCTGGTGGACAGCTTCAAGGGTGTGAATGGCAAGACCAAGGAGTTCGTGGCCTGGTTAGCGGATAACAAGCTCGAGAACCAAACCATCCTCCTTGTCACCAGTGATGCCAACATCGTCCGTGCCGCCCGCAACCTGGTCGGGGTGCGGGTGCTGGCTCCCGAAGGGCTCAACGTCTACGATATCTTGCGCCAAGAAGCCTTGGTGATGGAACTCAGTGCCTGGGAAGGGCTGCAAGCCCGCCTCAGCCCGGCCAAGACCGAGGGGGGTGAAGCATGAAAACTTCCTTCGATGTTATTTTGAAGCCGGTGCTTTCGGAAAAGGCTTATGGCAAATTCTCCGAGGGAACCTACACCTTCTGGGTGGCCCCCAGCTCGAACAAGACTGAGATTGCCAATGCTATCGAGGCCGCGTTCAAGGTCAAGGTAGTGCGGGTCAACATCCAGAATACCCTGGGTAAAGACAAGCGCCTGGGCAAATTTGAAGGTAAGCGGGTCGACCGCAAAAAAGCTATTGTGACGGTGGCCGCAGGACAGAAGATCGAAGCCCTAGAAGGGCTGATCTAAGAAGAAAGAGGAAAGAACTGTTTTGCCTTTCTCCTTCCTTCTCCCCCCCCATTTTTTCAGCCTCGAGGCCGAGCGCTTCTCGCCCAATCCCATACGGGCGAAAGCCGATGAAGAGGCAAAAAATCCACTTGGAAGCAGGACGACTACGGCCCGTCCGTATCAAGTGAGGTAAAGGATGCCAGTTAAGAAGTTCAGACCCTACACCCCCTCGCGCCGCACCATGACGGTGGCGGATTTCTCTGACATCACCAAGACCAAGCCGGAGAAGTCGCTCACCACGCCGATGCCCAAAACCGGCGGACGCAACAACCAGGGGCGCACCACGAGCAGGTTTATCAGCGGCGGGCACAAGCAGCTCTACCGCATCATTGACTTCCGCCGCCGCGACAAGGCCGGGATTCCAGCCAGGGTTGCAGCCATCGAGTACGACCCCAACCGCACCGCCCGTATCGCCTTGCTCTTCTACAAAGATGGCGAGAAGCGCTACATCCTGGCCCCCGATAGCCTGACTGTAGACACCCAGGTGGTGAGTGGCCCTGAGGCTACCGTCGCCGTAGGCAACGCGCTTCCCCTGCGCTTTATCCCGGTAGGTACGGTGATTCACGCTGTCGAACTCGAGCCCGGCAAGGGGGCTAAGATGGCCCGCAGCGCTGGAACTGGGGTTCAAGTGCAGGGCCGCGAAGGCGATTATGTAATTCTGCGGTTGCCCTCGGGCGAGCTGCGCCGGGTACACGCCGAGAGCTACGCCACCATCGGTACCGTTTCCAACGGCGACCACAAGAACATCGTGATCGGTAAGGCCGGGCGCAACCGCCACAAGGGCCGTAAAGGCCATGTGCGTGGTAGCGTGATGAACCCAGTGGATCACCCCCACGGTGGCGGCGAGGGCCGCACCCCGCGTGGTCGTCCGCCGGTCTCGCCCTGGGGCCAACAGGCTAAGGGCCTCAAGACTCGTAAGAAGAAGAAGCCCTCGAGCGCATTCATCGTCGCTCGGCGCAAGTAGAGAGGAGTGATTTATGCCGCGCAGCGTAAAAAAAGGAATCTTCGTGGACAATCACCTGCTCGATAAGGTCGAGGCGATGAACGCCAAGAACGAGAAGCGGGTGATCAAGACCTGGAGCCGCCGTAGCACCATCGTGCCTGAGATGATTGGGCACACCCTGGCGGTTTACAACGGCAAACAGCACGTCCCGGTGTATGTCACCGAGCAGATGGTAGGTCACAAACTGGGTGAGTTCTCGCCCACTCGCACCTACCGAGGTCACAGCCGCGAGGCCAAGACCGCCACCAAGTAAAGGAGGAGACATGGAAGCCAAAGCCAGTGCCCGTTACGTGCGCCAGTCGCCCCAGAAGGTTCGCTTGGTGGTGGACTTGATTCGGGGAAAGAGAATAGAGGAGGCCAAAGCCATCCTCAAGTTCACCCCGCACCGCGCCAGCGAGCCCATCACCAAGGTGCTCGAGAGTGCCTCGGCCAACGCCATCAACAACTTCGACATGCTCGAAGATCAACTCTTCGTCAAGGCGGCCTTTGTGGATGAAGGCCCCAGCCTCAAGCGGGTGATGCCCCGCGCCCGTGGCCGCGCCGACCAGATCAAAAAGCGCACCAGCCATATCACTATCGTCGTGGGGGAAAAAGATGGGAAATAAAATCAACCCGAATGGCTTGCGCCTGGGTATCACCCGCGAGTTCGAGTCGCGCTGGTACGCCAGCAAAAAGTCCTATGCCAAGACTGTGGTGGACGACCGTGCAGTACGCTCGCTCATCGAGAAGGAACTGCGCCCTGCCGGGCTGGCCCGCATCGAAATCGAACGTGCCGCCGACAACATCGCCGTGACCGTCTACGCCGCCAAGCCCGGCGTGGTGATTGGACGCGGCGGCGAGACCATCAAACGCCTGCGCGAAGTGCTACAGAACAAGTTCCCCGGCAAAACCGTGACCCTGAACGTGCAGGAAGTGGGCAACCCCAACCTCTCCGCGCCGCTGGTGGCCCAGCGCATCGCCGAGCAGATCGAGCGTCGCTTCGCGGTGCGCCGCAGCATCAAGCAGGCTGTACAGCGCGTGCGTGAATCTGGTGCGCAAGGAGCCAAAATCGTGGTCTCGGGGCGCATTGGCGGGGCCGAACAGGCTCGAGTGGAGTGGGCTGCCGAAGGCCGGGTACCGCTCCACACCCTCCGCGCCAATATTGACTACGGTACTGCCAGGGCCCAGACCACCTATGGCTCGCTGGGTATAAAAGCCTATGTCTTTCAGGGTGAAGTCATCGGTGGCAAGAAGGTCACACCCGGTGCCGCACCTGCTGCCCGTCCGACTGCACCCAAGCGTGAGGATGGCAAGCCCCGCCGCCGCTCGGCGGTGCGCAAGTCGGGCTCGGCTGAGGGAGGTCAGTAGCCATGTTGATGCCTAAGCGCATGAAGTATCGCAAGGCCCACCGGGGCCGGATGCGTGGAACCGCCAAAGGCGGCGACTACGTGGCCTTTGGTGAGTACGGCCTGGTGAGTTTGGAGCCCACCTGGGTTACCAGCCAACAGATTGAGGCCGCGCGTGTGGCGATGGTGCGCCACTTCCGCCGGGGTGGCAAGATTTTCATCCGTATCTTCCCCGACAAACCCTTCACCAAAAAACCCCTGGAAGTCCGCATGGGTAAGGGTAAGGGTAACGTTGAGGGTTACGTGGCGGTGGTCAAACCAGGCCGCGTCATGTTCGAGGTCAGCGGTGTGACCGAGGAGCAGGCCAGGGAAGCCCTGCGTCTGGCTGGACACAAGCTGCCTATGCAGACCAAGGTGGTGAAGCGCGATGCCTATGACGAAGCCCAGTGATTTGCGCAAGCTAAGTGCGGCCGACTTGCAAAAGCGGGTGCAGGATTCCAAAAAAGAGTTGATGGAGCTGCGTTTTCAGGCCAGCATTGGTCAGCTTGATAAAAACCACCGCGTTTCCGAGGCCAAACGTGCAGTAGCCCGGATGCTGACGGTGTTGGGTGAAAAAGCCAAAGGTATCGAAGTGGCCTCCGAAAAGCCCACCCGGAAATCTGCCCCCAAGCCTGCTGCTTTAGCAGCTAAAAAGCCCTCGAGCCGCGCCAAGAAAGCTGATAGCTAATAGCCAAAATAGCTGATAGCTCGAGACCTCAAAATGAGTTTAGCTATCGGCTATTGGCAGAAAGGAGTAGCAATGCCTAGAAAAGTACTAACCGGCGTGGTCGTGAGCGACAAGGCCCAGAAGACGGTAAGCGTATTGGTCGAGCGCCAGATGCAGCACCCTATCTACGGCAAGGTCATCAAGCAGTCCAAGAAATACCTGGCCCACGACGAGAAAGGCGAATTCAAGACTGGTGATGTGGTGGAAATTCGCGAGGCCACTCCCATCTCTAAGAACAAGAAATATGTGGTGGTCAAGCGCCTCGAGGAAGGCCGCAGCGACTTGGTGGAGCGCTACCAAACCCGCAAGGAGCGTGGTAAGGCATGATCCAGCAGGAAACTGTTTTAGAGGTCGCCGACAATACCGGAGCCCGCAAAATCGCTTGTATCCGGGTGATGGGGGGCCACTACCGCAAATATGCTGGCGTGGGTGATGTAATCGTGGCCTCGGTCAAGGAAGCCATCCCCCGGGGAATGGTCAAAAAAGGCGAAGTGGTCAAGGCTGTGGTGGTGCGCACGGCCAAGGAAATCAAGCGCGGTGACGGCAGCAGCATCCGCTTCGATACCAATGCCGCTGTTCTCATCAACCCCCAGAACGAGCCCCGTGGCACTCGAGTCTTCGGCCCTGTAGCGAGAGAACTGCGCGAGCGCGGCTTCATGAAAATCGTCTCGCTGGCCCCCGAGGTTCTTTAGCCCCTCTCCTTTCGGGAGAGGGGACGCAGACGAGCAGGCCGCTAGGGACAGCGGCCTGTCCGCGAGTCACTTGGGGTGAGGGGCTTTTGACTTTCGCAGTACCAAAAGGCATTCGCTGCGCTCACCCCCCCCACCCTCCCCTCCCCCGCAAGGGGGGAGGAAAAACAGCGAGAGGATGCTTTTTCTCAAGGATTTTGCTATACTCACTATTTGGTGCTTGAGCATGGGAAGAAATCCCTAGCTATCCCAGGAAAAGCGATTAGGTTGGAGGAATCATGAAGGTACACGTCAAGAAAGGTGATAACGTAGTGGTTCTCTCGGGCAGAGAGGGCTTGCGCGGAGCCACCGGAAAAGTTAAATCCGTCATGCCCGGCGAGGGCATGGTGGTGGTCGAGGGGGTTAACATCATCAAGAAGGCCGTGCGCCCCAACCCCCGCAACCCTCAGGGTGGTTTCATCGAGCAGGAAGCTCCTCTGCACGCCTCCAAGGTGATGCCCATCTGCCCGAGTTGTGAGAAGCCCACCCGCATCCGCAAAAAACTGCTAGATGACGGCAAAAAAGTTCGCGTATGCGCCAAGTGTGGCGGTGTGTTGGACAGCAACTAGGGGTTCGTATGGCATTAGAGATCGCACTCAAGAAGCAGTACAACGAGCAGGTTCGCCCCGAGTTGATCAAGCGCTTTGGTTATACCAACGTTATGGCAGCCCCACGTTTGGTCAAAATTGTGGTTAACCAGGGCTTGGGTGAGGCCAAGGAAGACAGCCGGATTCTCGAGAAAGCCGGTAAGGAGCTTGCCATTATCACCGGGCAGCAGCCCGCCGTGACCAAGGCCAAGAAATCTATCTCCAACTTCAAGCTGCGTCAGGGGATGCCCATTGGCTTGCGGGTCACGCTGCGCGGCGACCGGATGTGGATTTTCGCCGAGAAGCTTCTCAATATCGCCCTGCCCCGCATCCGTGATTTTCGTGGCGTGAACCCTGGCAGCTTTGATGGACGCGGTAACTACAATCTCGGCCTGCGCGAGCAGGCCATCTTCCCGGAGATTACCTTCGACATGGTGGACGCGGTGCGCGGTATGGACATTGCCGTTGTGACTACCGCCAAGAACGACGAAGAGGCCAAGGCTTTCCTCGAGCTGCTCGGCTTCCCCTTCCGTAAGTAAACTGGAGTTGTTTGGGGTTTACAGGGTTCCCTACGAAACTCGCTGGCAAACCGACCAAACAGCTAACAGAGGAAGTCAACCTTGCAGTTCCAGGAGTTTCGTAGGGTCAAAGAAAGGAGGTGAATACATGGCAAAGAAGTCTCAAGTAGAAAAGATGAAACGCAAGCAAAAGACCGTCGCCAAATACGCTGCCCAGCGGGCTGCGCTCAAAGCTGCGGGCGATTACACTGGTCTGGCCGAGCTTCCCCGCGATGCCAGCCCCACCCGCCACAAAAGCCGCTGTGCGGTAACCGGCCGTTCGCGTGCGTTCCTACGTTATTTTGGCCTTTCCCGTCTTCAGTTCCGCGAGATGGCCCACAAGGGTCAGCTTCCTGGCGTGAAGAAAGCGAGCTGGTAAGGCAATCTTGTTGGTCGGAAAGTTTTTTCCGATACCGCACGATTAGCCCTTCAGATGGTGCTGAGAGCGTTCTAAGCTGGACGGTTGGCAGTTTTAGCCAAGACCTGGCCTCGCAAACGCTCAACCCCAAAACAGCCCAATCTGAGAAGAAGGAGAATCAACGATGTTTAGTGATCCGATAGCCGATATGCTGACTCGAATCCGCAACGGGCTCGTGGTTCGCAAAGAAAGTGTGGATGTCCCAGCCTCCAAGTTCAAAGAGCAGGTGGCGGGCATCCTGGTCAAAGAAGGCTTCCTCAAGGGGGTGGAGCGCCATGAAAATGAGGGCAAGCCCTTCCTGCGCTTGTTTCTCAAGTATGGCCCCCGCCGCGAACAGGTGATCCAGCATATCCAGCGGGTCTCACGCCCTGGGCGACGGGTCTATGTGGGTGCTGAGAACGTGCCCAACGTGCGTCGCGGGCTTGGCCTGGCCATTATCTCGACTTCCAAGGGTCTGCTGCCCGACCGCGAAGCGCGCAAGCTCGGTGTGGGCGGCGAAGTCGTCTGCGAGGTGTGGTAATGAGCCGCATCGGAAAACTTCCTATTGGCTTACCCAAAGGTGTCACTGCCGATGTAAGCAGTGGACAGGTCAAAGTCAAAGGCCCTAAGGGTGAGTTGAGCGTGACCTACAACCCCGAGATGCAGGTCAAGAGTGAGAACGGCTCGCTAACGATTGGTCGTCCTTCGGACAGCCGCACCCACAAGAGCCTCCATGGCCTGACCCGCACCCTCATTGCCAATGCGGTTCAGGGGGTTTCTGGCGGTTTTGCTAAAGAAATGTTGATTAGCGGTACGGGCTACCGCGCCCAGCTCCAGGGAAAGAACCTCGAGCTGACCGTGGGCTACAGCCACCGCGTGGTCGTCAACCCGCCCGCAGGCATCACCTTTGAAGTGCCCGAACCCACCAAAGTGGTGGTGCGCGGGATTGACAAGCAACTCGTCGGTCAAGTCGCAGCCAACCTGCGTGAAGTGCGCAAACCCGATGCCTATCACGGCAAGGGTATCCGCTACGCCGATGAAACCCTCAAGCTCAAGCCCGGTAAGGCCGCTGGGGCCAAGTAAAGGAGCAAGGTATGGCCCGTCTTTCCACTACCGATCGCCGCGAGTTCCGGGTGCGCAACGCTGTGAAGTCCTCAGGTCGCCTGCGCCTATCGGTTCATCGCTCGCTGCACCACATCTACGCCCAGATTATTGACGATGCCAAAGGCGAGACCCTGGCAACTGCCAGCAGCTTGGCTCTGGGGCTCACCGGCAACAAGACCGAGACCGCCAAAAAGGTCGGCCAAGCTATCGCCGAAGCCGCCAGGGCCAAAAACATCACCGCCGTGGTCTTCGACCGGGGTTCGTTCAAATACCACGGGCGTGTCAAAGCCCTAGCTGACGGTGCCCGCGAAGGGGGCTTGCAGTTCTAGCCGAGAGCAGAGTGCAAAGAGTTGAGTGCTAAAAAGGCCCTCTGCCCTGTGCCCTCCGCCCTCTGCTTAAGGAGTTTGGAATGCCTGAAACTGATTTTGAAGAGAAGATGATCGAAGTGCGCCGCACTTCTAAAACCTATCAGGGTGGGCGGCGCTTCCGTTTCGGGGCGCTTGTCGCTGTGGGTGACCGTCAGGGCCGCGTGGGACTGGGTTTGGGCAAGGCCAAGGAAGTTCCAGTGGCCGTGCAGAAGGCCAACAACTACGCCCGCCGGGCCATGATTGACGTACCCCTCAAGGGCGGCACCATTCCCCACGAGATCACCGTGACTTGGGGTTCCTCGACCATCCTGCTGCGGCCCGCCGCACCGGGTACAGGGGTAATCGCCGGTAAAGTTCCCCGCGCCATCCTCGAGCTAGCGGGCATTACCGATATCCTGACCAAGGAACTCGGCTCGCGCAACTACGTCAACCAGGCATATGCCACCCTCGAGGCCCTGCGCCAACTCCAGACCTGGGACGATGTAAAGCGCCTGCGCAAGAGCAAACCCGAGGGAGGTGAGGCCCAGGCGGCGGCTCAGTAGCCCCGCGACGGCGACTCTATGGCGACCCTCAAAGTTCGACTGGTCAAAAGCCCGATTGGTTATCCTCACGACCAGAAAGCAGCCCTCAAGGTACTGGGCCTGACCAAAATGCACCGTGTCCGCGAAATTCAGGACAATCCCGCCATGCGCGGGCAGATTCGCAAGGTGGCGCACCTTATTGAGGTGATGCAATGAAACTCTCCGATCTCAAGCCCAACGAAGGGGCCAATAAGCGCAAAAAGCGTGTAGCCCGTGGCCCCGGCTCGGGTCACGGCAAGACCGCTGGGCGCGGTCACAAGGGCCAGGCTTCCCGCTCAGGTGGCCTCAAAAACTCGGCCCGCTTCGAGGGTGGACGCTCCACTTTGTTAATGCGCCTGCCCAAGCGTGGCATGGCCGGTCAGGTTCCCGGCGAAATTGCCCGCGTCGAGTATCAGGTAGTGAACATTGGCCTGATTGCCAAGCACTTCACCTCCGGGGAGGTAAGCCCTGAAACCCTGGTCAAAGCTGGTCTGGTGCGTCCTGGCTACCCGGTAAAGGTGTTGGCTCAGGGGGAGGCCAGTGCTATAAAAGTTCACGCCCATAAGTTCTCCCAAGCTGCTACCGAGAAGCTTAAGGCTGCCGGTGGCGAAGCGGTTGTCCTCGAGTCCAAGGGAGCCTAGCGATGCTTCAAGCCTTCCGCTCCGCGCTTGTAATCCCCGAACTGCGTAGACGCATCCTGTTTACGCTGTTCGTACTGGCGCTGTACCGGCTGGGGAACTTTATCCCCACGCCGGGGGTGGATATCTCCAAAATCCGTGATTTCCTGGGCACTCAGGCGGGCAGTGCATTGGGTTTGGTCAACCTCTTCAGCGGTGGCAACTTCGAGCAGTTCTCGATTTTTGCTCTGGGCATCATGCCCTACATCACCGCTAGCATCATCATGCAGCTTCTGGTGACAGTGATTCCCAGCCTCGAGAAGCTGCAAAAAGAAGGCCCCGAAGGCCAGAAGCAAATCCAGCAATATACCCGCATCGCAGGCATTGCGCTGGGTGCGGTGCAGGGCTTGTTCCTGGCGGTGACTTTCCTCGAGTCCAACGCCGGGGCTTTCCTGCTGCCTGGTTGGGAGCCGGGTTTCTTCTTTCGCTTCGTGGTGGTCGTCACCCAGGTGGCGGGCATCGCCCTGCTCTTGTGGATGGCTGAGCGCGTTACCGAATATGGCATTGGTAACGGCACCAGCATGGTGATTTTTGCGGGTATTGTAGCAAGCTGGCTGCCGCAGTTGGGCCGCACGTTTGGCCTGGTTCGCACCGGTGAAATCAACCTGATTGCCCTGCTAATCTTCCTGGCTTTTGTGGTGGTGGCGTTTGGTTTTATGGCGGCCATTCAGCAAGCCGAACGGCGCATTCCGGTGCAGTATGCGAGAAAGCAGGTCGGGCGCAAGGTGTTTGGCGGTCAGGCCACTTACATCCCCATCAAGCTGAACGCCGCAGGGGTTATTCCTATCGTGTTTGCGGCGGCGATTTTGCAGGTTCCGCTTTTCTTGAGCGGTGTTCCAGCTTTCCAGAACTCGCCGTTCGCTCAAGCTATCGCCAATTTCTTCAACCCCCGCAATACCTCTGGCCTGCTTATTGAAGTGTTGCTAATTGTGGCTTTCACTTACGTCTATACCGCCGTACAGTTCGACCCCCGGCGCATCTCGGAAAACCTGCGTGAGTACGGTGGATTCATCCCTGGTATCCGCCCTGGTGACCCCACGGTGAAGTTTTTGGAGCACATCGTTTCCCGCTTGACCCTATGGGGTGCAATTTTCCTCGGTGTGGTGGCAGTGTTGCCCACCATCATGCAAAACGTCACTGGCGTGACCACCCTGGCCTTCCACTTCTCCGGCATCAGTTTGCTGATTGTGGTGGGGGTGGCCCTCGACACCCTGCGCCAAATTGAGTCGCAGCTCCAGATGCGCAACTATGAGGGTTTCTTGAGCAAGGGCCGTCTGCGTGGCAGAACTCGTTAGGGGTAAGGCATGGCTGAAGCGGTGATTTTCTTAGGCCCTCCAGGTGCAGGCAAGGGTACTCAGGCCAAGCGACTGGCCTCCGAGATGGGTTTCAAACAGCTTTCTACAGGCGATATCCTGCGCAGCCACATAGCCCGTGGAACCGAGCTGGGTCAAAAAGTAAAGCCCATTCTGGATCGGGGCGACTTGGTGCCTGACGATCTTATTCTGACCTTGGTACACGATGAAATCGCCGCTATGCCTAACCCTAAAGTTATCTTCGATGGCTTCCCACGCACTAAAGCCCAAGCCGAAGCCCTTGATAAGCTGCTGGCTGGCCTGAAAACCCCTTTGCTGGGGGTCTTGTTGGTGACGGCTCCCGAAGAAGAGCTGGTCAAACGCCTCTTGAACCGTGCTCAGCAAGAAGGCCGCTCCGACGACAACGAGGCCACTATTCGCAACCGCCTCGAGGTCTACAAAGCCCAGACCCAGCCCTTGGTGGACTACTACACCAAGACCGGTTCCTTACGCGAAGTCAACGGCCTGGGTACGCCCGATGGGGTATATCAGTCCATCCAATCGGCGCTTGGCGTGGAGGTATAAAGCGTTTGGCGTTCTGCGTCTAGCGTTTAGTAAATATGGCGATTAACATCAAAAGCCCCTGGGAAATCGAGCGGATGATCGAAACTGGTCGTCTGCACGCCCAGCTTTTCGCCGAGGTCGAGCCGCACATCAAGCCGGGGGTGACGACCCTCGAGCTGGACACCATCATTCATAAAGCGATGAACCGGGTGGGGGGCAAATCGCCCCAGATCGGTTACCGGGGGGGTGGCAGCGTACCCTACAACTATGCCACCTGTATGTCGCTGGACGACGTGGTCGTCCACGGCTTCCCCAGCAAACGCCCACTAAAGGAGGGCGAAATCCTCAAGGTGGACTTCGCTTTCACCTTTGAGGGCTTCACCACCGATATGGCTCGCACCTACCCCATCGGCAAGGTCTCCCCGGAAGCCGAAAAGCTGCTGCGGGTCACGGAGGAAGCCTTCTGGCTGGGGTTGGAGTATCTGAAAGCGGGCAATCGCATCGGTGATGTGGGTCACGTGATACAGAACTTCGTCGAGCAACAAAATGGCCTGTGGTGTGTACGTGAGATGGTCGGGCACGGGGTCGGGCGGGGAATGCACGAAGACCCCCAAGTCCCCAACTACGGCGACCCCGGTAAAGGCCCCAAGCTGCGCCCCGGTATGACCCTGGCCTTCGAGCCGATGGTTTCCCTTTTCCCGGCCAAAATGGTAATATTGAACGATGGCTGGACAGCTACCGTTGGTAAAGGCAACCTAGCTGCCCACTACGAAAACACGGTACTCATCACCGAATCTGGCCCTCGCCTTTTGACGGGGAGCCAGAAAACTGTGTCTGCTGTGGTATAGGAGGAACTGCTTGGCGAAAGAAAAAGACACCATCCGCGCCGAGGGCGTGATATCGGAAGCGCTGCCCAACACCACCTTCCGGGTTCAACTCGATAACGGCCCAGAAATCCTGTGCTACATCTCGGGCAAAATGCGCATGAACTATATCCGAATCTTGCCGGGAGATCGCGTGGTAGTCGAGATTACGCCCTACGATCCTAGCCGGGGAAGGATTGTGTATAGGAGATAGTTCACCGGTTAACCAAAAACTGGCCAACGGAGGAATGACATGAAAGTGCGTGCATCGGTCAAGAAAATGTGCGACAAGTGCAAGATCATCAAACGTCACGGGGTAGTTTTTGTAATCTGTGAAGACCCCACTCACAAACAGCGTCAAGGCTAAAAGGAGGTGAATGAATGGCTCGTATCTCTGGTGTAGAAATTCCCCGCAATAAACGTGTGGACATCGCGCTTGGCTACATTTATGGTGTAGGCCCAGCTCGTGCCAAAGAGGCCCTCGAGGCCACCCAGATCAGCCCGGCTACCCGCGTCAAGGACTTGAGCGAGGCCGAGGTTGCCAAGCTGCGCGATTTTGTCGAGAACACCTACAAGCTCGAGGGTGAACTCCGCGCTGAAATCGCCGGAAACATCAAGCGCCTGATGGACATCGGCTGCTACCGGGGTCTGCGTCACCGCCGGGGGCTTCCTGTGCGGGGTCAGCGTACCCGCACCAACGCCCGTGGCCGCAAAGGCCCCCGCAAGACCGTGGCAGGTAAAAAGAAGGTTGCCAGGAAGTAAACGTTGACCGGTAAATGTCCATAAAGCTGGAACGTAGATGCCAAGGCATCGTGTACACGCCAGTTGAGACTCCTGGACAGTAGGCTCTGACACCACTTTAGTCGGGGCGAAAGAGGAGAGTATGGCTGAGAAAAAAGCAAGCACCTCACGTAAGAAGAAGGTCAAACGCAATGTTTCGGCAGGGCGGGCGTTTATCCACGCCTCCTATAACAACACCATTGTCACCATTACCGATGGTGACGGTCATCCTGTCACCTGGTCGTCGGGTGGGGTGATTGGCTACAAGGGCAGCCGCAAGGGTACGCCTTATGCGGCTCAGCTAGCAGCCATGGACGCGGCCAAGAAGGCCCAGGGTTTCGGCATGAACAGTGTAGATGTGGTGGTGCGGGGGACGGGTGCGGGCCGCGAGCAGGCTATCCGTGCGCTGCAAGCCAGTGGCATCCAGGTGCGCTCGATTGTAGATGATACCCCACTGCCCCACAACGGCTGCCGCCTGCGCAAAAAGTTCCGCAAAACCCAGGGCAAGTAAGTTTTATAGCTGTGATGAACCTTAGGGGTTCCCGGTTTCATCACGCTCTACTCGGGAACCCGTTTGTAGGAGGTATGCGTACATGGGTCGTTATCGTGGTCCGATTGTAAAAATTGCCCGGCGGCTGGGCGTAAATGTAGCCGAAACCGAGAAAGTCCAGAAGTTTCTCGACCGCCGCCCCTATGCTCCTGGTCAGCACGGTCAGAAGCGCAAGGGTCGCCCTTCCGATTACTCGGTGCGGTTGCGCGAAAAGCAGAAGCTACGTTTTATCTACGATGTATCGGAAACCCAGTTTCGTAACTTGTTCCAAGAAGCCAGCAAGCGCGAAGGCGTAACCGGCACGGTGTTCCTGCAACTTCTCGAGAGCCGCTTGGACAACGTGGTTTTCCGCATCGGCATCGCCAGCACCCGCCGCCAGGCTCGACAGTTTGTGCGCCATGGTCACGTGCTGGTCAATGGTAAGCGGGTCACGATTCCGGGCTACCGGGTGCGTCAGGGTGACGAGCTGAAGGTGTCGGAGAAGGCTAAAAAAATCGAATTCATCACCCACAACATCGAGCGCTTCAAGGGACGCAAGACCTTTCCCTGGCTCGAGTTCAATGCAGACACCATGAGTGGGCGCTTTTTGCGCGTGCCCGAGCGCGAGATGCTTTCTCTACCGGTCAACGAGCAGTTGGTGATTGAGTTTTACTCGAGGTAATAGAGGAGGATGAAGGATAGCGGATAAAGGATCAAGGCCAAGGTTTTGCCTTCATCCTTCATCGGTTATCCTTTATCTCCCTGCTTTCATCCCTCCGAAGGAGGAAATTTTGGAAACCACCAAGACCAAAGCCCCAGTGTTCAATGCCCGTATTGATGGGAACTACGGCGAGTTCGTGCTGGAGCCGCTCGAGCGCGGTTTCGGCGTGACCTTGGGTAACCCCTTGCGCCGGATTTTGCTTTCTTCGATTCCTGGCACGGCTGTCACCAGCGTATACATCGAGGATGTATTGCACGAGTTTTCCACCATCCCTGCGGTCAAGGAAGATGCCATTCAGCTCATCCTCAACCTCAAGGAACTCGTGGTGAAGTTTCATAACCCCGGTACTGGCCCCAAGACCCTCACCCTGCGGGCTAGCGGCCCTAAGACGGTCTATGCCCGCGACCTCGAGGTCGGCTCTGATGCCGAAATCATGAATCCCGATCTCTACCTTGCTACCCTCGATGAAAAGGGCAAGCTGGTGATGGAGATTCGTGTAGACGAGGGCACCGGTTATGTCCCCGCCGAGAAGCACGGTATCAAAGATCGCATCTCCTCGATTCCTGTAGATGCCCTCTACTCGCCGGTACGCCGCGTGGCCTACCAGGTCGAGGATACCCGTCTGGGTCAGCGCACCGACCTCGACAAGCTGACCCTGCGCATCTGGACGGATGGCTCGGTCTCGCCAATAGAGGTCTTGCAACAGTCGGTGGGTATTTTGCGTGAGCAGCTCGGGTTTTTTGACCAGTCGCCGGTACTGCGTATAGAGAAACCCACCACCGTAGCCACCTCGGCAGCTCCGGTTCCTGCTACAACTCCCAGCGTTGCGGCTGCGCCTGCTCGAGGGGTGGGCCTCACCTTAGACGACTTGGGCCTTACCACCCGCGTGCTGCACAACCTCAAGGAGGAGGGTATCGAGAGCGTAGAAAGCCTCTTGGCCCTCTCCGAGCGCGAACTCAAGAAGGTGCCGGGCATCGGCGACCGCAGCCTGCAAGAAATCAAGGACTGCCTCAACCAGCACGGTCTGGTGATGAGGGACTGAGGTCGCAAGTCACAAGTCCCAGGTCTTTGTGGCCTGAGACCTGAGACCTGAGACCTCTCCGAAGGAGAACCCATGCGCCACCTCAACTCTGGACGAAAACTCAACCGCAACTCTTCGCACCGCCTGGCCCTATCTCGCAACCAGGCCAAGAACTTGCTCACTCACGGGCGAATCACCACCACCATCCCTAAGGCCAAGGAACTTGGCGGCTTTGTGGAACACCTGATTACCATCGCCAAGCGCGGCGACCTTTCGGCCCGCCGCTTGGTGCTGCGCGACCTTCACGACCCCAAGCTGGTCAAGAAGGTCTTCGATGAAATTGCCCCTAAATATGCTGCCCGCTCGGGTGGATACACTCGAGTTCTCAAGCTGGCCGAGCGTCGCCGGGGCGACGGAACCCAGCTCGCGCTGGTTGAACTGGTGGACTAAAACTAAACACCAGCCTTTAGATCGGGAGCTATACGGCTCCCGATCTTTTTGCTTGCCTTGCGAGACTTCAACTGCATTTGCAGGGCTCTTCAAAATAGAGCGGTTTTCAGAAAAAACAGGACAATCCACCTGCTTAGAAAGACCGTACCCAGCTCCTTTTTGCCACCATGAGTAGCGGCAAAAATAGCGGAAACCGCGATAAACTAGCCGTAATCTATCTGGGTGAACTTGATACTTATGGGTTTTCCAGGCTGATTTGCAGGGCCTCGCTAAACGCATAGGGCTCGTCAATCCAGGGGTAGTGACCTGCTCCAAGAACCACCTCGATCCGCCCCCCCCCGGTCAAGTCGGCGATGGTTAGTGCCTCGGGATAGGCTGTGCCATCGAGTGTGCCCACAATCACCGAGGGTTCCAGGCGAAGCTCGGTTAGATAGGGGGTATAGTCCAGCCGCCACAGCCCATTTCTCACGAACATTTGCCCTGGCCCATCGGCCCCCACGATGCCCGCGCCTTCGGCCAGCCATTCGTATTCCATGCGGCTATGGGCACTGGGAAACATCAAGTGGTCAAAAACCGCCTTGGGCTCGAGCTGAGCAAAAGCCTCATTCAGCAAGGCTGTGGGGTCAGTAAGCTCTGCTCGCTGTTGGTTGGCGGGCTCTGCTCGCTGTTGGCGGTTGGGAGCTTCTACTTCTGGGGCCAGCCCACGCAACTCCAGCGAAGCCCGGTAAAGCTGCCCGGCCAACCAAGGAAAGTTGCTCCAGGGGTTAATCAGCACCAGGTTTTCGCTGGTTGTGGGGGAGCGGCGGGCATACTCGAGGGCCACTACCGCCCCGAAGCCATGCCCCAGAAGTGTCCAGGAGTCCAGTCCTAGGTGTTCGCGCAGGGCTGTGAGATCGTTGACCAGGGCATCCAGGGTAAAGAAACGGGCCTCCGCAGGCAACTCCGGGCTACGCCCTGAGCCACGCTGATCCAAGTAGAGCACCCGGAAATTCCCCAGTTCGTCGCCAAAACCCTCCCGCAAGGGATAGGCTGAACCTCCTGGCCCCCCGTGCAGCACGACAATTGCCGGGGCATTTTGGGCGCCAGTGTCCTCGAGGTAGACCTCCACCCCACCTAGCTCGATGACATCAATTTCTTCGCGCATGGTTTGAATTATACGCAGGCATCAAGTAAAGCATCGTATGCAGAGGGCTAAAGGCTAGACGCTAAATGCAGAAAGGTCAAAAGCTACACCAGGACAGCATAATTGCCTTATCAAGAAACACCGTCTGGGACGCAGTTGGTATTTTTAGGTTGTTGAGCCTTCGACCTTAAACCTTAGTCGTTAGACGTTTAGCGTCTTGCGTCTAGCCTTTAGCCCTCTGCACTTCCCTCTTCAGGCGTATGCTAGATGCTCGATGAGCCTTACCACCCCCCAGGCCGACCTGAGTGACTGGCTCGAGGGCCAACTCACCCAGCGCACCCGCACTTTCGAGGACGAGTACGGCACTTTTTACGCTTACCTGGAGGGAGCCACAGGTGGCGAAACGGTGTTGCTGTGGACAGCCAAAGCCCACGCCGCCGAAGTCCTGGCGGCACTCCCAAAAGACTCCAAGGGCCGCCTGGTTTTGGGGCTGGATGCCTCACCGGGGTATTCGCCGCCGTTTGCCAGGGCACTGTACTGGGCCAGCCCACGCTATGCCCTGCTGATTGAGCCGGGGGAGGGCATCGGCTCGAGCTTTGCAGGCGGCAAGGAAACTGCCGAGGGAATCTGGGCAGCCTGGGACGACCCCCGCCAGGCGAGGCGGCTCGAGGTCGAGGTGCGGCCCCACTTCAGCTACCACGAAACCCGTGCCTACGCGCCCTGGGAAGCTCCACCCTTGGCCCAAACCCGCTCAAAGCCTGCGGCGAACTCTGGCCTGGCGGCTTTGGGAGCGCTGGGTTGGGCGGCGGGCATACCCACTTATGCCCTGGGTCTGATAGGCTTGAAGGGTAGCTTACAGGCCATGCTGGGCGCGTGGAAGCTGTCAAGCCAGGAGTAATATAATTCTAGGGAGGCAACTGTGTTGGGCTGGACGCTTGGAATCTTGTTTACCATCGGGGCGGTTTTAGTCACCACGCTGCTATATCTGGCGCTACGCCCGCGTAGCGTGGAATACGAGAGCGAAGGGGCCGACCTGCGCTTTATTGGCTTTGCCCTGGTGCTGATTATCCTCACCGCCGCGACCCTACTCTCGATGTTTTTGCTGGGCCGCGTCGGTCAAGCTGGTTTCCGTTTATAAAGCCCTCGAGGCCCACAAGCCCTGTGCCCCACACCCCGAGTCCTCCCGCTCGAGCCTGAGCGGGAGGTTTTTTACCTTAATCGCTCTAATCTGCGTTACATTAGACGTTAAGACCTTATGTCCTCTCGAGACCCACCTCACCTCGAGGTAATGCGCTGCGAATTTGGGCGGCCTGCATCGCATAAACCTCTATAACGGGCAGTTTACGGCGTAGTCTTTACTCTTTCTCTTAGGAGGCAAATACATGAAAACACGAAGAGCACCTTGGCTCGCAGCAGCTTCGGCAGCACTGTTGTTGCTGCTGGCGGCTTGCGGGGGCAGTGGCGGTTCGACCACCGGAACCCTGGCGGTGACGGTTTCAGCGCCTACCGGCATAACCCTCACCCCCGACGTAACCGTTACCGGGCCAACCGGAACTGCGCCACAAACCATTACTGCCCTCGGCACCAAATCGCTTACCACCGCTCCGGGCAGCTACACCCTCACCGCCAAAGATGCCACCGGCTCTGATGGGTACACCTATTCTGCCCCCGTTTCCACGGCTATCGTACAAACCGGCAAAACCACTGCCAGTACCGTGGCCTACGCGGTTTCTAACGGCAAGCTGACCATCAACATCAGCGGTGCTCCCACCGGCTTTACCCCCAGCGTGAGCATAACCTCAGGCGGCACCGCAGTAGCGGGCAGCCCCCTCTCAGCCAGTGGTAGCCTCTACCTGGCTCCCGGCACTTATACAGTGGCCTCCAATACGCCTCCGGCGGGTTATGTGGTTCTGATTGACACACCCTCTCCAGCCGTCGCTGCGGGTCAAAACATCACGGTCAACGTAACCTATAGCCAGGGCCAGGGCAACATTGCCGTAGCCCTGACGGGTGTGCCTTCCGGCGTAACTGCCCCACAGGTCACTGCGACCCAGACCGCTGGTGGAACTTTCGCCAAATCTAACACTGGTGCAGGCACTATTTCTGGCTTGCCCATCGGCACCTACACCGTAAGCGGTGTGGATATTCCGCCTGCGGGTTCCAACCTTTACCGCTTTAAAGCTCCTGCCGTACCCAACGTGTCTGTTACCAACGGCGCAACTGCTAATGCCACCCTGGCCTATGCGGTAGCCTCGGGCGCTTTGACCGTCACGGTTACTGCTCCTACAGGTGTAACCCCCAGCGTCACCGTAACCGGCCCTAGCAGCTTCTCGAGAAGCATTACAGCTACTACCACGCTGACCGACTTGGCCGCAGGCTCCTATACCATCGCGGCTTCGCCCGTCAATGGCAGCACACCCACCGTCACGGGCTCGCCTGCTACCGTAACCAACGGCGCTACGGCCGCTGCAAGCGTGGCTTACGGCGCAGCCCTACGTACTTTGGCAGTTACCGTAACGGGTTACAGCGGTACGCAGGCCGCTAAGCTGGTCGTGACCGCTACCCCCACTTCTGGCACGCCTCTCACCCAGGTTGGCACTACCAGTGGAGTAACCTTCAGCAATATTCCCGATGTGGCCTATACCCTTACTGCCCAGGTGCTCTCGACGGTCAATACCTACGCCACAAGCGCCGGGGTTAGCTCTCTCGCTGGTCAGACCTCGGCAAGCCTGGCCGTGACCAAGACCAATGCTGGTGGCTGGCTGTTCGCTATGGGCAACGGTCAACTAACGGGCAGCGACCTGATTCAGGCCGAACTTGGCGATGATTTCGATAACACCACTCCTCTCAGCTTTATTGCCAACACTTTCGCCCCTGAAACCGGTGTGAACCCTGCGCAAATCCGTATCGCTTTCGACCCGGCCAAATTCTTCTATATAGCCCGCCAGCGCAATGCCACCACAGTTTGCGCCGGAGGTAGTTCCTGCGACAGGATTGATGTTTATCCGGCTGCCAGCTACAACGGGATTAACTCGACTACTGCGTTCAACCCCAATGCAACCGACAACGCGACCAATCAGCCCTTTACCATCATCACTTCCTACGCAGACCAACCCGCCGTTATCTCCGATCTGGCCTTCGCCAGCAATGGAGACCTGTGGGTCGCAGTAAAGGGTCATGCTTCATTGGCTGGCCCCCCGGTTCAAGCGGCCCAACCGAGTGGGCTGCTGTGCTACTCGGCAGCAGCGCTGACACAGGGCAAGTCGCACACTATAGTTATATCGGCTCCTCCTTCACCGAACCCGGACAATAAGACGCTGCAAATCTACCAGCGCTATTACACTGCCTCGGACGGCTCCCTCACCAACGTGCGGGCTTTGAGCTTCGACGCAGCAGGCAACTTGTGGGTAGCCTCGAACACCAAGATTTCCCGCATCCCCACTTCGGCTCTGACCTGCAAAAACGCTAACGATACTGCTACCGTGGTTGATAGCGGAGACACCTATGCGGTAGATAATGTTCCTGAAACGGTCACACCTAACCTCGAGCTGACCCTGGCGGGCACTCCCGACGTGTTCAGCCTGGCCTACGATGCAGGCCGCAACTCGTTGTGGGCCACCGACTACACCGCAGGCTCGGTATTCGAGTTGCCTTTCTCGAACGGAGCCAATGCCACTACCGGCAACGCAACTATCGGCGCGACCTACAATACCGGTATCGCCAAGGCGGCGGGCCTGACCGTGGACAAGCAAGGCCACGTGTGGGTAGGCACCGATGGCAACAACACCGGCTCGGTGAACGAGCTGATTCCGGGCACGACCACATTGACCCTCGGACGCACCATCACTTCTGCGGTTGGCATTACCAGTATCGCCATTCAGACTAAGTAAACATTGCCACTCAGACCAAGTAAATCCCAAGCGTACTCGAGCCCCCCGCGCCCTGCGGGGGGTTTTTGTGGGGCCTTGCTGGCCTGTCCAGATGCCGCGACAATCGGCGGGCTTTGCTGGTAGACTCATGGTGTCGTGTAGTTGCACCTTAACAAAACTTGGAGCGGGGCAGTGAACATTGAACGGCTGCGATATTGGCTACAAACACGGCGGCTCGAGCTGGTCGCCGGGTTGGTTTTATTAGGGGCCTATGCCATGGCCTTTCCCCATTTGCATCCGCGCCTGGGCGATTTGCTGATGGTGCTGTCCCTACCGGCCCTGCTGCTGCTGAGTTGGGCCTTGGGGCTGGGTGGGGCCATATTGGTGGGGCTGCTGAATATTGGCGTTCAGGTGGGCCTGCTGGCCTGGGTACATGCCAGCTGGGATCAGGAACTCTTGGAGGCGGTAGGGTTGGTGACAGGCTCGGGGCTGGTGGCTTGCTTGGCGATTGGGTTGTTTCGCCTTCAGTTTGACCGCCGCCTGGTCGCCGAAAATGCCCTGGTGGGTAGCCAGGCCCAGACCGGCAGGCAAGCCCTCGAGCTGGTGCTGCTTTCGCGGGTGCGTGACGCGGCCTCGAGCCTCGAGCCCAGCGCCTTGATGGGACAGGTGGTCAAGCTATTGGCGGCCTATCCCCGCTTTCGCACCGTGACCAGCTACCTTAGCCAACCACCCAGCGGACAACTCAACCCCGTAGGCTCGGAACCGGCTGTGGAAGAGGTCTCCACCGAACTCGAGATGGTGACCAGAGCGGCCCGGATGGGCCAGACCGTGGTCGAACGAGAAAAACTCCCCGAGCGCGTCGCTGTCCCGTTGCTAGCGCGAAGCAGCGTGAAGGGGGTGCTGCTGGTGGGCGGGGCCACCCTGGACGAGCGCGACCTGGCCCTAATAGAGCAGGTCGCGGTTCAGCTCAACCTCTCCTTAGACCGGGCGCAAGTGTACGAAGACCTGCGCCAGCAGGAGTTGCTCTACCGCACCCTGCTGGAAACCCTGCCCAACTCTATCGCCCTGTATGACGGCTCCAAGCTCCTCTACGTCAACCCTATAGGGCTGGCCTCGATGGGGTACGAGCGCCTGGAGGAGGTGGTGGGGCAGCCTATCACCCAGTTCATCCACCCCGACTCCCTACCCAGGGTAGCCGAGCGCATCGCACGCATTCTGGCCGGAGAGCACGATGGCTTCGAGGAGGTTAAAGCGCTGCACAAAAGTGGGGCGGTACTCGAGGTCGAGGCCCAAGGGGTGTTGGTGGAGATGCCCACCGGCAAACAGATCATGATGACCGTACGCGATGTTGGAGAACGCAAAAGCCAACAAGCCCGCATCGAATACCTGGCCTACCACGACCCCCTCACCGACCTGCCCAACCGCCGCAAGCTGTGGGAGGAAGCCGAGAGCCTGTTGGTTTCTGACCGCCGCAAGCACGACACCCCAGCCCTGATTTACCTGGATCTGGACAACTTCAAGATGGTCAACGACACCCTGGGTCATGGGGCCGGGGACGATTTGCTGCATCAGGTTGCCGGGCGCATCAAAACCGAGCTGCGCCAGGGCGATATTCTGGCCCGCTTGGGCGGCGATGAGTTCGCCGTTTTGCTCTCGAGCGCCGACCGGGCCACCGCCCAGGTCGCGGCGCGGCGAATTTTGAGCGTGTTCAACGCCCCTTTCATAGTGGGCGACCACTCCCTGCACGTGCTGGGGAGTTTGGGGGTGGCCCTCTACCCCGAACACGGCGAGACCCTCAATGAGCTAGCCAGGGCCGCCGACGTGGCGATGTATCAGGCCAAACAGGGCAAAATTGGCGTGGCGGTCTACGACCCCGAGCAAGACCGCAACTCTCTGGAGCGCCTGCAACTGGTGCAGGAGCTGCGCCAGAC
>JADMIM010000062.1 GCA_015478585.1 Thermaceae bacterium | reverse complement strand
GCTATGCGCTGGGCGCATCTCCTGATGTCGCTCTCCTTCTCTCTCAGTCGGGGTAGCAGACTTACCCTGGAGAAACTTAGTGGGTGGATACCCGGATAGCTTTTATCCTGAAGCCGGTATAACTCTTTATGGCCCCAGCTTGCGTTTTAGATAGAGCAGCAGGTCTTCAATCGAAGTTCGCAAAGCCCGCTGTTCGCGCAAAATCGCCTCGATGCGGTCTTCTGGGGTAGACAGCGTGAGGGTTTTGAAAATCAGGTTGGTGTTGCCACAGCGCGGGCAAGGGATGGTGGGTGGCGAGCTGGTGGGGGCATAGAAAATGCGGGTGTTGTCACGGGTGCAGAGCATGTATTTAGCTCCCGCAGCCTCGCCTCGGCGAATGGCCCCGGCCAGCTCGCGGGCTTCTTCGACCGCATAGCCCAGGAAGAAATCACCCCCGACTTCCTCGATAGAAGGCAGGGCTTCTCGAGTCGCCGTGAGGTCGGCCTTGAGGCCCCGTGGGGCCGTCCAGGAGATGCCATTCCACTTGAAATGGCGCAGGTGGCGCTTACGGCTTTTGTCCTCGATTTCGACAATCAGCGAGACTTCGGGGTCTTTAGGATAGTAGTATAGCCGCACCGCTCCCACCCCCTCCAAAGCCTGCTCGGGAGGCATGGAATAGGACAAGGGGCCATCGTATTTGAGCCGTGAGGAATAACCCACCAAGTTTTGCAAGTCGTATAGCGTCAAGCCAGGATGCTCGAAATCGCCCTCTAGAAAAGCGCGAATCTTAGCAAAGGCTTGCTCGAGGCCCACATCTACCATGCTCATCCCCTTAGATTAGATCTTTACCCTTACCAAAACCACTATCGCCGCAATCCAAACTGGTGTAAGCCTATCACAGAGCGGTTCCCCTTTTTCTGGGGTATGCTCAAGGGCGTGCTGTTGCGTCCTGGAGTTTGTGATTTTCCCCTGTCTGGCTCGAGTTTTGACGCGGGGCGGTTGGTCTTGGAAGTGGGCTTCGGCGACGGGCGCTTTACCGCCCAGACCGCCCAGATGCACCCCGATTGGAACATCTTGGGCGTGGAAATTTCGGCGGGTTCGGTTAGCCGAGCAATCCGGCGCTTTCGCCGCGAAGGTATCACCAACGTGCGGGTGTACCACGGTGAGGCCGGGTTTGTTCTAAGGAACTTGGTCGCCCCCCGCAGCCTGCACCGGGTTTATGTCAACTTCCCCGACCCCTGGCCCAAGACCAAACACCAGGAAAATCGGCTGTTGCAGCGCTCTTTTTTTCGGCGGCTCTCGACGCGGCTCGAGGCGGGCGGCGCACTCCTGCTCACCACCGACCACCACGACTACTGGAAGTTCGCCCAGGCCGAAGCCCAGGCCAGCCAGCTTTTTAGCACCCAAACCCCATCTCCACCCGAGCAGCATCTGCACACCAAGTACGCCCTGAAATGGAAAGAGCAGGGACGCGACTTCTACCACGCGGTCTTTAGCAAAACCGGCGAAGACCCTGAACCTTGGCCGGTACTCCAGAGGTATTCCATGCCCCATGCCTTGATGAGCGGAACCCTACCTGAAATTGGCGTTTTTGAAAAAGCTATCGTGCGGTTTGCGAGTGGGACTGCGGTGTTGACCGAGGCCAGCAAAACCTCGCAGGGCTACTACTTCCTGACCCATGTCGCCGAAGAAGACCTGGTGCAAGACCTGTTGCTCGAGGCCAGGGCCAGCACCCACGGGCTATATGTAGGGATTAGCCGCTTTGGTGCGCCCCTCAGCACCGCCGGGGTGAAGGCGGCGGTGGCGTGGCTGGTGAGCTGGCTCGAGGGGCAGGGCTTGGGGGTAATCCAGCGCTCGTATTGAAGCAAGGTTTCAGCAACCAAACTATCCGCATGCCACTAACGCGGTTTTCAGTAAAACCCAGCTTTGGGATAATCGGCCTTTACCCCCGCTTTGAATGCCTCGTACTTGGAATCCTTGACCAGCGCGACGGTTGCGCCGCCGAAACCGGCCCCGGTCAGGCGTGCGCCGATGGCCCCGTGACGCAGCTCGAGCTCGACCAGCTGGTCGAGCTCAGGGGTGGAAACCTCGTAGTCTTCACGCAGGCTACGGTGGGAAGCCACCATCAGCTCGCCGAAGCGTCGGAAGTCGTTGGCCTCGAGAGCTTGCACACCCTCTACAACTCGAGCGTTCTCAGTCACCACGTGCCGAGCGCGGCGGTTGAGTGGTTCGGGCAGGGCCTCGATACGGGGCAAGTCGTTGATTGAAACCTCGCGCAGCAGCTTGATACCCAGTTCCTTGCAGGCTTCTTCGCACTCGGCCCGGCGGGTGTTGTACCCGGCTTCGGCTAATCGGCGCGGCATCCCCGAGTCCACCACGGCCACCCGGTAGCCCTTAGGCAGCGGGGCCAGCTTGTATTCAAGGCTCAGGGTATCCAGGAACAGCGCGTAGCCCGGCTTCCCCAACGAACTCGCCATCTGATCCATGATGCCCACCCGCACCCCCACGTACTCCACCTCGCCCTGCTGCGCCAGTAGGGCGATTTGCTTGTCGTCCAGGGGCAAGTTGTACAAAGCCCGCAGGGCCCGCATGGTCGCCACCTGCAAAGCCGCCGAACTGGATAAGCCGCCGGTCATGGGAACCTCACTGCGAATATATGCCCGCAGGCCAGGAACCGCGTACCCCTGCTGGCGCAGAATCCACACGCAGCCTGCTACATAGTCCAGCCAGTCGCCCTTTTTGCCCACAGCCAGGTCGCGGAACTTAGTTTCCTTGAAGTTTTCCGCGTAGACCTCGAGGCCCTCCTGCGGTGCAGCCTCAATGCAGGTCTGGTAAGGAAGGGGAGCTGGAAAGACGAAACCACCGTTATAGTCGGTGTGTTCGCCCAGCAGGTTTACGCGGCCTGGAGCGCAGACACTCACGGTGGGCTCTTGGGCAAAAATGTCTTTGAACATCGCCCTCACATCATAGCGGAGACCGGGCAAAGGTTAAAGGCTCGCACGGGGCCGTCGCCCCATTCGGCTTGAGGGTCAGCAGGGGCGACAGCCATCGAAATCCCGCGAAGCTATCCGCCCGCTCAGCTCGCCGGAAGCCGGTCTCCCAGGCGCGCCTACGGACTCCGCTCCAGGGCCTCCACCGCGCTCGCCGCTGCCGGTGCGCCGCCTGCTCTGCGGAAGGCCTCGGCGACGCGCTCCGCTCCCACCCTCATTTGCATTGCCGACCGCACCGCCTGTCGCAGCCGGTCAGGCCGGAGGCCACCCTTGCTTATGCTCACGCCTGCCCCCACCACCCGGACGTGGCATGCCACTTCGGTCTGGTCGCGCCCAAACGGCACTACTACCAGTGGCACGCCCACCGAGAGGGCCTTCTGCGTGATCCCCATCCCGCCGTGGCAGACCACGCAGGCGGCCCGCTCTAAGAGCGGCCCATGGGGCACGAAGCGCTCGACCCGAGCATTGTGTGGAACCTTGAAGCCAGCCGGGTCTACCCCGGCGGTGGTGGCAACCACGAACACGTCCTCCTCGGCTAGGCCCTCGAGGGTGGCCTCGATCAGCCTGCCATCGTTCTGGAACTCGGTCGAGCAGGTGACTAGCACCAGCGGTTTTTTCAAGCCCTCAAGCCACACTGGCGCAGGTGCCGACACATCCCAAATACCGGGACCAACCATCCGCACCGAGGGATGCCAGTCGAAGCGCGGATACTCCAGGGGCTCGGCGGTGAGGTAGAGCATCAGCGGCGCACGCAGGTAGGCCTCAGCAACGGTTTTCAGCGCGGGCGCACCGAGCGTGGTGCGAGCTTGGTTGAGGGCGGGGAGGGCACGGTCGTACATGCCCATGATCAGCGGGCTTAGCAGGCGGTCGCGGACGCGGCCCAACAGTCCTTTTGCTGGAGGAAGACCCAGCCCGAAGGGGGGCGCGTCCCTTGAGGGTACCGGCAGGAAGTACGGACACCAGGTTGCCCATGGCAGCCCGGCGGTCTCGGCGACAGCCATGGCCCCCCAGGCGTTGATGTCCACCAGCAGCCCGTCGGGGCGGTGCTCGCGGACGGCACGGAGCAGGTCGGGGCCGTCGTGGTGGGCGCGGTCTACGAAGGTGCGCAGGGCTGCCTGGAGCGCGGCCAGAGGCGAGCTTGCCCGCCAGTCGTCCATAGCTCGGGCCTCCACCGCCGGGTCTACGGGGGAGGCCCCCAGGCCCAGACCACACACCCACTCGAGCTCGGTGGCGAGCGTGTAGACGATCACCTCGTGCTCGCGTCGGTGGAGTTCCAGCAGCGTCGGAAGGATGGGGTAGAGGTGCCCCCTGGCGGGAGTGGTGTAAGCCAGATACCGTGCCATAGCGTCCTCCTACAGGGCTTCGATGATCTCGATCAGGGCTAGGGCCGTCTCCTCGCGGCTCAGGCCGAGGTCGCGCCGAAAGACCTTCCACACATACACGTCACAGACCGCGACGAGCTGAGAGACGCGACGGGCTCGAGCGCTCTCCTCGAGCGGCAATAGCGGCCCGAAGGTCTGCTCGACCCACCTCCAGTGAACCGCACGCCCCTGGTCAGTGATGGCGCGGATGGCCGGAACGCGGTGCTCTTGAGCCAGCAGGCGCAGCACCCGATCGCCCCAGAGCTCGTAGTGCTCGAGCAGGTTCCCCACCGCGCTGCGCACGTCCCCCGGCAGCCCGGCATCGCGCTGGGTGATCACCGCCTGGCGGGCGTGCCGGGAGGCGGCCTCGAGGAGTCCTTCCTTGCTGCCAAAGCGGCGGAAGAGCGTGGGCACCGCGACCTTAGCCCGGCGGGCGATCTCCTCGAAGGTGATGTCCTCGTAATCGCGGGTGGTGTAGAGATCAACGGTAGCATCCAGGATGCGCCGCTCGGTCTCGGCTGCTGCCGTGGCACGGGCGGTCATCTGGTAGCGGCGCTTTCCGCCAGTCTGGGGGGCATTCATTTAATGTTATTGAACAATAACATTAAATCGGCCAGAAATAAAGAGTCCGACCTTGGGGCGGATCGGGTTGAGGCGGTTCAGTCTTTATAGACCATCGGGCGCAGACGGCCTTCTATTTTGAGGGTGGGCCAGTTGGGGTCGGCAGTGAGGTTTTCCAAGCCAGCCTCAGTCAGCAAAAAAGTGTCCTCGACCTTGCCGCCGGGCAGAGAAGGGTTCCAGGCCAGGGCCATGCCCGGCTCGAGGCGGGTTTCCTGGCCGGGCACAGCCAACACCTCGCGGCTTTTATAGCCAGTGATGCCCCCCTGGTGGTGGTTCTCGAACTCTTCGGCTCGGCCCACTGCGGCGTAGGCCGCACGGGTCTGCCCCAACACCTCATCCAGCGTGGCTCCGGGCTGGCTTGCGTTCAGCATGGCGGCCTCAATCTGGCAGACCTGCTGGTTGAGATGCTGGGCTTGGGGGTGTCCAAAGCTGCGCAGCCGAGTGGCACTCACCACCAGCCCCTGCCGTCGCCCGCAAACCACCGCCATAAACAGCCGTCCCAGCGGGCGCTGTTTGGGGACTGGATGGCGGTAGCGGAAGACCCGCTCCTCTCCAGCTACCAGCAGCACCAGGGGCTGAATCCCCTTGGCCAGGAGTTCTTTGGAAATCGCGGCGGCCAACTCGTATTCACTCCAATCGGGGTTGGCCGAGCGTACGCTTTCCCCCAGCGCGAGGGCGGTTTCCTGGCCCAAGATACGATAACGCTCTTGTTCTGTTGGGCTTAGCACCAGCCGCAGGGCAGTGAGGTTGTAGGTCGAGTCGTTTGGCCCACTGGGGGGAAAGGGCGCATACCAGGGGTAGCGAACGACCTCGAGGTCGCCTACCTCCTCGTCCAGCAGCCGGGCGGCTTCGATGCTCGAGCTGTGGAGTCGTACTGTGTGGGGCGTGACCTCGAGGGCTGCTCCCACCGGGCGGAACACCACCACCGTATTCTCACCCCCCTCGGTGAGCCAGGCGAAGTTTTCCGGTTGTTGGATAAAGATGTGCTCGAGGCCTTGTTCTGCCATCCAAGCCCGTAGGCGATTTAATGCCGTGCTGTTCATAGCTTAGCCTAGCATTTTCACAGCTCGACCTCACGCAAGGCTTTGGCCGTTTCTTCCGGCAGTGCGTCCATAGCAAATGTCCCAGCCGCGATTTCTGTACCTGCCAGGTATTTCAGCTTGTCGGCGGTACGCAGGGCCGGATAAAACTCCACGTGAAAGTGGAAATGGGCCTCTTCGCCCTTGGGGGCTGCGTGCAGGGCCATAATGTAGGGCATCGGGCGCTCGAACAGCCGGTCTAGCTTTTGCACGGTCTGACCCAGGATGGCCGCAAAACTCTTGACCTGGGCCTCGCCAAAAGTCCAGGGGCCGGGGTGGAAGTGTTTGGGGAACACCCAGACCTCGTAGGGGTAGCGGGCGTAGGGTGGGATGCAGGCCAGGGTATGCTCGTCCTCGAGCACCACATACGGCCCCAAGTTGGGCAGCAGCTCTGTCAGCACCGGCTTTTCCCGGAAGGCTGCCACCTCTTTTTGCAGAATCGGCGGAACCCAGGGATAGGCGTAGATTTGCCCGTGAGGGTGGTGCAACGTTACCCCGATGGCCTCGCCCCGGTTCTCGAAGGGCATCACGTACTGGATATTGGGCCGGGCGTAGAGTTCTTTATATCTGTCGGCCCAGACCTGGACGAGCAATTCCCGCCGCTTTGGGGGCAAGCTCCCGAGGCTACCGCTATATTCCGGGGTGAAGACCACCACCTCGCAGTCGCCGTGGGCATCGCGCGTAGGCACTGCAAGCCCCTCGAGGGGCTCTCCAGCCTTGGGTGAAAGCGAGGGCCAGCGGTTTTGGAACACCGCAATCTCGAAGTTCTGAAAGGGAATCTCGGTAGGAAAGCCCCCAGGCTGGCTGGGGGCCAGAGGGTCGAACTCCTTGGGCGGCAAAAAGGTGCGCCCCTGCCGACTTGCGGCATAGACCACCCACTCCTGGCGCAGCGGATGCCATCTGGCGTGGGACTGCGGCTGGCCGAGGTTTTCGCCCTCCTCCAGGGCGGGCGAGGTGTGCGGCTCGAGGCCATACAGATAGAGTATCCGCCCGTCTTGTTTGGGATATATACGCTTATACATGGCTCAA
Organism: Thermaceae bacterium; assembly: GCA_015478585.1. Taxonomy (GTDB): domain Bacteria; phylum Deinococcota; class Deinococci; order Deinococcales; family Thermaceae; genus Meiothermus. Next base: position 16,491 of record JADMIM010000062.1, on the reverse strand, counting down.
ATCTCCAGGTAAGGCTCGAAATCCATCTCGCGACCCCCAATTTTGAAATGGTAGCGGCCAAGCGGGGTGAGGGTCGGATTGGCCTCGAGCCACTCCCGTAGCTGTTCGCGCTCCTCGCCGTCCAGCCAGGCCGGAGGGTCGGAGGTAGCCTTGAAGCCGGATACCACCGCCAAGTCTTGCAACACCTGGCGCTGCTCGGGGGTTAGCAGGGTGTAGCGGCTGCGGAAATAGGCCACATCGGGGTCGGTGTGAATGAGTGGGCGTAGCCACAGCCGGTGCAGGCTGGTTTTGAGGGCTCCGTAGGCCGAGGGGCCGGTGGGGTCGTGGAGCAGTGCCCGGCGGTCTTCGTTGTCCCAAAAGGGAGCTACATCCGGCCCAATGCGAATCCCGTCAGCTAGGCCCAGCGAGGCCAGAATGGGCGCTCCACAGACCAGGATGTAGACCTCCGGACCAGCCGCCTCGCGGATCAGCCGCAGGGCCTCGCGGTAGGCATCCTCCCTGGCCTCCCCACCGTGGCGCACCGCAGGCAGCGCCGAGGCGTAGAGAAAATCCAGCTTGAGGTAGCGATAGCCCCAGCCGCGCACCTTTTGCACCAGGGCCACCAACCAGTCCTGTACCGCAGGCAGGGTGACATCCAGGCCATACGTACCGCCCCAGACCGAACCTGCCGAGACCAGCTCCCCAGCCTCGTCGCGCAAAAACCAGTTGGGATGTTCCTTGAAAAGCCCCGAGCTAGGCCGAACGATAAACGGAGCCAGCCATAGTCCCGGCCTGAGGCCCAAGGATTGTGCCCGCAGGGCTATGGTCTGCATCCCCGAGGGAAACTTGTGGTTGGGTTCCCAGTCGCCCATGTTCTGCTGCCAGCCGTCATCAAGCTGGAACACCTCGAAGGGCAGGCCCTGCAAGCCAGAAAGCACCTCAAGCATCAGGTTTTCAGAGATATTGGAATAAAACCCGTACCAACTGCTCCACACCCTGTAGGCCGGATTCTGGCCCCGCACCCCCAGGGTGTTGGCGAGCAGTTCGGTATAGCGGGCCAGCACACTCTCCCATGCACCATAGGCCACAAACCACTCGTTTTCTCGTTCGCTCTGGCCCTTGAGGCTGACCCTATCGGCTTCTATGCGCGCTCCAGGCCGCAAGGCCCCCAGAAACAGCATCCGCCCGTCGAAACCCTCGATGGCCCCCAGGCCGCTACCCCCGTGGGCAGGTGAGAGGGCATAGGCCGGATCGTCGCATTGGGGCCGCCGCTCGGGGGGCTGTATAGGCTGGGGGTTTTCCTTCATCGAGACCCAGGCCGCCTCGCTCCAGCTTTGCCAGCCGTGCTTGAAGTAGCGGGTGCGGCCAAAGGAATGTCCAATCTGCACGGTTTTCCCGCCCAGCACATAGCCTCCCAAGGTTTCTTCAACCCTGGCAGCGTTCACGCTAAACTCGTGGCCCTGAAGATTGATGGTCATTGCAGGTGATTTTATCCCTTCCAGACCGCAACCCCGTAGGGCTCTACAACTCGGTTCCCCAGCACCAACTTGGCCCCTTCCGGCACGTTGAGCGGGCGCGGGTCGGCAGTGTAGTTAAAGGCGAAAGTCAGATTGCCCCGGCGGCGTAGGCGCAACCCCTCGGGCAAGGCATGGGTCTGGATTCCTGCGGCCTGGGCCAGCTTTCCCAGGTAGTTGGTCAGAAACTCTTGGGTCGGCCAGAAGGCCAGATAGTGCCGGTTTTCGCTCTGCCAGACCGCGCCCTTGCCGTCCTCAAAGGTGGCTGTTGGGGTTGCTACCGCTCCCCCAAGAGGTTGAGGATCGGATTCCACCCATTCCCGCCAGACCGAGGTCTGATACTGCCCACCTTCCCAGGTTACGGTGGTGCTTAAGCCCGGACGCAAGGATTCGACTCGAGCCACCTTAATTGGGATGAGTTGGCCCAGTTTGCCGGGCGGAAGGTTGGCAGGGATGTTTAGCGACTCGGTTTTAGAATCCGTGCGTGGCCCGAAGACTGTCGTTCCCATCGCACTTTTGAAGACCTCAAAAGTTGCGTCCCTGACGATGGGTGTGCTCGGAACAACAACCAGCGCATAGCCCTCCAAACTCCCTCCTGGCTTCACAAAATCCACGTCCAGGCCCAGGCTGCGCAGTGCTCGGTAAAAGTTCAGGGCCAGGCTGGTGTAGTCCCAGCTATAGCCCTGCGGCTGGATGCTGTAGAGCCAGTCGGCCTCGTAGTCGTAAACCAGCGCTACTCGAGCCTTAGAGGTATCGGGGAGAGAGATTTTTTGCAGTTCCTGGGCTACTTGCTGGGCTTCGGAATAGCCCACGTCGGGCCTGAAGTCGGGGCGGTTGAGCCCGGCGTGCATCTGCTCCTGGGCCTGGGGAAACTGTCGCCAGCGGAAATAAGAAACCACCTCGGCTCCGTGGGCCAGGGCTTCCCAGGTCCACAACCGCACCATGCCGGGAGCTGGAGAAGGGTTATGGTAGGCCCAGTTGACCGGCCCCGGCTGCTGCTCCATCACCCACCAGCGGGCCTTCACTCCCCGGTAGAGGTCGTGGTGAAAGGCCGAAACATCAGGGTGGCCGCTGCGGGCATAGAACACCCGTTCGGTGTCGCTAAGGCCCGGCATTCGGCTATCGGTGAAACCCAGCGGATAGCTGTCCCAGCTCGAGACATCCAGGTCTTGGGCCACCTTGAAGTGGTCGAAATCGGTGACGAAACCCATGAAGTTATGGGCGATAAAGCGTCCGGGAGAGTGTGCTCGCAGGATTTCTACTTGCAATTGGTTGTAAGCCGCCACCTGGTCGCTGCTAAAGCGATAGAAATCCAACCAGGCCGAGGGGTTGGCCTCGGTGACGGCGAGGTTGGGCAGGTCTATCTCGCCGAAGTGGCGGTATTCCATGCTCCAGAAGACATTGCCCCAAGCGGCGTTGAGTGCTTGTATATGGCCATATTTGACCTCCAGCCAGGCCCGGAAGGCTTTGGCATCCTCTGGCCCGTAGCTACGGGTGGTGTCGTGACAGCCGTATTCGTTGTCGGTCTGCCAGCCTGCCACCACCGGGTTTTGCCCGTAGCGCTGGGCTAAAGCCGTGACCATGCGGCGGGTCTCGAGCCGGTAGGTCTCGCTGCTAAAGGTGTAGTGACGGCGAGAGCCAAAGTTGCGCACCCGGCCCTCGCGGTCATAGGCCAAAATGTCCGGGTATTTGTCCACCAGCCATTTGGGAGGGGTTGGAGTAGGTGTGCCCAGGACGATTTTCAGCCCTTCTTTGCCCAGGGTTTCTAGGGCTATGTCCAGCCATTCAAAATCGAAGAGGCCAGGTTCGGGCTCGAGGCGGCTCCAGGCAAACTCGCCGATGCGCACGTAGGTCAGGCCACACTCGCGCATTCGCCGGGCATCTTCGGCCCAGCGTTCGCGGGGCCAGTGTTCGGGGTAGTAGCAGACTCCAAGCATAGTTATAGGGTGTAGGGGGAGGGGTGTAGGAGGTGGCGCGACCGCGCCACTTCCCCTGATGTTGGCTGTAAATCAAGTCTAGGACAGAAACCGATAATAGCCTTTCCAAGGGAAGGCAAAACCTTACCCTTTCGTCGCGCCCACCGTCAGGCCGTCAATGAAGTAGCGCTGGAGCGCGAAGAACACGATTAGGGTAGGCACGGTAGCAATCAAACTCCCGGCCACCATTAGCGGCCAGTCGCTGATGTACTGCCCACGCAGGTTCGCCAGCCCGGTAGTAATCGGCTTTAGCCGGTCACTTTGCAGCAGCACGATGGCCCACAGGTAGTCGTTGAAAATCCAGGTGAACTCGAGGGTTGCCAGGGCGGCCAGGCCCGGCAGCAGCAGGGGCAAGGCGATGCGTTGGAAGATCATCCACTCCGAGGCTCCGTCAATCAGGGCGCTCTCGAAAAGCGAGAAGGGCACAGTTTTCATGAAGTTTCGCAGTACGAAAACACAAAAGCCCAACTGGAAAGCCGAGTGAAAGAAAATCAGCGCCCACAAGGTGTCGTAGATGTGGAGCTTGTTGGCGAGGAAAAACACCGGCAGCAAGAGCACCTGAAAGGGCAGCATCAACCCAGCCACGAACATCACGTAGATCGGCGTGGCCAGGCGGAAACGAAAACGCACCAGACCATAGGCGCACATCGAAGAGAACATAACCGCGATGAGCAGGGCAGGGATGGTGATTTCAAAACTATTGAGCAGGTATCGGCTAACCCCAGCCTCGCCCCAGGCCCGCACGAAGTTGTGCAGGGTGAGTGTTTGAGGGATGCTCCAGAAGCCGCGCGTGTTGAGGTCGTCGAAGGTGCGGAAGCTGGTGATGATGGCTCCCGCAAAAGGAACTAGCCACAAAAGGGCGAAAAACCACACGATTCCTAGCACCCAGGGGTTGGGCCCCCGGCGAATCTTACGGGTGCGGGTGGGGGTAGGTGCGGATGCAGTGGCGCTCATGAACGCCTCTCTTCTTGCGCCATGACTTGACGCAGATAAATCAGGGTGAACACAAAGGTGATGAGGAAGAGAATTACCGCGACTGCGGCAGCATACCCCTGGCGATAGTCGTGGAAGGCGGTGAGCACCATGTAATTAGCCAGTACCTCGGAAGTGCTAAACGGCCCTCCCAGGGTCATCACGTTTACCAGGTCAAAAGAGCGCAAGCTATCCACAATGGAGATGACCACCACAATCGTAGTCACCGGGGCTAGCATGGGAAAAATCATGTAGCGAAACAGGTTGAAGCCCTCGGCTCCGTCCACCTTGGCGGCCTCGAGCACCTCCGAGTCGAGGGTCTTGAGGCCCGCCAGATACAGCACCATCACGTAGCCAACCTGCCGCCAGACAGCGGCTGCGATGACCGAAAGCAAGGCCAGCCTGGGGTCGCCCAGCCAACCAATCTGCCGCGCCGACTCGGGGTCAACCTTGAATCCCAGCAGCTTGACAAACCGCAAAATCTCGACCAGAACGGTGTTGAGCAAACCCTGCTGGGGGTGATAAATCCAACCCCAGACCATCGCCGTCACCACCGGAGCCAGCACCAAAGGCAGATAAAAAGCGATTTTCAAAAAGCGGTCAAACCGCACGCCTTGATTGAGCACCATCGCCAGGGCTAGACCGGCCGAGGTAGGGATGGTGATGAATATCAAAATCCAGATCAGGTTGTGCCACAGGGCCAGGCGAAAAGCCTCAGTCTGAAAGAGTTCTTTAAAGTTGGCCCAGCCGATCCAGCGGGCGGGTGAAAGACCGTCGTAGTTGGTAAAGGCCAGGGTAAAGGTGCGAATGGTAGGGTAGATTACCCAGAGGCCATACAACAACAGGGGCAGCCCCAAAAATACCAGCAACCAAAAGAACTGCTGGAGATTGGTGGTCATCCTCGAGCCCCGGTTGCTGCGGGGAGTGGTTTTGGCAGATTGCACTAAACTATCCTCCCTTCCTGAGCCAGAGTCCCCTCAGGGCGTGAACCTCGAGGGGACTCTTTGCCACCAAGCTTATTGTGGCTGGCTGAAGATGCGCTTGCGAGCGGACTCGAGGTCGGCCAGAATCTGGTCTATCTGACCAGGGTCGGACAGGAACTTCACGAAGCCGTCCATGCCGATACGGGCCATCTCGGGCACGGTGTCACGGTCGTAGAACTGCAAGATGTCGTCGGCGGGGCCGATGATTTCCTTGAGGCCCTTCTCAATCCAGGGCTTGCCCGCATACACGCTGGGGTTTACGTCGGTGCGCGGAGCCAAACGGCCCAGCTCCGTAACCCCCATCTCCTGCACTTCTTTGGAGCCGATAAAGCTCAAGAAAGCCTTGGCATTGGCGAGATTTTTGGCTTTGGCGGGGAGGAAGTAGCCGTCAGTGGGGGCTTCCTCGCCGATGGGCAATTTGGGGTCAATGATGGGGAAGCGGAAGAAGTCGAGTTCGGCAGCCGCCCGGTCGGCGGGGTACTGGTCGCGGATGAAATCGCCGATCAGCATCATCGCGCCCTTGCCTTGAATCATCAAGTTAGCGGCATCCTGCCAGGTGTAAGAAGCGGCGTTTTCCAGCAAGCACTTGTGATCCAAAAGCTGCTTCCAGTTGGCGAAGACCTTCTTCACCCTGGGGTCGGTGTAGGGAATTTTGCCGTCGGTGAGGTCTTTGTGGAAGGCGGGGCCGTTAGTGCGCATATCCAGGAAGTCAAACCAGCCGCCCTGGGGCCAGGTTTCCTTGGCCGCGTTGACGATAGGGGTGATACCGGCCTTGTTGAGCGCGTCGCAGGTGCTGAGGAACTCCGTCCAGGTCTTGGGTTCGCTCAGGCCCAGCTTCTTGAAAATATCCTTGCGGTAGTAGACCGCCCACCAGTAGTAGTTGACCGGAACAAACACGTACTTGCCGCTGGCATCCTTGGAGAGGTTTTGGAAGCCCTTAGGATAGACCTTTTCCCAGCCATTATCCTTCCACACGCTGGTGATATCGGCAGCCAGCCCCTTGCTGCTGAAGGCCCGCATACGGTTTCCAGCGAACCAAGTCAGCACGTCGGGTGGGTTATCCGAGGCCAGATAAGTGCGAATCGAGGTGTTCTGGAAAGTTTCGTGGTCTACGGTATTGAACTCCACCTGAATGTTGGGATACTTCTTTTTGAAGAGTTCGACGATCTTGGCATCAAATGCCTTTGGCTTGGGGTCAGACTGGTTCGAGTTATAGATCAGTTTGCCGCTAAGGTTGCTCTGGGTAAGCCCCACTAGCATGAATGCACCCAGGGCTGCAACCAACCACAGTTTTCCTTTCATCAGACTACCTCCACAGATGCTATGGCCTCAGTCTCGCGGGCAGCCCCAAGCGTGTGTCAGCATCTCTGGAATGCCGTAAGCAAAACACTTTGGGTTGCTGCTCGAGTTCGACTGTAGGGTGAGTCTACTGTATATTTTTCTGGCTTGTCAATGGTTGTGAAGTCTTTCGTTTTGTTCTATGCGGCCACCACCTCGAGGCCCGCCTTACGGATTTGCTCGAGGTCGCCCGCCTGAGCCTTGTGGTCTGTTACCAGCAGTTTAGCACTGCTCAAAGAGGCAATGCGTGCCGCGGCTACTTGCATGAGCTTGGTATGGTCGGCCAGCACGATAGCCTCACTGGCCGACTGTAACATGGCCCGCTTGATTTCGGCTTCTTGTAAGTTGGTGTTGGTAAAGCCTTTTTCGGGGTGAACCCCGTTGCAGCCCAGAAACACTTTGTCGGCATTGATTTCTTGCAACAGCAAGCTTCCATAGGGGTTGACCAAGGAGTGCTGCAAGGGCCGCAGGGTTCCCCCGGTGACAATCACGCTAACCCCCGGATGCTGCTCGAGCAGTAGAGCAATATTGAGGGCATTGGTTACGACCACCACGTTTTTCAGGCTGGGCGAGAGCGCCCGCGCGAGTTCGGTGGTGGTTCCACCCACATCCAGAACTATTGTCTCGCCGTCCTGCACGAGCCCAGCGGCATAGTTGCCGATGCGCTCTTTTTCCCTGGCCGAGACCTGGCGGCTTTCTTCAAGGGGCAACTCGAAGCGTTTGATTTCCGGCGGAACCGCCCCCCCTCGAGTGCGGCGCAGCAACCCCTGGGCCTCGAGGTATTCCAAATCCGAACGCACCGTGACCGCCGAAACTCCGAACTGGTCGGCTAACCGAGCGACTTGCACCTGACCATCACGCTTGAGGATGTCGACAATCTCCAGGTGGCGAAAGGTGGCCTCGAGGGAGGGCATAGCGAAAGAATACGAAAGTTCAGGTAAGATTGCCAAATTAATAAGGGCGAGGAAGCCCTCGCCCTCGTCGGTCATAGGCGGAGTTACTGCATCCAGGTAAAGCGCAGGGCCAGGTAACTGGTGTTGGGGTAGTGCAAAAAGCCCATCACCTTTTTGTTGAAAGCTTCGTACTGGGCGGAGTGAAACAAGAAAACCATGGGTGAGTCTTGCAGCACGATTTCTTGCACTTGGGTGTAGGTTTTTTGCCGGGCGGCCTGGCTGGCCTCGCGGCGGCCTTGCTCCAAGAGCTGGGTGACTTTGGGGTTGTTGTATTTAGACAGGTTGAGGCTGCTGGAAGGATAGAAGGTATCGAACAAATAGTCGTCGGGATCGGCCTGGCCTGAGGTGCCCAAGAGCGTCACGTCGAAATCGCTCTTGAGGGCTTTGGGCAGGTATACGTTCCAATCTTCGGCAATAATCTTGACCCGGATGCCCACATCAGCCAAGTTGTCGCGGATGACATCGGCGGGAGTGCGCAAGAAATCGTAGGTGCTGGTGACGTAGAGGTTCATGTCGAAGCCGTTGGGGTAGCCTGCCTCACCCAGCAGTTTCTTGGCCTCGGCTACGTTGCGGGTGTTGTAGGGACTGTTGGTATAGGCATACACCCCCGAGGGAATCGTGGTTCCCCGTGCGACAATTCCACCTGTGCCAAACAGGGCCAGGTCTACGATGGCTTTTTTGTCAATGGCATAGGCGATAGCTTGGCGCACTTTGGGGTTGTCGTAGGGCTTGCGGGTGGTGTTGAAGTACAGGGCCCGGAAGTTGGCCGAGGGGCCACCCACCACTACCAGATTGCTATCGGCCTTGAGGGTGGTTACGTCCGCGGCAGGCACGTACTCGATCCAGTCCACCGCTCCGGCTCTTAGCCCGGTAGTGCGGGCGGCGGGGTCAGGGTAGAAGGTAAAGGTAATGCCGTCAAGATACGGTAGTTTGTTGCCCTTATTATCTTTTTGCCAGTAGTTGTCCCATCGGCGCAGCACCAGGCGGGTCTGGGGGATGTACTCCACGAAGCGGAACGGCCCGGTGCCAATGACCACCTTGTTGAGGTCGTTGTTGTTTTCCTTGGCGACTTTTTCCGAGACAATCACGTTGAGGCTATTGGCTAGCTTGGCCAAGAGCGGGGTGAAGGGCTGAGAGAGGCTAAAGACCACCGTGGCGTTGTTGGGGGCGGTGATGGCCTTGACCATAGCAAAGTCGTTGGCCCTGGGTGATTTGACCGCAGGGTCTTTGATGCGGTTGATGGAAAACACTACATCCGAGGCTTTGAGGGGGTCGCCGTTGTGGAAAAGCACCCCCGAGCGCAGGTGAAAAGTCCAGGTCAGGCCGTCCGGCGAAACCGACCAGGTTTGGGCCAGCCCCGGTACGATTCGCCCGTGGCTGTCGAGCATGACCAGGGTGTCGTAGACGTTCTCGAGCATATTGCGGGTGGCAGTGGCATTGGTGGTGTGGGGGTCGAGCCCCACCGGGTCGGTCTGCATACCAGCCTGTAAAATGCCCCCATATTTCTGGGCCAGCGCGAGTGCAGCCAGGAGTACCACCAACCAAACAACGAGTTTCTTCATACTTTTCCCCCTTTGGAGACACCATCACCTCTGCCGCAAACGCGGGTCGAGCGCATCGCGCAGCCCGTCGCCCAGCAGGTTGAAACCGAGCACCATCAGCAGAATAAAAAATCCCGGAACCAGCGACCCCCAGGGCGAGAGGGAGAGAAAAGACCTCCCGTCGGAGACCATCATTCCCAGGCTCGGGAAGGGGGGCTGGGTGCCCAGGCCCAAAAACGACAGCGAAGCCTCCGAGAGCACCGCGTAGGCAAAGCGCAAGGTAGTTTCTACGATCAGCGGAGCGATAGCGTTGGGCAAAATGGTGCGAAAAACCATGCGCCCATCGGAAGCCCCCATGGCCCGACCCGCTTCGACATATAGCTCTTCGCGCACTGTGAAAACAGCGGCCCTGGACACCCGGATAAAGGGCCCCACAAACACCACCGCAATCGCCAGCACCAAGTTGACAAAGCCGCTACCCAAAAAAGCCAGAAAGGCAATAGCCAGCAAAATAGCCGGGAAGGCAATCAAGATGTCGGCCAGGCGAGAGATCACCAGGTCGAACCCACCCCGGTAGTAGCCCGCCAGCAAGCCCAGAATTCCCCCCACCAGCAGGGACACTCCCACCGACACCAGAGCCACCGAGAGTGAGAAACGTGCGCCGTAGAGCGACCTCGAGAGCAAGTCGCGTCCGTACTGGTCGCTGCCCAGCCAATGCGCTATAGAAGGCCCGCTGAGGCGGTGAACCGCATCGAACTTGAGCGGATCCCAGGGGGCAATAATCGGGGCCAACAAAGCCCCCAGCACCACCAGCAGGGTTATTGCTCCGCCGATCAGCGCCGAGCGGTTGGAGGCCAGTTGTGGGGGGCGGGCTCGAGCGGTCTCAGTCATAGCGAATCCGGGGGTCTACCAGGGGATAGAGCAGGTCTATGAGCAGATTGACCAGCACCGCTACTGCCGCGATAAAGAGCACCGTGCCCTGCACCACCGGGTAGTCGCGCAGGTTGATGCCCTCGAGGGCAAAGCGCCCCACACCCGGCAGACTAAAGACCTGCTCGATGATTACCGCGCCGCCCAGCAAGCTGCCAAACTGCAAGCCGATTACCGTGAGCACCGGAATTAGGGCATTACGCAGGGCATGACGGTAGATAACCACCCGCTCGGTGAGCCCTTTGGCCCGTGCAGTACGGATGTAGTCGCGCCCCAGCACCTCGAGCATCGAGCTGCGTAGAATGCGGGTGATAGCCCCAGCTAAAATCAGGCCCAGCGAAAAGGCCGGTAGCAACATGTGCCGCAGGTTATCCAGGGGGTTTTCTGCCAAGGGAATATATCCCGCCGGAGGCAGCCAGCCCAGCGTGAGGGAAAACAACAAGGTCAGGAGCACGGCCAGAAAAAACCCTGGCACCGAGAGGCCCAACAAGGCGAACAGCGAGGCCAGGTAATCGGCGACGCTACTGCGGCGGATAGCCGCCAAAATGCCCAGCGGCACCGCCACGACCAGCGAGACCAATAGGCCCAGCAGGGTCAGCTCGAGCGTCACCGGAAAGCGCAGGGCCAGGTCTGCTGAAACCGCCCGCCCGGTGCGTAGCGAGCTGCCCAGGTCGCCGTGCAGCACGGCCCCTATCCACTGGACAAACTGTACGTGTAGCGGCAGGTTGAGCCCGAACAATCGGCGCAGCTCGGCCAATTGTTGAGGTGTGGCATTCGATTCCAGGCCCACCAGCTGCGTCACCACATCCCCCGGAATGGCTCGCATCAGCAAAAAGGTGATGATAGCAACCCCCAGCAGGGTGGGAAGTGCAGCCAGAAAGCGCCCCAGGACGTAGCTAAACATTGCTAGAGAGGGATCATAAGGGACTCGAGGTCGCGCGGGTAGTAGGTCAGCATCTCGAGGCCGGTCTCAGTGACGAGCACGGTGTCGGAGTGGCGGTAGCCGCCCAGTCCCGGCACGTAGAGGCCCGGCTCCACCGAGAAAACCATGCCTGGCTCGATGAGGGTCGCGTCACCAATATCGAAGAAGGGAGCCTCGTGGGCCAGCAGCCCCAGAGCATGACCGACGTGGTGTCGCCAGTAGGGCCAGAGTTTTTCCCGCTCGTAGACCGCGCGCACCGCTTGGTCTACGGCACTACAAGGAACACCGGGCCGGATGGCCTCAAAAGCCACCTCCTGCAATAGCACCATCAGGTCGAAGAGTCGGCGCTGCTCAGTTCCCGGCTCACCCACGAACATGGTGCGCTCGAGTTCGCTGACATAGCCTCCGATTGCCGAGTAGGCTCCGGTGACGAGCACGTCTCCGGGCTGCATCCGGGCATTGATGGTAACGGCATGGGGCAGGGCCGCATTGGCCCCGACCTGCCCGCGAAACCCGGCATACACCGCCACCGGCCCCAGTGGGCGGTAGAGCCGCCCGTAGGTGTCGAACATGGCCCGCGTAGCCTCCTGGCTGGCTTGCTGCTCGACCTCGAGTTCGCTCAGGCCGGGGGCGCAGTATTGCTGTAAAAGCTCGTGGGCCAGGTTGCCCCACTTGCAGGACTCGCGGATGAGGGCTATCTCGGCCTGGCTTTTGATGATCCGGTGGCCCTCGACCAGCTTGGGGATGGCGCTAAACCGGGCCTGGGGCAACACCTCGGCCAAGGCTGGCCCGGCGTAGCCCCAACTCGAGGCATAGCCGGGGGCATCGCTGAGGAAATGAGCCCTCTCCAGACCCATCTCTTTGAGCAATACGGCAAAACGCAGCATGGGGTGGATGTCGGAAGGATATTCGGGGTAAGAAACCGCCCGGCCCACGTGTGCCACCACCCCCACATGCTCCTCCTCGAGGCGGGGCACAAAGAGCGTGGTTTTCCCCTCGCGCGTGACCACCAAGGCCGCGGGGCGCTCGGTGGCGATGAAGTAAAAATGGCTCAGGTAAAAGATGCTGGTGGTGTTGAAGAAAATCGCGGCCTGGGCCTCTTTCTCTGCGATGGCTTGGGTGATGCGCTCGACCCTGCTGTGGAGTTCTGCGTTGCCGATTTGCAGGCCAAGGGGGTAGTTTTTGGCGGCCATGCTCGAGTATATCCATATTGAAGGAAAATGCCCACCGGAACGCCTCTGGCGTATCGCAGGGTGAAATGTAAAAGGTTTAACGCCAAGCCTATCACGGTTTCCGCTATTTTGGCCGCTACTCATGGCGGCAAAAAGAAGCTCGGCACAGTTTTTCTAGCTGAGTGGATCTTTCTGAAAACCGCTCTAAAGGCGCAGAGAGCTGAGAGCAAAAAGGCCGAAGGCCGAAAGCCAAAGGCAACAGCAAAAGACAAGGGGCTAAAAGGCCACACCAGGACAGCATAATTGTCTTATCAAGAAACCCCGTCCCAGACAGGGTTTGTGTTTTTGGCTTTGACGCTTACTTATACCCGGCTCGCTCGGTAGAGTCTAGCCAGAGGGTCACTGGGCCGTCGTTGACCAGGTGCACCTCCATATGGGCCTGGAACACCCCGGTTTCTACATGAACTCCCTGTTGCAATAGCAGGTCACAAAACTGGTTGTAGAGGCGTTTCCCGTCGTCGGGCGCGGCGGCCCCGATAAAACTGGGGCGGTTGCCCCCTCGAGCATCACCGTAGAGCGTAAACTGTGAGACCACCAAAACCTCACCCCCCACCTCACCCAGCCCCAGGTTCATCTTGCCCTGAGGGTCGGTGAAAATACGCAGATTGGCGATTTTGCGGGCCAGGTAGGCTGCGTCTTGTGCGCTGTCGCCCTTGCCGACTCCCAGCAGCACCACCAAGCCCTGTTCAATCTGCCCGACGGTCTGCCCTTCTACCACCACTCTGGCTTCAGAAACCCGCTGGATGTCGGCCCGCATGGGAATAGGGTACAAGGTCGGGCCAAGCTGAAGCTTTTATCGCGGTTTCGGCGATAACTCACAGCGCTTGGCCCTCGACCCCGCGCGCCTTTTTGCCACCCTACTTTAGTGGAGCAGCGAAGACCGCCACCGTCCCCGGCCCGGTGTGGGCCATCACGGCGGCTCCGGCCTGACGGATACCCTCGAGCACCACCGCTTCTTTTTTCATGTGGGCCTCGAGTTCCTTGAGGGCTACCAGGTCGTGAGCGTGGGCCAGATACACCCTGGCTCCGGCGGGAAACTGTTGGTGGAAGCGCTCGGTCATGGCACGCAGGCCCGAGTTCCAACCCCGCACCCGCTCGACAGGTGTTACCCCCCCATCCTTGATTTCCAGAATCGGCAAAAGTTTGAGCAGCGAACCAAAGAAGTGCTGCAAGCCAGAAATCCGCCCCCCCCGCCGCAGATAGTCCAGTGTGGCGGGCAGCACGTAGCCGCGCACCTGCTGGCGCAGGGGGACGATGGCCGCCTCGAGCTGCTCCCAGGCCACGCCCCCGGCCAGCCTAGCCCTGGCCTCGTCCAGCACGAACTGAAGCCCCCCATTGAGGCTCTTAGAGTCGAGCACCCGGATTTTGTCACCAAACTGCCGGGCGATGCGCTCGGCGGTCTGCACGGTTCCTGAGAGCTTGCCAGAAACATGCACCGAGACGATGCGCTCGTAGCTGTGCAGCAGCTTTTCATAGAGAGCCTCGAGGTCGGAGGGGTTGACCTGGCTGGTGCTGACCTTCTGACCGGCTTTTTGGGCCAGGGCCAGGGCTTCGGGGCTCATCTCGAGGTAGTCGCGGTAGCCTTTTCCCACCACCACCTGCTGCGGTACGGTGTGAATATCCCGCTCAAGAGCCTGCTGGGGGCTTAGCCCGAGGGTGGAGTCGGCAACAAAAGCAGTGCGCGGTGACATTTGGATGGCTCGAGTATAACCTACCCAACGCCTATCACGGCTCTCCCAGGATTCTTTGCCAAAACCGCTCTAGGGTTTGCCCTCGGTGTAGGCGATGAAAACTTCATTCAAGAGCAGTTGCCCGTTCTTGCGAACGGTGAGATTAGCCCGCCCCGGTGTGGTGATTTGCACCCTATAGGTGTACCCCTGGTTTTCAAAGGTAAAGCTACCCGCCGAACTTTTCCCCCCGCGGATTTCCAGCGAAGGAATGTCGGATTTGCCCTGGTTGCGAAAATCGAAGCTCTGGTAGGTCAGGATGCCCTTGGCATTTTGGCTGATCAGGATGCTGCGGCGCGGGCTAAAGCCCAGGAAACGAGTTCCCGGCACCCAACGGCACTCGATAGACTCCTTGGACAGCTCGAGCGAGATTATTGGTGGGGTATAGACCAGACTGGGGTTCTCGAGCATCCCCGGATTGACCGCGTGAACCGAGCCCATCTGCTGGCTCCCCAGCGACAGCGCGTAATAAACCTGGCCTGCGCCGGGGTCGGGCTGGCCCAGCGTATAGGTCTGATAGCTGTAGCGACCAGAGGCTCCCTTGTCGAAGCGGGTTATCCGAACCCGGTTGGCCGAACCGGGCTGGCCCACCACGAACACTGCCGGGGTTTGCAAGCCATCACAGATGAACCAAACAGCCTGAGTGATGCCCCCGAGGGTCAAATGGGTTTGGGCATTGGGGCTGGCCCAACTCAGCCCCCCTAGCCACAAAACGCCCAACCAAACCAGGGACTTCATAGCCTCAGCTTATCCTTTCTTGGCCGAGGAAAGCCAAACAGTTTTGCCAAAAATACCGCTCTGAACCCACAGCTTCGGTGCGCAAACCCCCATCTTGCAACCCGCAGCCCTCACAAACTGTAGGCATAAAAACCATACACACCGGGGCCGGTGTGGGTCGAAATCACCCCACCCACCTCGCTGGTGCTGCGTTCTTCGACTGACAAACCCGAGGCCCCAACCTCGGCCTTGAAGGCATCTACGGCATGAATGTCGGCGTTGTAGAGGTAGTAAATGCGTATTTTCTTGCGGCCCGCAGCCCAGACCTTGAAGGCCTCCACCATTTCGGCCAGGGCTTTCTTTTCACCTCTGGCCCGGCCCGCGACTTCCACTCGACCCTCCTTGAGGGTCAGGATAGGCTTGATGCCCAAGAGGCCCCCCAGGAGGGCCTGGGCTCCGCCGATGCGCCCGTTTTTCTTGAGGTATTCCAGGCCGGGCAGGGTAAAGCGCACCATGTTGTCGGCCCGGATGCGCTCGAGTTCGACCATTACTTGGCTCATCTTTGAGCCCTGAGCAAGCATCTCGTGGGCTCGCTCGACCATCATGCCGATGCCCTGGCTGGCGGCCAGCGAGTCGAACACCGTAATTTTGCCAGGAAACTCCTGGGAAGCGAGCTGGGCCGAACCCACGGTTCCAGAGAGCTTGGAGGAGATGTGGATGGAAAGCACGTGGTCGGCTTTTTGCAAGGCCCGCCCATAGGCTTCCTTGAAGTCTTGGGGGGAGGGCTGGCTGCTGCTGGGCATACTGGCCCCAGCCTTCACCCCATCGAAGATGTTTTGCGGGGTAATCTCGAGCCAATCCTTGGCCACTTTGCCCTGAAAATTGACGTACAGTGGCACGATTTCCACGTCCATCTGGGCGGCTCTGGCTTGCAAATCGGAGGTGGAGTCGGTGACTAAGGCTACGCGCATAGTTTCTCCTATAGGGGGTCGTTGAACGCCTGAAGTCCAACGTCGAAGGTTAAAACCGCTATTTCTATTGCCGTAAGTCTAGCACAGGGCGAGGAAATCCCTCCAATCTTCCTCGGCACCAACCTCGAGGTGCTATGGCCTTTGGCCCTCTTCGACCTCAAAGCTGGCCCTCAGCTTTCAGCTTTTAGCGTTTTGCGTTCGACCTTGGGCATGATAGGATTTCATGCCATGTGGCGCGTACTTGTAACTGATGAAATGCGACTCGCAGAGGTCAAAAACCCCGAGGTGCGGCTGGACTATAAGCCCAATATGCCCCGCGCGGACATCCTGGGAGCCATTGACAGCTACGATGCCTTGATCACCCGCAGCCGCACCCAAGTAGATGCCGAGCTGCTCGAGAAGGGCTCGAGGCTCAAGGTGGTGGGCCGGGGCGGAGTGGGTGTAGACAACGTAGACCTGGATGCGGCTTCCCGCCGGGGTATCCTGGTGGTCAACGTGCCCGAGGCCAACACCCGCTCGGCTGCCGAGCTGGCCTGGGCGCTGCTGCTGGCTTCGGCCAGGGGAATTGTCGAATCGGACAAAAAAATCCGCGAGGGCAAATGGGATCGCAAATATCTGGGCCTCGAGCTGGATAAAAAGACTCTGGGCATCGTTGGTCTGGGACGTATTGGCGGGCAGGTAGCCCGCTTCGCCAAAGCCTTCGATATGCGCATTCTGGCCTACGACCCCTATATCC
>JADMIM010000061.1 GCA_015478585.1 Thermaceae bacterium | reverse complement strand
TCTTACCACGCTTGCAGTGAGGGGCGCCTTCCGCCGTTCCGGCCCTTTCGCTGGCCCTCTTGCCCCGGCTTTTCCCCGGCCGGGGGCCAGAGATGGCCGGGTTTTGGGTAGCCGGAAATGTGCTGGGGGGCGGGCTGGGTCGAGGGCTGGGCGGGCTTTTCGCCGACTGGCTGGGCATACGGTTGGCTTTGCTATTGCTATCGCTGCCAGTAGCCCTGATTGCCCTGATGGTGCTGCGCGAACGCGAAACCCTGACCCTCCCTACCCCGCGCTACACTCTCTCGGCCTGGCCGCTTTATACGGTGGGTTTCCTGTTGCTATTTATCAACTTTTTCATTGCCAACTTGCTGCCCTACCGCCTCGAGGCCCTGGGGCTTTCCCAGGCCCAGGTCGGCCTGATTTTTTTTGCCTACCTGGCGGGTATTCCCGGCAGTGCCCTGGCGGGCTGGTTGGTGCGGCGGCAGGGGGAAACGGCCGCCTGGCGCATGGCTTTTACGCTGGTGGGGCTGGGCTTGGGGGTGCAAATTCCTAACCACCCACTGCCGATTCTGCTCGGCTTCATCCTCACCATGGCGGGCATTTTCACCGCCCAGGCTATTGGTGGCGGGGTTTCCGGGCGACTGGGCAGCGGGGTTAGCGGAACCTACGTGGCCGCGTTTTATCTGGGGGGAACGCTGGCGGGTCTGGCCTACCCACCCTTCTTGCACCTGGGAGCGATATGGAGTCTGGGAGTAGCTTTTATGGCGGCGGCATTGGCCTTTGGGCTGGCCAGGCGGGCCAGGCAAACCCCTTCATCTTGAGCCCACCTTGTCCGTAGAGAATCCAAAGTGCCATGAAAACTCGAGGCATCGTGCAGTCTACTCAGGCTTTTGAACGTTGGCTGATCGGGCAAGTGGCCACCACAAAAGCCGATTTCAAGCTCAAGCACGCCCACATGCACGAGAGCCCCTTTCCCTTCCTGCGGGCCACTTTTTATCGCTGGATGGAGCTTTGGCCCCAAGTTTGCCCCGAGCTCAACAAAGCCCCCAAGCTGCTCGCGGTGGGCGACTTGCACCTGGAAAACTTTGGTACCTGGCGCGACGCGGAGGGCCGACTGGCTTGGGGTATCAACGACTTCGACGAAGCCTACCCCCTGCCCTACACCCTGGATTTGGTGCGGCTCACCACCAGCGTGCTGCTCTTTGCCCAACTTACTCAGGCCAGGCTTCCTGGCAAAACCATCGCCACCGCCATCCTCGAGGGCTACCATCAGGGATTGCAGGAGGGCGGGCAAGCTTTCGTACTGGAAGAACTGCATCCCCACCTGCGCGAGTTGGCCCTGAATATCCGCTCCACCCCTGCCGAGTTTTGGGGCAAACTGCAAGCCCTGCCCAGCTACCGGGGTCATCCCCCCCGAGAAGCCACCAAAGCCCTGCGGCGGGCACTACCCGAGGGCAGCAGACCGCGCTTCAGCCTGCGCCAAGCCGGGCTGGGAAGCCTGGGGCGGGTGCGGGTGGTCGGACAGGTGGAGTGGCAAGGGGGGCTGCTAGCCAGGGAAGCCAAGCCCCTGGCCCCTTCCGCCGCTGCCTGGGTCGCCTCGTCCAACCCCGGTCTGCATTATGCCACCGTGCTCGAGCGGGCTATTCGCTCCCCCGATCCCTTTATACGGGTCAGAAAAGGTTGGGTGGTGCGCCGCCTTTCGCCCTACAACGTGAAGATTGATATAGACCCCTCACAGCACCGCTGGGTCGAGGAAAAGCTGCTCCTGGCCATGGGCAAGGAAACCGCCAACGTCCACCTGGGCTCAGGCAAAGCCCTCAAAGCGGTACTCAAAGACCTTCAGGAAAGCAAAAATGGCTGGCTGCTCGAGGCCGCCGAGGCTATGGCCGAAGCCACCACCCAGGACTTCGAGCAGTGGAAGCACCAAAGCTGACCCCTTACCTCAGCCAATACCCCATCTGAGGGTAAAGAATGGCTCCCAGGCCGTACAAAACCAGCCATAGCAGGTCGGTCATTTTCACCGGTCGCCGCAGCAGTTGGGCTATCCCAACCCATAGCAGGACTAGCGAAATCAGCACCGAGGCCAGCCCCAGGGTCGCAATCAGCGCAGGCCCTGCGACAAAGTGGGTCAGGAGTACCGAACCCCCGGCCATCACTAGCGGCAGCCAAATTAGCACGGTCGCAGCGACCAGCCACCCCCGCCCCAGATTCATCCATACCATCTTACAAACGCAAATCTCCCGCCAGAGAGCAGAGACACCTAGCAGCGTTCATAGGTTTTGCAAGGCATAAATTACGACCTGTGCAATGACTTCTGGCGGAAGTCGTTGAAAGCCAAAGCCCCATCACTACATCCCATCCGTCAAGCCAAAGCAACCTGCTGGTAGAGGACAAATAACCAAGCCCGCTTGACTTTTTAACTACAACTGCTATCATGTGAGCGATCACAAAAGCAGTTTGTCATCACTTTTTTGATGTGACCGATCACATATGAGAATCTCTCGCCAGTTTTTATGCAGATTTTCACAATTAGGCGAGAGGGGGAAGTTGTGTGAGAGAAACTTAAATTCTCAGTTTTCTCAATATGGAGGTGAGATAAGAAAAAATCAAGCAAATCTCGGAAATGTGTCCAAATCTATTTTGGGGAAAACTGGCCAGCCACAATCAGCAACGAGTTTTTGATGACGCAAGACAGGGAGAAACCTATGCGATTGATACAGCTTCTGGCGTTTGGCTTGATGCTCTCGAGCCTATCCTTGGCACAAACCACCGTTACCTTCTGGGATTTCTTCGGGGGAGGCGACGGGGTTCGCATGAAGCAGATCGTGGATGACTTCAACAAATCCCAAAAAGATATCGTGGTCAACCGCACCACCCTGACCTGGGGAGCTCCCTTCTACACCAAGATTCACACCTCAGTGGTGGCCGGTGAAACGCCGGATTTGATTACCTACCACCTCTCGGCTTTGCCCAGGGGACTTAGCAACAAAGATTTACGGCCTATTACAGCGGCTGAGCTGAAGAGCGTGGGCTTAGCAGCCTCCGATTTCCAGTCCAACATCGTGCAGGAAGAGTTGAGCATTGCTAAGCAGCAAGCCGGAAATGACCAGCTCTACGCCATACCCCTCGACACCCATACCTCGGTGCTCTACTACAACAAGAATTTGCTCAAGAAGGCCGGGGTCTTGGGCAGCGATGGGAAACCGATGGGGCTTGATAACGCCGCAGACTTTGCCAAAACCCTCTTGACCATCAAGCAAAAGGCCAACGTGCTGCCCATGTCGTTTTCATCCGCGCAGGACTCTGCCACCATCTGGCGGATGTGGTACTCCTTGCTTTTGCAACAAAACGGCTCGCTCGCCAAGGACGGCAAGCTCAGTCTGAGCGATCTCGATACCAAGGGCAAAGTTGCCCTACAAGCCATGGTGGACTGGAGCAAGCAGGGTCTGCTTTCGCGCAACACCACCTACCCGGCTTCGGTAGCGCTATTTACCTCTGGGCGCGCGGCCTTCATGTTCAACGGCAACTGGGAAGTGCCCACCATGGTGGATCTCAAGAAAAATGGCAAACTTCCCTTTGATTACGGGATCGTTTCCTTTCCCAAGCTGTATGCCAACGCTGATACCTGGGCTGACTCCCATACCCTGGCTATCCCCAACAACACCAAAACTCCCATGAGTGCTGCAAAACTACAAGCGGTGCTCAAGTTTGTGGCCTATGTCGAAAAAACAGGCGGCTTGACCTGGGCTGGTGGTGGTCATATTCCGGCCTACTTGCCCACACAGGAAAGCGCAGCCTACAAACAGCTCGAGCCCAACGCCGAATACAGCGCGACTTCCGCCGCCGATGCCACCCACGAGCCTACGGTACTGATTTTCGGAGTGGGCGGACCAGTCTACGACGCGGTAGGTAACGACTTCACCCCAGCTTTGCTGGGCCAGGTATCAGTAGATCAGGCCATTGCCAAGTTCAAGTCAACGCTGCAAAGCCTCAACACCAAGTAGATTTCGGGGGCGCAGGGTGAGGGCCGAAAAGCGCTGTCACCCTGCACGCCTGTCTGGGGAAGATCATGGCTCGAGCGACTGGCAAAATCCTAAGCGGTGAGCCCAGATGGCGTACACAGGGGCTATTTCGCTGGCTGACTGCCCTGCTGATGATTGTGGGCTTCGTGCTGGTGTACTTCTTTTTTCTGATCTATCCCTCTTTGAGGGTTTTACAGCTTAGCTTTACCAACGCCGATATCGCCGGTAAAGGGGTGTTTGTAGGGTTAGCCAATTATGCCCGCTTGCTGCAAGACCCCAATTTTTGGAACGCCTTATGGAACACCTTATATTTCATTTTGCTTACGGTAGTGCCCAACACCCTTCTGGGCTTCATCATGGCTCTGTTGGTTTTGCGTCTGCGGCGAGCACAGAAGCTGGTTCTGGCGGCTTTTTTCTTGCCTTACGTGCTCCCGGTAAGCGTAGTCACCAACCTGTGGATTTGGCTCTTGGATCAAAACTTTGGCATCATCAACTACCTTTCCCAGAGTTCGATTGCCTGGTTTCAAGACCCGGTTTTTGCCATGCCTGCGGTGGCTTTCGTAACCATCTGGTGGACGGTAGGGTTCAACATCTTGCTGTTTATGGCGGCCCTGCAAAATGTGCCGCGCGAACTCTACGAGGCCGCCCAACTCGACGGGGCCACCAGTACCCAGGTTTTTCGCTACATCACCTGGCCCATGGTATGGCCCGTCACCAGTTTGGTTTTGTTGCTCCAGCTCATTGCTCAGTTCAAGATTTTTGATCAGGTCTATCTGCTGACTGGAGGCGGACCGTTTGACAAAACCATGGTGGTGCTCTTGCTGCTATACCGTTCGGCTTTTCAGCAGCAGCAAGGCGGCTACTCCTCGACTATTGGGGTGGTGCTGTTGGTGGTTATTCTGCTGACCTCGTTGGTGCAGGCTCGCTATTCTGGTTTGGGCCGGAGAACCTCATGAATAAGTCCCTTTTTTTTCGTTTACTGGCCGCATCGGCCACCCTACTGACTTTGCTATTTGGCCTGGTCTGGGTGTTTCCGGTGTACTGGATGCTGGTTACCTCGCTCAAAAGCGATACCGATACCACCCTGCTTCCGCCGAAGCTGCTCCCCAGTCCGATAGACTTCAGTGCCTACACCTACATTCTGGCCAATAGCCCGATTCTGCGCTGGTATGCCAACAGTGTGATTACCTCTTTAGTCATTACGGCCTTGGTGCTGGTGCTGGCCCTGCTGTGTGCCTACGCGCTCTCACAGCTCGAGTTTCCGGGCAAGCCCTGGCTGTACTGGATTATTCTGGCGGGCTTCATGATTCCTTTTCAGGCCAGCATCGTCCCGCTGTTCATGCTGATGAACAAGCTGGGGCTGGTCAACAGCTACGCCGGGATCGTTCTGCCTCAACTGGCCTCACCGATAGCGGTAGTAATTTACAAACAGTTTTTCGACCAAGTGCCTCGAGACCTCGGAGATGCCGCCCGCATTGACGGCGCTACCGAGTTTCGGGTGCTGTTCAGCGTCTACCTACCTATGAACTGGAACATCACTTGGGCCTTGGCTATCGTGACTTTTATCGCCGCCTGGAACAACTTTTTCTGGCCTTTTATCGTCACCAACTCCATCCCCATGATGACCATACCGGTGGGCATTACCCAAGTGCAGTCGGCCTACGGGATTGCCTATGCCAAAACCATGGCCACGGCGGTGATGGCGGCCTTCCCTACCGTGGTGGCCTATCTGCTGTTCCAACGGCGCGTCACCGAGGGCATTATGGCGACGGCGGGGCTTAAGTAAAATACAAAGCCGAGAATTGTTATGAACGATGCCAGCGATGCCAGAAAGGCTGCAACCATCAATGATGTGGCCCGTAGGGCGGGGGTGTCCCATCAGACGGTCTCGAGGGTCATCAACAACCATCCCTCGGTCAGGGAAATCACCCGCAATCGGGTCGTCGAAGCCATTCATAGCCTCAAGTACCAGCCCTCGAGCGTGGCCCGCAGCCTGGTTACCAAGCGCTCAAACCTCATTGGGGTGGTGAGTTTTGGCACCTTGCACTTTGGCCCGGCCCAAATGCTGAGCAGTATCGAGCAGGCTGCCCGCAGCCGGGATTATCACCTCAGCATCACCAGTATCCCTTCGCTGACTCGAGACGAACTCGAGGGGGCGGTCAACTTATTGCGCCGCCAACGCGTAGACGGGATTCTGATTATTGCCCCTTTAATGGGCGGGGAAATTGGCTTTCTCAAAGAGCTAACCGCGGTTTCTCCCATCGTGCTGGTGGATGCCGAGCCTTCGGCAGGGCTGCCCTATGGCAGCGTGGATCAGCTCATGGGAGGGCGATTAGGGGCCAAACACCTGCTCGAGCTAGGCCATCGGCGGATTGCCCTGATATGTGGCCCCCAGCAGTGGCACGATGCCCGGCTGCGGCAGCAGGGTTGGTTGGGCATGCTAGGGGAGGCCGGTGTGAAACCGCTGTCCCAGGAGTATGGCGACTGGAGTGCGGGCAGTGGGTATGCCGCGGCCAAGAGGTTGCTGGCTGGGCCGAGCTTTAGCGCCTTGCTAGTAGGCAACGACCAGATGGCTCTGGGCGCACTGCGGGCCATTCGAGAAGCTGGGCTGGATATCCCCCAAGACATCTCGGTGGTGGGTTTTGACAACCTTCCAGAGTCGGAATACTTTGACCCCCCCCTTACCACCATCGAGCAAGACTTCCCCAGCCTCGGACAGACCAGCCTGGCCCAACTGCTCACCTTGATAGAAACCCCCGCCGCAGCCCCGGTTGCTGAGGTAATTGTCCCAAGCCTGGTGGTTCGCTCGAGCACCCGGAGTATCCGAGGAGGCAAACCATCTCGCAAACGGAGGAACACGCATGAGTGAACGCTATACAGTAGGCGTAGATTTTGGCACCGAGTCGGGGCGAGCGGTGGTGGTGCGCATTTCCGACGGGTTTGAGTTGGCCAGCGCGGTATGCCCCTATCCGCACGGGGTAATGGATCAGGCTTTGCCAAGCGGGCGGGTCTTGCCCCCAGAATGGGCCTTGCAGCACCCCGAAGACTACCTTCTGGTATTCAAACAGGCCGTGCCCGAGGCTTTGCGCAAAAGCGGGGTAGACCCTGCCGAGGTGATTGGTATTGGCATTGATTTCACCGCCTGTACCATTCTGCCCACCCTGGCCGATGGCACCCCACTATGCCTGCTGCCGGAGTTTGCCAACGAACCCCATGCCTATGTCAAACTCTGGAAGCACCACGCGGCCCAACCCCAGGCCGATCGCATAAATGCTTTGGCATCCCAGCAGGGCCAGCGCTGGCTACCCCGCTACGGGGGCAAGATTTCCAGCGAGTGGCTGTTTGCCAAAAGCCTGCAACTGCTCGAGGAGGCCCCTCAGGTTTACGCCAAAGCCGAGCGTATCCTCGAGGCTGCTGACTGGGTGGTATGGCGCTTGTGTGCCCAGGAAACCCGCAACACCTGCACCGCGGGCTACAAGGCCATCTATCAAGATGGGCACTACCCCTCGGCACAGTATCTGGGGCAGCTTAATGCGGGGTTTTCCGATATCGTCGAGACTCGCCTCAAATCCCAACTGGCCCCGCTAGGAGGCAAAGCCGGAGAACTTACCGCCGAGGCTGCAAAGTGGACGGGCTTGCCCCAGGGTATTGCCGTCGCGGTGGCTAATGTGGATGCCCACGTGACGGTTCCGGCGGCGGGGGTGGTGGGGCCGGGCCGGATGGTCGCCATCATGGGCACCTCGACTTGTCACATGGTCATGAGTGACCAGCTCAGCGAAGTGCCCGGTATGTGTGGTGTGGTAGATGGGGGTATCGTTCCTGGTCTATATGGCTACGAGGCGGGACAGAGCGGGGTGGGAGACATCTTCGCCTGGTTTACTAAGTACGCTGTCCCCGCCGAGTTTTCGCGTGATGTGAACGTTCACCAAGCCCTCGAGCGCGAAGCCGCCAAGCAAAAGCCCGGTGAACACGGCCTACTGGCCCTGGACTGGTGGAATGGCAACCGCAGTGTGCTGGTAGATGCCGAACTGAGCGGCCTGCTGCTGGGCCTGACCCTGAGTACCAGGGCTCCGGATATCTACCGGGCCTTGATCGAGGCCACCGCCTACGGAACCCGACTGATCATCGAAAACTTCGATAATCACAAGGTTTCTGTGGAGGAACTGGTGATTGCTGGCGGGCTTCAGAAGAACAACCTATTGATGCAAATTTACGCCGACGTGACCGGACGACCCCTGAGCCTGGTGGACTCCGAGCAAGGCCCCGCGCTGGGGAGCGCGATGCACGCGGCGGTGGCGGCAGGAGCCTATCCCGATATTCGGGCCGCTGCCGAGCGCATGGGCAAGGTGCGCAAAAATGTGTATCTGCCCATCCCCGAGCATCAGAAAACCTACGACCAGCTCTACGCTGAATACCTGAGCTTGCACGACTATTTCGGGCGTGGAGCCAACAACGTCATGAAGCGCCTCAAACGACTTTCACAGGAAGTGAGCCGTGTGGCCCAGGAGGCTTGAGCAAGCATGAACAACCTCACCCAGCCCGAAATCTGGTTGGTCTGTGGCTCGCAGCACCTCTATGGCCCCGGCCCCCTCGAGCAGGTTGCCACCAACGCCAGAACGGTTGTTGAGGCCCTGGATGCTTCCGGTCAGATTGCCCTCAAAGTGGTATTCAAAGCCCTGCTGACCACACCCGAGGAAATCTACAAACTATCCTTAGAAGCCAATACCGACCCCCGCTGCGCGGGCCTGATTTTGTGGATGCACACCTTTTCGCCTGCCAAGATGTGGATTCGCGGGCTTTCGGCCTTGCAAAAACCCTTCTGTCATTTGCATACCCAGGCCAACCGCGACCTGCCCTGGGGCAGCATAGACATGGACTTCATGAACCTCAACCAAGCTGCCCACGGCGACCGCGAGGCGGGCTTCTTGCATACCCGGATGCACCTTCGCCGCAAGGTGGTGGTGGGCCACTGGTCTGATGCGGAAGTCCAGGCCCGTCTGGGGGCCTGGGTGCGGGCAGCCCACGCCTGGCACGACCTGCAAGGGGCCAGGTTAGCCCGTTTTGGTGACAATATGCGCTTTGTAGCCGTAACCGAGGGGGATAAGGTGGCGGCTGAGTTGCGCTTTGGTTTTTCGGTGAATGGCTACGGGGTAGGGGATTTGGTGGAGCGGGTCAGGGCGGTCTCGGACAAAGCCATAGACCAGTTGGTAGACCAATATGACGCGCAATACACCGTTAGCAAGGAACTCAGAAAGGGGGGCCACCGTCATGACTCCTTGCGCTACGGAGCCCGGCTCGAGCTGGGCCTGCGCAGCTTTCTGGAGGAGGGGTTCAAGGGGTTCACCGATACTTTTGAAGACCTGCACGGCCTCGAGCAACTCCCCGGCCTAGCTATACAGCGCTTGATGGCCGATGGCTATGGCTTTGGCGGGGAGGGCGATTGGAAAACCGCTGCACTGGTGCGGGCCATGAAGGTCATGGGCAACGGCCTGCCGGGCGGCACGTCTTTTATGGAGGACTACACCTATCACCTGGAGCCAGGTAAGCATCAGGTGTTGGGCTCACATATGCTCGAGGTCTGCCCCAGCATCGCGGTGGGGAAGCCTAGGCTGGAGATTCACCCCCTCAGCATCGGAGGCAAGGAAGACCCGGTGCGGCTGGTGTTCGATGCCCCCGCGGGCCCGGCCCTCAATGCTTCGCTGGTGGACATGGGCAACCGCTTCCGGCTTATCGTGCATGAGGTGCAAGCGGTAAACCCCCCCCAACTACCCAAGCTGCCGGTGGCTCGAGCCGTGTGGGAACCCAAGCCCGACTTCAAAACTGGCATCGCGGCCTGGATTTATGCTGGTGGGGCACACCACACCGGGTACAGCTACGCAGTGACAACCGAAATGCTGGAAGACTTCGCCGAAATTGCGGGTATCGAACTCGTGGTTATAGACCATAAGACCGAGCTGCGCAACTTCAAAAATGAGCTGCGCCAGAACGACCTTTACTACGCCCTGGCTCAGGGGCTACAAGGATAGGCGTGAAGCTATTGGGCTTTTGGCTGGGGTTTTTTTTGGGTCTGATGGCTATGGCCCAGGGTAACAACCAGGGTCTGCCTTTTAGCGGCGACCTCGAGACCCACGACCCCAGCTTAATCCGCGCTGGCAACACCCTCTACGTGTTCTCCACCGGCGACCCTAACCGGGGCTTGGGCAACATCCAAATTCGGGCTTCCCAAGACGGCAAAAACTGGAAATACCTGGGCACGGTGTTTGACCAGATACCCGCCTGGATCACCCAGGCCATCGGCTTCGTACCCAACTTGTGGGCTCCCGACATCAGCTTCTGGAACGGTAAGTATCATCTCTACTACGCCGCTTCGACCTTCGGCTCGCAGAACTCGGCAATCGGGCTGGCGACCAACACCACGCTCGAGCCCAAGAGCCCCAAATACAAATGGGTAGACGAAGGGATGGTACTGCGCTCGAGCCCCGCCGACTCTTTCAACGCCATTGACCCCAACTTCGTGCGCGATGCCCAAGGGCAGCCCTGGTTGGTTTGGGGCTCGTTTTGGGACGGGATTCGCCTGCAGCGTCTGGATGCCAGCGGCAAGCTGCTCGGAAACTCCCTCTACCGCCTAGCCTCGCGCGGTGGGGGGGCCATCGAAGCACCGGGAATCGTGTACCACGGAGGATATTACTACTTGTTTGTTTCGTTTGATGCTTGCTGCAAGGGGGTGGATAGCACCTACAACATCCGGGTGGGGCGGGCCAAACAGATTACGGGCCCCTATCTCGACCAAAACAAGGTTCCCATGACCCAAGGAGGAGGCAGCTTGCTGCTCAAAAGCCAGGGTCGGTTTATCGGGCCGGGGGGAGAGTTTGTCTACGACGACAAGGGAACCTTTCGGCTGGTCTACCACTTTTATGACCGCGATGATTTTGGCTTTCCCAAGCTGGCGATTCGTAGGCTCGAGTGGATAGGAGGTTGGCCGGTGGTTAGTCCCTGGTAGACAAAAGTATGCGCGATATCCACAGGTTTCTTATAGGCGGCGAAAAACCCGGAAGGAGAACTGTTCTTGAACAAGACCCCATCAAGCCAGATGCCTCGGCGACGCTATAGCCCGCCACCCCTGAGCACGGTTAGCTTTGAGGACGGATTCTGGGGAGCGCGTCTGAAGGTCAACCGCACTCGAGGGCTGGAGTTCCAGTTGGCCCAGCTCGAGCGCGTGGGAGCCCTGGAAGCACTCGACCAAAAACCCAGGCCGCTCAAGATCCCCAAGGGCCAGTGGGGTGGCACTACCCAGATGTTCTGGGACTCCGATGTGGCCAAATGGCTCGAGGCTGCCAGCTATGTTTTGGCGACCCACCCCGACCCCGCGCTGGAGGCTCAGGTAGACCAGGTGATTGAGGCCCTGGCCAAGGCCCAACAGGAAGACGGCTACCTCAACACCTACTTCACGGCACATGCTCCAGATCAGCGCTTTACCAACGAGCGCGACTGGCACGAACTCTACTGTGCAGGCCACTTGATCGAAGCGGCGGTAGCACACTACCAGGCCACCGGCAAACCCAGCCTGCTGGGGGTGGTGGAGCGTTATGTGGCGCTCCTGGCCAGGGTTTACGGCCCTGGCCCGAACCAAAAGCACGGCTACCCCGGTCACGAGGAGATTGAACTGGCCCTGCTCAAGCTGTACCGGGCTACTAATAAGCGGGAGTACCTCGAGCTGGCGAGTTATTTCGTGGACGAGCGCGGCAAGCAGCCCTACTTCTTCGATAGCGAGGCCAGGGCCAGAGGTGAAGACCCCTCGCGCTACCACTTCACCAACTACGAATACAGCCAGGCTCACCTTCCGGTGCGGCAGCAGGACAAGGTGGTAGGTCACGCCGTGCGGGCCATGTATCTCTATAGTGCGATGGCCGACCTGGCCGGGGAAACCCACGACCCCGAGTTGCTGGCCGCTTGCGAGCGGCTGTGGCAGGATTTGGTCAGCAAACGGCTCTACGTGACCGGCGGCCTTGGCCCCTCCGCCGATAATGAAGGCTTTACCAGCGATTACGACCTGCCCAACGAAACCGCCTATGCCGAAACCTGTGCCAGCGTGGGGTTAGTGTTGTGGGCCAAGCAGATGTTGGAAGTGACCGGTGAGGGCCACTACGCCGACGAGTTGGAAAATGCGCTCTACAACAACGTACTGGCTGGGGTGGCCCTCTCAGGAGACCGCTATTTTTACGACAACGTGCTCCAGAGCCGGGGCAACCACCACCGCTGGACCTGGCATCCCTGCCCCTGTTGCCCACCCAATGTTTTGCGTCTGTTGGCCTCGCTGGGCAGCTATGTCTACGGCCTAGGCCAAGGAGAACTGGCGGTGCATCTGTATGCTCAAGGCGAAGCCCGGCTGAAGCTGGCTGGGCAGTCCCTGACCTTGCGGCAGCAAACCCAGTATCCCTGGGACGGGGTAATTCAGTTGAGCCTCGAGCTCGAGCAGCCCACTTTTTTCACCCTGCGCCTGCGGGTTCCCGGCTGGTGCGAGAGCGCCAAGCTGGCGCTCAATGGCAGAGAAGTTGGTTTTGTGGTGCGTCAGGGCTACATCAGCCTCGAGCGCCAATGGCATTCGGGCGATGAGGTTCGGCTCGAGCTGGCTATGCCCATCGAGCGCCTCCATGCCCATCCGGCGGTGCGGGCCGACGTGGGCCAGGTGGCTTTGCGGCGCGGCCCCCTGGTGTA
Source organism: Thermaceae bacterium (assembly GCA_015478585.1). GTDB lineage: Bacteria > Deinococcota > Deinococci > Deinococcales > Thermaceae > Meiothermus. The sequence goes on along the minus strand of JADMIM010000061.1, from coordinate 10,916 downwards.
TTGCCTCGAGAGCACCGACCACCAAGCTGCCCTACACCAGATCGTGCTGCCAGATGATGCGCGGCTGGAGGCTCGGCTCGAGCCGGAGTTGCTGGGTGGGGTTTTGGTGATCCAAGGCTCGGCCCTGGCCGAAGACCTCCAAAGCTGGGGGGATAGGCTTTACCGCAGCGCAGCCCCCGAGCAGCAGCCTATCCCCCTGCGGGCCATTCCCTACTCCACCTGGGACAACCGGGAGCCCGGAGAGATGCGGGTCTGGATTCGCAGTGTTGCCAACTCGAGAGGCTAAAGACGCAGAGAGTGGAGGGCTAAACGCAGATGCCAAAAGTCGAAGGTCGAAGACGAGAAGCCCAAAAGCTACACCAGGACAGCCTAATTGCCCTATCAAGGAACATCGTCTGGGACGCGATCTATGTTTTTAGGCTTTTGACTTTGAGTTTTTGGCGTTAGACGTTCGACGTTTAGCGTTTTGCGAACCGGAAGCCGTTTTCAACCCTAAACCCCATAAGGAGACCAGGCTATGAATAACCCATCCGCCCGCATCTATCTCGATACCCAGCGTGTCATCAGCGAGATTTCCCCGCTAATTTTTGGGGGCTTTGCCGAACATATGGGCCGCTGTGTTTACGAGGGCATCTACGACCCCAGTTCGCCCCACGCCGACGCACACGGGCTGCGTAAAGACGTGCTGGCAGCCCTGCGCGAGATTGGCTATACGGTCATGCGCTATCCGGGGGGCAATTTTGTCTCGGGGTATCGCTGGCTGGATGGGGTTGGCCCCAAGGAATCACGTCCCCGGCGACGGGAAATGGCCTGGAAATCTATCGAGACCAACCGCTTCGGCACCGACGAGTTCATGCATTTTGCCCGTGAAATTGACACCGAGCCGATGCTGGCCGTAAACCTGGGCACCGGCACTATCCAAGAAGCCGCCGATTTGGTGGAGTATTGCAATGCTCCAACCGGCAGTTACTACAGCGATTTACGCGCCAAAAACGGTCACGCCGAGCCTTATGGGGTGAAGTATTGGTGTCTGGGCAACGAGATGGACGGCCCCTGGCAAATCGGTCACTTAGAGGCCCACGATTACGGGCGCAAAGCCCTCGAGGCCGCCAAACTGATGCGCCTGCAAGACTCTCAAGTAAAGCTGATTGCCTGCGGTTCTTCCAACGACCACATGCCCACCTACCCCGAGTGGGATCGCACCGTTCTGGAACACGTTTACGAGCAGGTAGACTACCTTTCACTGCACTACTACGTAGGCAACCGCAACAACAACGCCAGCGATTACCTGGCTTCGGCGGTCATCTTCGAGAATCAGCTCGACACCCTGGCCGCAACCCTGCGCTATGTCAAAAGCAAGCTGCGTTCCAAGCGCGAGGTATATCTTTCCTGGGACGAGTGGAACATCTGGTACAAGAATATGGAGATGAACGGCGACTGGCAGGAAGCCCCACATCTGATTGAAGAGGTTTACAACCTCGAGGATGCTTTGGTCGTAGCCCAGTGGCTCTCGGTGTTTCTGCGCCGGGCCGACGTGCTCAAGGTGGCTTGCATCGCCCAGATTGTCAACATCATTGCTCCGCTTTTGACCACCAAAACTCAAGTGCTCAAGCAGAGCATTTTCTACCCGCTGATGCTCTTTAGCCGCAATGCCCGTGGGCACTCGCTGGATGTCTTGGTTGAGTCACCCAAATACCCCACCTCTTACAACGAACAGCCCCTGCTGGACGTTTCTGCCAGCCACGACCCGGCTACCGGGAAAGGGGCGGTTTTTATCGTCAACCGCAGCCAAAACCAGAGCCTCGAGACCGAAGTTGTGTGGCAGAGCGGGACTCCAGCCCGCATTACCGCCATCCACCAGATGAGCGGAACCGACCTCAAGGCTGCCAACAGCTTTGAACACCCGGAAGTGTTGACCAGCAAGGCCCTACCGGTGGTTCCAGTACAGGCCGGGAAAGCCAAGCTCACCCTGCCGCCGCTGTCTTTCACCGCCGTAGTGACGAGCAGTTAATCGCCTCGAGCTCGAGGGGGGTGTAGTGCAGTAGACCCGAAGACCGCTCTACACCCCACAACCCACAACCCATATAATCCCCAAGGAATGGAACGTACTCTCTCCCCTACCCTTTCCTTGCAAGGTCGCTTGCGGGTTCCCGGCGACAAATCCGTCACCCACCGAGGTCTGATGTTAGGAACCCTGGCCCAGGGTGAAAGCCTCCTGCGCTACCCACTCAAAGCAGGCGATACTTTGTCTACGGCTGCCGTGATGCGGGCCTTAGGTGCGGAAATTGTAGAGCAGGGCAAACATTTTCACATCAAAGGGGTGGGCCTGAAGCTGCTCGAGCCCGCCGACATTCTCGATTGTGGCAACGCCGGAACCCTGATTCGCCTGGTCAGCGGCTTGCTCTCGGGTCAACCCATGTTTAGCGTGCTGACCGGCGATGCCTCGCTCAAACGGCGGCCCATGGGGCGCGTGACCAAGCCCCTGCTCCAGATGGGAGCCCGCATCGAGGGGCGCGATGGTGGCAAGCTGGCCCCCCTCGCCATTCGTGGCGGCGGCCTGAGCGGCATCCACTACGAAATGCCTGTGGCCAGCGCCCAGGTCAAGAGTTCGGTGCTACTGGCGGGGCTTTTTGCTGACGACGACACCGAAGTAGTCGAGCCCGCCCCCACCCGCGACCATACCGAGCGGGTTTTCAAGCACTATGGCCTGCCGATTGAGGTCGAGGGCCGCCTTGTCCGCACCCGCAGAGCCGAGCCTTTCGCGGCCAGGGACTTGACCGTACCCGGCGATATCTCGAGCGCGGCTTTCTTCATCGTGGCAGCCCTGATTACCCCCGAGAGCGACGTGACCCTCGAGGGGGTGGGCCTGAACCCCACCCGAACCGGCCTACTCAGAGTCCTGAAGGAGATGGGAGGCGACCTCACCTGGGAAGTCACCGAGGGCCAAGAGGGCGAACCTGTGGGCTGGATTCGGGCCAGAAGCTCTGTACTCAAAGGCGTTTCGGTAGACCCCAAGCTGATCCCGCTGATGGTGGACGAGGTTCCAGTGCTGGCGGCGGCGGCGGCCTGGGCTTCAGGAGAGACCTATATTCCGGGCCTCGAGGAGCTGCGGGTCAAGGAGTCGGATCGGGTGGCAGCCATCGCCAAAAACCTGCAAAACCTGGGGGTTGCGGTGGAGGTCGGCCCGGACTGGCTGCGTATCCAGGGCGGCAAAGTGCGAGCGGGAGCCGTAGAGCCTTTCCACGACCACCGAATTGCTATGGCTTTCGCGGTCTGTGGGCTGCCCACCGGGGTGAGCGTGCAGGATGCCGAGTGGGCCAGCATCTCCTTCCCGACCTTCTGGGAAGACTTAGAGCGGCTCTCGGGGAAGGATTGATAGGTGAAAAGTTAAGGGCCAGAACTTACTTTTGACCTTTTCACCTCCCTTCATGCCACCGCAATCCGCTCCCCAAACTTTATGAACAAAATCATTACCATAGACGGCCCCTCGGCCTCGGGCAAAACCAGCGTCGCCAAGCTGGTAGCGGGGCGTTTGGGTGTGCCTTACATCTCGAGTGGCCTGCTCTACCGTGCGGTGGCCCTGATGTGCCTGCTGGAGAATGCCAGCACCGAGGAAATCGAGGGGCGGCTGGGGAAATACCGGCTCGAGCTGCGCCCCACGCCCGAATCCAACCACATCTACCTCGACGGGCGCGACGTGACCGAAAGCCTGCACAGCCTCGAGGTGGACTCGGCGGTCTCCGCTGTCGCCCAGCAGCCCAAGGTGCGGGGGTATGTCAACGCCGTGCTGCGGCGAATTCCCGGCCCCTTCGTGATTGATGGGCGGGACATGGGCAGCACGGTGTTTCCCCAGGCCGAGCACAAGTTCTACCTTACTGCCTCGCCCGAAGTCCGCGCCCAGCGCCGAGTTCCCGAGCGCGATGCAGCTTACGACACGGTGCTATCGGAAATCCTGCGCCGCGACGAGGCCGACAAAGAGCAAAGTGCTCCAGCCAGGGATGCCGTGCTGCTCGACACCAGCCACCTCGACCTAGACGGCGTGGTGCGGGCGGTGCTGGGGCATATCGATAGGTAAGGCATTTGTAGGAACCCACGGCTGTGCGTCCAGTCCGGGTCAAACACCAAATTTCAGAAGAAGAAAAGACTGTCCTCAACAGCAAGTTGTACCCTCACTGGGGTGTCCCCCTCACCCTCGCACGGTAGCTTAGGGCTATAGCTCGGGCTCGCTCGGGTACGGCCGAGCCCGTATCGCGCTGTGCGGCTAGTGCTAACCCTCTCCTTTAGGGTATTGGCTTCATTTAGGCAGGCGCTTGCGGATGAGGCGAATCTGGCCCCGGTGGTTGATTTCGTCCTCGAGCACGTGGAACCAGCAGAAGTAGTTATTTCCAGTCGCGTTCCACAAAGGGAACTCCTGGTAGAGCCAGTCGTCGTCACGCCCGGCGAACTCCTCGAGGGTCTTGGCTCGGACGGCCTCGAGCAGCTCGAGGTAGAACTCGAGGGGTTTCCCTCCTAATTCGCGTAACGCCGATGGGCCCATCTCGAAACCCGGCCACCAGGGTTGCTCTTCCTCTGGCGACATCTCGCGGCCCTCGAAGGTGTACGTCTGATACCAGGATTCCACCGCTGCGAAGTGATACAGAAGGGCTCCGATGCTATTGGAGTCTTCGTCCAGCAGATAATCTAGCTGTGGCGGAGTTAGGCCTTGAACAGCTTGCAACGTTGTAAAACGGGCGTAGTTCATCATCGAAACCAGCTCGCCAATGCGCGGTGAAAAGCCGGTTTTGGGCTTGACGAGGAACAGGTTTGACGCGCTCATGGTTCCATTTTACGTGAGGCTGGAATTTGCTCCTGCCGGAATTAGAACACGCCTCACCTTCCAGACTATATATTTTATATACGTTGTAGACGAGAGAAACCTTATCCTCTCTAAACTTTGAGCCCTTTCGTATCGCCTCGACCGGTAAAAAATATTGCCTTATTAGTCTGCCTAGGGCGACGATTTCGTGGTTTTCAGCAACATACCAATTTATTATGTATAAAACGTAATATGCTATAATACTCAAGTGAGCACTGACCTTACCGCAAACGCGACATACGACGCATCCAACATTAAAGTCTTGAAGGGCCTCGAGGGTGTCCGCCACCGCCCCGCCATGTACATCGGCGGAACTCAGTCGGACGGCTACCATCACCTGTTCAAAGAGATTCTGGATAACTCGGTGGACGAAGCTTTGGCCGGTTACGCCACCGAAATCGTCACTACCCTGCAGAAAGACGGCAGCCTGACCGTGGAAGATAACGGGCGCGGGGTTCCGGTGGATGTCATGAGCAGCGAGGGTAAACCCGCTATAGAAGTGATTTATACTGTGCTGCACGCAGGGGGCAAGTTCGAGGAAGGGGCTTACAAGGTCTCGGGCGGCCTGCACGGAGTAGGGGCCAGCGTGGTCAATGCGCTAGCGGAATACACCGTGGTAGACGTGTTCAGAGACGGCAAGCAATATAGAATCGAGTTCAGCCGAGGTAACGTCACCAAGCCCCTGAGTGTGGTTGGCAATGCGCCCAAGGGCAAGCAGGGCACCAAAGTCCACTTCATGCCCGACCCCACCATCTTTGACGAGGGGCTGCGCTTCGAGAGCAGCAAGCTGCGGCTGCGGCTGCGCGAGGTGAGCTACCTGGTGGCGGGCTTAAGGCTGGTTTTCAAGGACGAAATCCACGAGAAGGAAGAGGTTTTCTTCGACAAGGGTGGGGTGGCTTCGTTCGCCAAGTTTCTGGCCGAGGGTGAGGAACTGCTCTACGAAAAACCCATCTTGCTACAAGGCGACGTGGACACGGTTTCGGTGGACGTGGGCCTGGTGCATACCAAGAGCTATAACACCGGCTTAGTCACCTATGCCAACATGATTCCCACCGGCAACGGTGGCACCCACCTCTCAGGCTTCAAGACCGCCTACACCCGCGCCATCAATGCCTACGCCAAGAAGAGCGGCCTGGTCAAGGACAAAGACCTCGAGCTAACCGGTGACGACCTGCTCGAGGGGGCCTCCTGCGTGGTCTCGATCAAGATTCCCCAGCCCCAGTTCGAGGGCCAGACCAAGGGCAAGCTCCTCAACCCCGAGGCCGGAACTGCCGTCTCCAAAGTGGTCTACGAGAAGCTTTCGGAATACCTCGAGGAAAACCCTCGAGTCTCTAAAATCATTTACGACAAGGCCCAGCGAGCCGCGCAAGCGAAGGAGGCTGCCCGCAACGCGCGCCTCTTGGTGCAACGGGCCAACCCCTTAGAGTCCGACGACCTGCCCGGCAAGCTTGCCGACTGCCAATCCGAAAACCCCGCCGAAGCCGAACTCTTCATCGTGGAGGGCGACAGCGCAGGCGGCAGCGCTAAGGGTGGACGCGACCGCAAGTTTCAGGCCATCCTCCCACTGCGTGGCAAGATTTTGAACGTGGAGAAAGCTGGACTTTCCAAAGCCCTCAAAAACGCCGAGGTGCGGGCAATGGTGGCGGCCATCGGGGCAGGCATCGGGGGAACCCAGGACGAGGCCCACTTCAATATCGAAGACCTACGTTACCACAAGATCATCATCATGACCGATGCCGACGTGGACGGCTCGCACATCCGCACCCTGCTCCTGACCTTCTTCTACCGCTATATGCGCCCGATTATCGAGCAGGGCTACCTCTATATAGCCCAGCCCCCGCTCTATGGCATCCGGGTGGGCAAGAGCAAGAGTTCGGAGTATCTCTTCAACGAAGAAGCTCTCAAGAAAGCCACGGCTGCAGCGGGCGAGCGGAGCTACGAAATCCAGCGCTTCAAGGGCCTGGGCGAGATGAACGCCGACCAGCTCTGGGAGACCACCATGGATCCTACCAAGCGGGTGCTGAAGAAAGTGGATATGCGCGATGCCTCCTACGCCGCGCAGATTTTCGACGAGCTAATGGGCCAGGATGTCCAGCCCCGCCGTGAGTTTATCGAGGAAAACGCGCGCTACGCCCAGCTCGACGTGTAATATTTCATTCGCCCCTTGGGGCTAGTGCCAGCACGGTAGCTTAGCGCTAGCCAAGCCCGGCCCTAGTGGGCCTAGTGCTAACCCTCTCCCAGAGGGAGAGGGAATCTGTCTTCCAGGTAGAAAAGCCATTGGAGATTATCCATTTGCATTTTGGTAATACTCCTTACGGCAAATACCACCTTGTGGGAACCGCTCGAGGTTTTTTGGGAAAACCGCTCTAATGGTAATACTTGGCGGTATCCCGCAAGTGTCCCTGAAAATCCACATTCAAAAATAGCCGCCCCTGGGCATGCAAAAAGTAGAGGTAGGGCTGACCTTTGGCGTTGGTGCGCTTGGGCTCGAGCACTGCGTTTAGCGCGTCCTCACCGGGGTTGCCAATGGCTCCAGGGGGCAAGCCGCGTCGGAGATAGCTGTTGTAGGGGGTATCCTTCTGGAAATCACCTACAGCCCGGTCTAGCTCGGGCAGCCGCTTGTCTAAGCCGTAAGCCACGGTGGGGTCGGCTTGCAGGGGCATTCCGGCATCCAGCCGATTGAGGAAAATCCCGGCGATGGCTGGTCTCTCCGAGGAATTGCCCGCCTCGGCCTGCACGATAGAAGCCAGGGTTATCCAGTCCTGTATGCTCAGGTTGAGCTTTTTTAGGGCTGCCTTGGCCTGGTCGCTAAACTCCTGGGCCATACGGCGGGTCATGGTCTGGATGATTTCTTCGGGGGTGGCATCGAGGCCAAACTCATAGGTTGCAGGGAACAAAAAGCCCTCGAGGGTGGGGCCTTTAGACTCAGGGGGACGCAGGTCGAGCGGAGGATGGTTGACCAGTTCCAAAAACTTGGCCCCGTCGAGCTTGTTGTCGCTCAGGCGCTGAGCAATCTGCGAGGCCCGCCAGCCTTCGGGAATGGTGATTTTCACGGTCAAGGGACTGGACGTATCGGTGAGTTCTACCGCTACGGCCCGCAGACCTTTGCCCTCGAGCCGGTAGAAGCCCGGCTTCAGAGCCTTGTCGCGGTTAGAAAAACGCAGGTATAGCGCGAACAATGAGGCCGAACGAACCAGACCGGCATCTTCCATGATCTTGCCCACCGCACTGGCCCCAGCCCCGCGCGGGATGCGCACCTCGGCGGTTTTGCCGGTAGGGCCGAGCAAAAACAAGGCATATCCCAGCAGGGCCGCCAGCACCACAAACATTGCCAGCACCCCCCGCAATATCCAGGGGGTGGTACGTTCGACTCGAGGTTCTGAGGCTATTTTCTTCAGGTCATTCATGTTCACACGCTCAAATACGACTCCAGCAGGGCCACTGCGGCTGCTTCGTCGAGTTTACCTTTCTCTTGCCGTACCCGCTTGGGAGCTTGCAGGAGCCGACTCTGACCGATTTTGGTGGTGTAACGCTCGTCCACCAACTCCACCTCGAGCCCTTTGCCCTGCATGGCCTCAACCAAGCCCAGCACCCGCTCGGCCTGAAGGCTGGGCTTGCCATCCGTGCGCAGGGGCAAGCCTACCACGAACTTTTCAGCCCCCTCCTGCCCAGCCAAAGTGGTCAGGGCCTCGAGGTCATCGGGCAAGGTTTTGCGCACTAGATATCCCCGCCCAAAAGCCCATCTCGAGCCAGTCTCCCCCACCGCCAGCCCAATCCGAGCCTCGCCCACATCCAGTGCCACCACTTTCATTCGACCCATTATGCCATCCCAGTCTGAAAGCCGACTGAAAACCCCCTTGGGCATTTATGGATTTGCTTTGTATTGCTCATCAGAGACCGACTCGAGCCATCCTGCGGTCGTCCCCTTCTCGGCAGCTTGGAGGGCCAGATGGGTCATGGCCTGAGTTGCAGAAGCGCCATGCCAGTACTTCTCACCCGGCGGAATGTAAAGGATATCGCCCGCCTTGATTTCCAACACTGCTTCGCCCCAGCGCTGAAACCAGCTGATTCCAGCCTTCACGTGCAGAATCTGCCCCTGTGGATGGGTGTGCCAGTGGGTGCGAGCGGTGGGGCTGAAAAACACCCGAACCACCCGCAGATTCATGGGCTCCGGGCTGGCGATGAGTTGGCTGATCCAGACCTGCCCGGTGAACCACTCGGCTGAACCCGCACGGGTCGGAGCCTGCGGGACAAACTTTTTCCAGGAATCTTTCATGCCTTATCGCGGTTTCCGCTATTTTTGCCGCTGCTCATGGCGGCAAAAGGGCGCTGGGTACGGTTTTTCTAAGTGGGTGGACTGTCCTATTTTTTCTGAAAACCGCTCTAGCATCTCCCATTTTGCACTGCCACGAAAGTTTCCGGCTTACGTCCAGCACGATATAATCGCATTATCAGATAAACCCGTCCAGGACACAACTATGGAACTACTAATCCATGGCCCGTTCGTACTGTGGCGGCCAGACTTTCCCCGCACCCAAAGCTTTCGCCGCGCGGTAGGGCCAGTAGGGGTCGCGGAGCAGGGCTCGGGCCAGCACTACCGCGTCGGCCTCCCCCTTTTGCAAGATTTCCTCGGCCTGCTCAGGTTTTGTAATCAGGCCCACCGCACCGGTGGGCAAACGGGTTTCTCGCCGGACTTGAGCGGCAAAAGATACCTGATAGCTCGGCCCAAGGGGGATGCGGATTCCCGGCACGATTCCACCCGAGGAACAGTCCAGCAAATCTATCCCACGCCTTTGCAACTCGCGGGCAAACTCCAGGGTGTCCTCTATGCTCCAGCCCCCCTCTACCCAGTCCGAGGCCGAAACCCGCACCCACAGCGGCAACTCGGCGGGCCAGACCTCACGCACGGCATCTACGACCTCGAGCACGAAACGCATCCGGTTTTCGCGGCTGCCGCCGTACTGGTCGTTGCGCCGATTCGACAGTGGCGAGAGAAACGAGTGCAGCAAATAGCCATGGGCCGCGTGCAGCTCGAGCAGCTCGAACCCCGCCCGCAGCGCCCGCTGGGCCGCTCGCACGAAGGCTTCACGCACCTGCTCGAGTCCGATTGCGTCGAGTTCTCGCGGAACCTCCCAGCCCTCGCCGAAAGCAATCTCGCTCGGCCCTACCGGAGTCCACTGGTGCAGCGGCTTGCCACCTTTCCAGGGGCTGGCCGTGCCCGATTTGCGCCCGGCGTGGGCAAGCTGAATACCGGCCAGGGCCCCACTGGCCTTGACCCGCCGGGTAAGTTCGCTCAGGCCCGCGATATGCTCGTCCGACCAGATACCCAGGTCGTCCGGGCTGATTACGCCACGATTTTCTACGGCAGTAGCTTCTACCACCACCGTTCCCACCCCGCCAACGGCCCTGGTCGGGTAGTGCAGCAAATGCCAGTCGGTGACGTGGCCATCCCTGGCTGAATACTGGCACATCGGCGACATCACGATGCGGTTTTTGGCCTCGAGCGAGCGCATTTTTAGCGGACTGAACAACAGGCTCATGGCGCGGATTGTACGGCCCAGACCGCAACTGCCTTTGTGAGCTATCTGCCAGGCCTTTGCAACAGCAGGCTGGTGATACGCTTAAGAAGCTGTCTTGAAAAGTGCGAGGTAGAAACTTATACTTAGTCAAAGAAAGTGATGGTTTTGCTGTGTTGTTGCAAGAAATCAAAGTTTCTCGAGGAGGTGGTATAGCGCCGAAAGCCCAAAGCTAAAAGCCGAAAGTTTCTTTTTCTGGCCTTTAGTCTCGAGCCTTCAGCCTTCAACTTATGTCTATAGATTTCACGCTTACCGACGAGCAAAAACAGTTACAGGCCCTGGCCCGACGCTTCGCCAAGGAGCAAATCGCCCCCGTCGCCGCCCTTTACGATGCCAGGGAAGAGATGCCCTGGCCCGTCATCGAAAAGCTGCACCAGGTCGGCCTGCTCAACGTCATCATCCCCGAGGAATATGGTGGGCTGGGCCTCTCGATGCTAGACGAGGTGATTATCGGCGAGGAGTTGGCCTGGGGCTGCATGGGGATG
>JADMIM010000060.1 GCA_015478585.1 Thermaceae bacterium | reverse complement strand
GGCCAGAAGTAATACCAATAAAGCCAGGAATCTTGCCATGAGACTCATGGTACTTGCCGGAGTCAGGGCAAAACAGTAAATCTGAACTTGACAAAAGGGGACAGCCTGTACGCCGTCCCCGACCGAGGCTGTGAGCGGCGAAAACCTGATGATTGCCCCCGCCCTCATCTCTGAGATGCTATATAACTGCCTCGAGGACGGGGCTCCGGCGGTGCTCGAGGGCTGGTTGACCGGTCTGCGTTTGAGCAAGCAGGATGTCAAAGCCTTCCAGTAGGAGCTATCAAATACTTGATGAACCAGGGCGAGGAGCGCTACGGTACTGGCCCTGATGGACGAAAATGATCTGCCGCCTGGGTGGTGAAGGAAGGCGGGCAGCTAAAGGCAAAAGCGACCCCCCGACGTTGCCGAGCACCCCGCAATTTTGTACACGGCGACCTTTTCACTGTCCCCCCTGCGCCCGTACCCGCACCAGCGGGGCGGCTATGCCGCTGGGCGCGCAGGGGGGACTAAAGACACATGGGCCATCACCAAATTGCTGACAACCTCGGAACTCCTGGGGGGTCTGCTCTTGCGGTCAACGGTTAACGTCTCAAGTTGCCGCCTGCGCCCGCTCCTGGATGACTTTTTGCGCCAGATGGGGTGGAACTTCGGCGTAGTGAGAGAACTCGAGGCTATACGCTCCCGTTCCCTGCGTGAGGCCCGAAAGGGTGCGGCTATATTCCAAAATCTCCGCCAGCGGGGCCTCGGCCTGCACCACACTCAAAGCTCCGTCCTGATCCATCCCCAAAATGCGCCCGCGCCGCGACTGCATGTCCGAAAGAATGTCTCCCACCCGCTCTTGGGGCACGAAGATTTTGAGGGTGTAGATGGGCTCGAGCAAAACTGGGCTGGCCTGGGCCATCACCGTCTTGAAGGCCATCGAACCGGCTATTTGGAAGGCCATGTCCGAAGAGTCCACGTCGTGGTAGCTGCCGTGGTAGACCGCGGCCTTGTAGCCAATCACCGGAAAGCCCGCCAGCACCCCCTGCTTGGCTGCTTCCTGGATACCACTCTCGACCGACTCGGTGTATTTGGTGGGAATCACCCCGCCGGTAATTTCCCAGACAAACTGATAGCCTTCGTGGGGCTCGAGGCGCAAATACACGTCACCGTACTGCCCGTGCCCACCGCTCTGCTTCTTGTGCTTGCCCTGACCCTCGGCCTTGCGGCGGATGGTCTCGCGGTAGGGGATTTTGGGCGGCTTCATGACTACCTTCACCCCGTAGTCAGCAAGGCGCTCTTTGGCCGTCTCGAGGTGCAAATCCCCCATCCCCCACAGCAGTTGCTCGCCGGTCTCGGGGTTGCGCTCGAACTTCAGGCTGGGGTCTTCTTCCAGCAGCTTGCGCAGCGCGTCGCCCATCTTGGCCTCGTCCCCGCGTGACTCCGGGGCAATCGCCACCATCGCCACCGGGTCGGGCAGACGGGCGGAGGGGAACTCAGGGCGCTGTCCCGTCCACAGCTCCATGCCTTTGTGCAGGGTTTCAGCTTTAGGGAGGGCGAGAATTGTACCCGCTTCGGCCTCCTCGAGCTCGAGCAAATCCTTGCCTTTGGCGGTGTAGAGGTGCTGCAACCGCACTGGCCCATTCTCCGATTGCAGGGTGTCGCCGGCTTTGAGTTTGCCCCGGTACAGCCGGGCGAAGGCCACCTGCCCCATAAAGGGGTCTACTTGCATCTTGAAAACCTTGGCCGTGCAGCTACCCTCGCCCCAGCGCTCTTGCGGTGAGGGTAGGGCCTCGAGGAACAAATCCAGCAGCATATCCAGCCCGATCATGGCCCCCGAGGAGCCGATGGCGACGGGATACAGCAAGCCTTTGCGTACCGCATCGTGGAAGGCCCTCGAGAGGGCTACGTCCTCGACTTCGCCGCCCTCGAGGTATTTCTCGAGCAGGTTCTCGTCGGTCTCGACGATGGCCTCCCTGGCTTCGTTGCGGTATTTTTCGACCAGCTCTTTCTGGTCTTCGGGGACACTGGTCACGATGGGGCGGCCCTGCTCGTAGCGAAAAGCCCGGTCGTGCAGCACGTCAATCAGGCCCACCCACTTGCCCCCTTCGTAGAGCGGCAGGTGGGCTGGGAGGATGTGCCCCAAAGTCGAGCGGAGGTCTTCGAGTACAGCAAAAAAATCGCCACCTTTTTCCAGCTTGGTGACGACGATCATGCGCGGCATCTCGAGCCTCTCGGCCACCGTCCAGGCCCGCTCGGTGCCGATTTGTACTCCGGTCTCGGCGCTCACCACCACCACTGCCGCGTCCGCAGCCTCCATCGAGCCGCGAATCTCGCCCACGAAGTCGGCGTAACCCGGCGCGTCCAGCAGGTAGATGCGGTGCCCCTGGTACACGATGGGCAGCACCCCGGTGCGAACCGAGACATGGTGGGCCTTTTCCTCGGGGGTGTAGTCCGAGGTGGTGCTGCCGTCCTCCACCTTGCCCATACGATCCTTGCCCCCGGTGAAGTGCAAAAGCGCCTCCCCGAGGGTGGTTTTACCGCTGCCGCTGTGCCCTACTAGAGCCACGGTGCGAATCATGTGATGGCCTCCTTGGTAGGGCAAGTATAAATCCAAGGCTGGGGGAAATATAGAGCGGTTTTCAGAAAGAAAATGGCGACCTACTCCGTTAGAAAGACTGTACCCAGCCCACTTTTTGCCGCCAGGAGCCACGGCAAAAATAGCGCAAACCACGATAGGTGGGGGCAATCCCCCGTGGTTGCCCTGAATGCTCCACAGGCCACAAAACCGCGCTCCCGACACTGCCCAGTTGCCGCCGGGGAATCAGGGGTTGACCTGTGTGTCTGCCCTTACAAAAATAACACTGCTACACAGTGTTTAGGGTTTGATGGCGATATCTTGACCCATACCCAAAGCTGCTACCAAAACCCGCTATTTCACCCCTGAACTCTTCGCGTTTTTGCTCGAGCTGCGCTACAACAACACCCGTGAGTGGTTCGCCGCCAACAAGCCGCGCTACGAAGCTCTGGTCAAAAAGCCCTTGCTAGCCTTCATCGAAAGCTTCGCGCCGGAACTCGAGCGCATCAACCCACAGTTCGAGGCCAGTTCGTCCCGGTCGTGGTGTCTGCCGCACTCCGGGCAGTCCCACTCCCTGTCCGAAAGGGTGAGCACATGGTTGTAGTAGCCGCAGTAGCACGGCCGGGAGGAGGGCTCGAACCTGCCGATGGTACGGACGTGTTTGCCCTTCCACTCGGCCTTGCACTCCACCATTCCCCGGAACATGGCCCACCCGCTTTGCCCGACATGACGGGCCAGCCTGCCGTTCACTATCATCCCCAAGACGTTGAGGTCTTCGAGGCAAATGGTGTCAAAGCGGCTCACCAAATCGGTGGACAGCTTGTGCAGGAAGTCGGGGCGGCTGTTGGCAACACGCTCATGGAGCAGGGCGACCTTCAGCCTGGCCTTGCGGAAGTTGCTCCCGCTCTTCTTCTTGCGGCTCAACCTGCGTTGCAGCACCCGCAAACGCCCTAGGTGACGCTCAAGGTGCTTGGGATGCCCCACCCCCCACCTTCTCCCCGGTGCTGAGCCCGGCGAAGTACTTCAGCCCGAGGTCTACCCCCACGGCGTTCTCCTCCATGTCCGGCTTGACAGAGGGTTGGTTCTCCTCCTCCACCAGCACCGAGACGTAGAACTTGCCCTCGAAGGCGCGACTGTATACTGCTTTCACCGCCCCCACCTTGGGCAAGACCAACACGCCCTTCTCAAACTCCACCTTCACCCCTTGGGGGAAGGACACCGCTTGCCACCCGTGCTTGCTTTTGAAGCGCGGGTAGCCCGTCTTCTCCCGGAAAAACCGGGTAAAATCGGAAGTGGAGGAAACTATGCCACGTCACGCGATTATCGAAGCACCCGGTTCCCCGGCGGCGGTGGGGCCATATTCTAAGGCCGTCCGTAGTGGAAACCTGCTGTATCTGTCAGGCCAAACCCCCATAGATCCGGCCACCGGCAAACTCGTCGAAGGCGACATCGCCCGCCAGACCCAGCAGGTATTCAAGAACCTCGAGGCCGTCCTGAAGGGCGCGGGCTGCACCTTCGACAATGTCCTCAAGGCCAACGTCTACCTCACCGACATGGCCGATTTTGCGGCTATGAACGGGGTTTATAGCGGGATTTTCCAAGCGCCATACCCGGCCCGCACCACCGTCGCAGTGGCCGCGCTACCGCTGGGCTGCAAGGTCGAAATCGAAGTGGTGGCCGAAATCGGCTGAGATGCTGCGAATTTCAAACGCTCTGCTCGAGCAAACCCTTTCCCATCTACACTCCGAGGCTCCGCGAGAAGGAGTCGGGCTGTGGGTAGGTAAAGGGGGCAGGGTAGAGCGGGTTATCCCGCTTCCCAACGTTCACGCTCGCCCCTTTTCGGCCTACAAGGCCGAACCCCAGGCGCTCATTCGCGGGGTGCGGGGCTTGGAGCGGGAGGGGCTCGAGCTTCTCGCCATTTACCACTCCCACCCCAAAGGCCCGGTGCATCCGAGCCAGACGGACAAAACCCAAGCCTTCTGGCGGGTTCCATACGTAATCTTGGCCCTGGAAACCGGTGAGGTGCGGGCGTATAAACTTCCTGAAGGGGAAGAGGTGGGGGTAAGTGTCGAAGGTGAAAAGTAAAGGTCGTGATCTAACTTTTACCCTTTTTACCTAAGGGATTTCTATGTGGACTAAAGAAGAACTCGACCGCTACGCCCGGCACATCGTTTTGCCCGGTGTGGGCGGGGCTGGACAGTTGCGTCTAAAGGAAAGCTCGGTGCTGGTGGTGGGTGCGGGCGGCTTGGGCTCGCCGATTTTGCTATACCTGGCGGCGGCGGGTGTGGGCCGCATCGGTATTGTGGAGATGGACGTGGTAGACCTCTCCAACCTGCAAAGGCAGGTGCTGTATACCACGGCAGAAGTCGGGCAGCCCAAAGCGGAAGTGGCTAAGGGGAGGCTGGGGGCGCTCAACCCGCACGTTCGGGTGGACACCTATGCCCTGCGCCTGACCTCAGAGAAGGCCCTGGACATCCTCCGTCCCTACGACCTGGTGCTCGATGCCAGCGACAACTTTCCCACCCGCTATCTGGTCAACGATGCCTGTGTACTCCTCGGCAAGCCCCTGCTTTACGGCGCAATACACCAGTTTGAAGGACAGGTCTCGCTGTTCAACTACCGGGGTGGGCCGTGCTATCGCTGCCTTTATCCCACCCCACCCCAAGCCGGAAGCGTTCCAAGCTGTGCTGAAGCCGGAGTTTTTGGCGTGCTACCAGGCGTTATTGGTGGTCTGATGGCGACTGAAGCCCTGAAGGTGCTGCTCGAGGTCGGCGAATCCCTTTCGGGTAAACTGTTGGTCTACGATGCCCTGGATAGCACTTTTCGCCGGGTGGGGTTTCCCCGGCGCGAGGATTGCCCGGTTTGTGGGGCTTCCCCTAGTGTAACTACACTCACAGACTATGAGGCGTGGTGCGGAATTTCGGTGTAGGAAGTTGTTAGAATACACTTTGCTAATCGCCTTGGGGCTGCCGCGTAGCTGGTCTCGAGGTTGCCGAAGAAAGGTGCTAGGAGGAATGGCATGAGTGCCACTACGGTTAATATCTCGCATGGTCTAGAAGACGTAATTTTTACCGAGAGCAGTATCTGCTTTATTGACGGCGACCAAGGCAAACTCTACTACGGCGGCTACAAAATCCAAGACCTGGCCGAGTATTCTACCTTCGAGGAGATTAGCTATCTGCTGTTGCACGGCAAACTGCCGACGCGGGCCGAGCTAAGAGCTTTTAGCGCCGAGTTGGTTGCGCAGCGGGCGCTGCCCAAGTCGCTGATTCGCCAAATCAAGCAGCTTCCCAAGCACGCCCACCCCATGTCTGCCCTGCGCACTGCCATCAGCGAGCTGGGGATGCTCGACCCCCACGAAGCAGACATCAGCCCCCAGAGCCTCTACCAGAAAAGCCTCTCCTTGATTGCCAAGTTTGCCACGGTGGTAGCAGCGATCAAGCGGGCTAGAGAGGGTTTGTCTATCCTCACTCCACGTAAAGGGCTGTCTCATGCGGCGAATTTTCTCTACATGTCCACTGGCAAAGTGCCCAGCAAAGAAGAAACCAAGCTGATGGATGTGGCCCTGATTTTGCAGGCCGAGCACGGCTTCAACGCCTCGACCTTCACCGCCATTGCCGCCTACTCTACCCAAGCCGACCTTTACTCCTCGATTGTGGCCGCGATTTCTGCCCTCAAAGGCCCACGCCACGGTGGAGCTAACGAGGCTGTGATGAAGATGCTGGATGAGATTGGCAGCCCCGAGCGGGTCAAGCCCTGGTTAGCCGATTTGCAAGCCAAAAAAGGCCGGGTGATGGGGATGGGCCACCGAGTTTACAAAGCCTACGACCCGCGTGCGGGCGTGCTGGACAAATATGCTGCCGAGGTGGCCCACAAGCACGGTACCAGCAAGGAATACTCGATTCTGAAGGAAGTGGAAAAACAAGCCGGGGCCATCTATAACCCCAAAGGTATCTATCCCAACGTGGACTTCTACTCCGGGGTGGTCTACAACGACCTAGGGTATGGCCTCGAGTTCTTCACACCGATTTTCGCGGTGGCCCGGATTTCCGGTTGGTGTGCGCACGTGCTCGAGTACACCAAGGTGGACAACCGCCTGCTGCGACCAGACTCGCTCTACACCGGCAAGTTGGACCTCCCTTACGCACCGCTGGCTAAACGCTAAACGCAAGACGCTAAAAGCCCAAGGCAACAGCAAAAGACAAAGAGCTAAAAGCTAAAAACAAAATGCAGAAGGGCCAAGAAGCTACACCAGGACAGTGTCATTGTCTTATCAAAAAATACCGTCTAGGACGCAGTTTGTGTTTTTGGGTTTTGACTTTGAGTTTTCGGCCTTCAGCGTTAGTCGTTCGACGTTTTGCGTTTAGCGTTTTGTAGAACTCAGCAGCCCACGAAATTCCTCGAGCGCTTGGCTGGCATCCTGGTAACGCCCGCTGGGGTCTTTTGCCATCAGCCTGGTTAGAAAAGCCTCCAGGGCAGGGGTTAGCTCGAGGCCGGTCTGGGGGTCAGGGTTGAGCGGCGGAATGGGTTCGTCGAGATGGGCCTGCATGACCTCTAAGGGTTCGCCCATGTAGGGCAGCTCACCTGCCAGCAGCCAGTACAGCATCACCCCGGCGCTGTAGAGGTCGGAGGCAAAAGTGGGCGACTGACCCCGCACCTGCTCGGGGGCAATATAGGCGATGGTTCCCAGGCGCACCTTGTGAGTAAAGCGCTCTCCGCTGGGGCCGGAGAGGTCAAAATCCACCAGGCGGGCCTCGCCAGTGCCGTCCACCACCAGATTATCCGGCTTGATATCGCGGTGGACGATACCTTGGGTGTGCATGTAGGAGAGGGCCTCGAGCAGTTGGGCAAATACTGGCAAGACTCGGGTGGGATGGTCGCCCCGCCACTGCGAGAGCCGTGCTCCTGGGGCATAGGCCAGCAGCACTGCTGGGTGGTCAATCTCTTCGATGGGGACACCCAAACGGGCCAGCACCGGGTTGATGCGAGGATTGTTGAGCATCTGCCCCACCTTCCACTCCCGGTCGGCCCGGCCCTCGAAGCCTCTGGGAAAAACCTTCAGGGCGTAGGGAGTGCCGTGGGCATCGAAAGCCAGGTGAACCGTCGCCAGCGCTCCACGAGCGATGGGTCGAATCACCTTGTAGCGGCCCTCGAGGGTAAGCCCAGCTAGTCCCACACGCCTCACTATACCGGCCTTTGGTCGGGGGTCTTGTCCATTAGACATTGACTGTCAATTGTTGACCGCTCAGCGCAAGAACGAAGGCAAGAAGCAGGCCGGGCGCTAAAATCTTGCTTTTGCTTCCAGCTTTTGGTAGTCAACGGTAAACTCTTATACACATGCGTGGACTGGTGCTATCGGGTGGTGGGGCCAGGGGGCTGGCCCATATCGGCGTGCTCGGGGTGCTCGAGGCTCAGGGTTTTGAGGCCGAGGTGATTGCCGGAACCAGCATGGGTGGGGTGGTGGGTGCGCTGTATGCCACCGGCAAAACCCCCACCGAGATTCTGGAGATTGCCCGCCTGACCCCCTGGCTGCGTCTGCTGGACTTGGTGCCACGCCCCGGACTTATCTCTCAGCGCGGCCTGCGCGAGTTTTTGGCGCGGTATCTGCCTGCGCGCTTCGACCAGTTGCGCAAGCGGCTGGTGGTGACAGCGGTAGACCTCGAGGCTGGGCGGGTGGCCTATTTCTTCGAGGGAGACTTGCCGGGTGCGGTGATGGCTTCGGCGGCCTATCCGGGCCTGATTGCCCCGGTGCAGTTCGAGGGCCGCACCTATGTAGATGGGGGCGTGCTGGACAATCTCCCGGTGGATGCCGCCCGGTTTTTGCGGGCTAAATATGTGCTGGCGGTAGACGTGACCCCCGAGATTAGCCTGCCCGGTGTGCCCAGGTCGTCCATCGGGCAGGTACGCCGCTCGATAGACATCATGCAAAACTACCTCACCGCAGCCCGGCGCTCGCTTTACCCGCCCGAGCTATACATTCGCCCCGAGTTGCCCGGTGTGGGCATCGAGCAGTTCAATCGGCTCGAGGAAATCGTGGAAGCTGGACGCAAAGCGGCCCACTCTGCGCGGCTGAAGTTTTGAGGACTACTCGGCTAAAAACCACCAAATCACTGAACCTGTCATTCTGAGGAGCGCCATTTGCGACGAATCTGATGTGTTACGGCCTACTGAGTGCAGACCAGGACAGCGCATCAGATTCTTCGCCACCGTCCGTCCACTGGACGGACGGGCTCAGAATGACAACGGTGGTGGTTTGGTGGCCTTCAGCATTTTTTCATGTAGGGGTTTTAGCTTGCGGTGTTGAATGCTACCTGTATGCTATGGGGCGGGCAGGACTGAGGACAGACAATATGCGTAACTTCTGGGATTATCTCTTTCGTGAATGGTTCCGTCAGGTGGGCGAGGCCCTGCTGTTGGCGTTTTTGGTGACTACTTTTATCTTCACCACGGTGGGCGTGGTGGGCAACAGCATGAATCCCCTCAACGGCGGCCCGCTCCCCCAGGGGGCCTTCTCGCTGCAAAACGGCGAGCGGGTGTTCGTGCCCAAATACGAGACTTGGCTCACCCGTTTTGGTTTGATGCGCTGGAAGCGCGGCGAGGTTGCCATCGTCAAGCCTCCCGAAGGCACCCCCAACGCGGTAGCCCAGTTTCCTTTTCTGGGCTTTCCCTTTCGGGCTTTTTTCATCAAGCGCATCGTGGGTATTCCCGGCGATACGGTGGGCATCAAGGACGGGGTGGTCAGCATCAATGGCAAGCCGGTCAACGAGATGCATATCAATCAGTTCATCACCCCCTACCCGGAAAACTATCCCGTCACCTGCTATCAAAACGGTAAACTCACCGCCCTCATCACCCAACAGCAGACCCGCTTCGCTCCCGCTGACCTGCCCCCTTACCTGAAGCCCACCCTGGATATGCTGGTTCCGCCCAGCCAACAAAACCTCGACAAGAGCAACGTGGCCGAAAACTGCTTCAATGCCGCTTTGAAGCTCAAGCCGGGATACTATTTTGTGATGGGCGACAACCGTACCTTTGGCGGCTCGGAGGATTCGCGTACTTTTGGCCCCATCCCGGCCTCCTCGATTGCTGGACACGCCAGTGGGGTCTGGTGGCCCCTCAACAAGATTCGCGGGCTACCTATTCCTCAGGGCTTTCGGGCACTCTCCAACTAGAGCGGTTTTCGGAAAGAATATGCTCCTCCACCCCGTTAGAAAGACCGTACCCAGCTCCTTAATAGCGCAAATCGCGATAAGAGCGGTCTTTATATGAAGCCAGATTTATCCAAAGTGCCCGGAGTGCTGGGCGAAATCTCGCGCAGGCGCTACGCCGAAGTGCTGAGCCTCGAGCCCCCCCACTTTCCCCCCGCCCCCGAATCCGTCACCTCTTTCCTCGAGGCCCTCAAACAACCGGGCCTCTCGCTGATCGCTGAGGTCAAGCGCAAGAGCCCTTCGCAGGGCCATATAGCCCCTCTGGACGCGGCCCAGGTGGCTCGCTCTTATGCTTTGGGTGGAGCCAGGGCCATCAGCGTGCTGACCGAGCCGCACTATTTTGCCGGGAGCGACCAGGACTTGCTCGAGGTGGGCCGGGCGGTGGATTTGCCACTGCTGCGCAAGGATTTCACGGTGCATCCGGTTCAGCTCGAGCAGGCCCGCAGCCTGGGGGCTTCGGCAGTGTTGCTGATGGTGGTGGTGCTGGGTGAACTCACCGCAGCCTACCTGCAAATCGCCCGTCAGCACGGCCTGGATGCCCTGGTCGAGGTTCACGACGAGCGCGAGTTGGAACTGGCCCTCTCGAGTGGGGCTGAGATTATCGGGGTCAACAACCGCAACCTGGTTGACTTACACATTGACCTCCGCACCGCTCCCCGGCTGGGTAGGCTGGCCAGGGAGGGCGGGTTCGCAGGCATTCTGGTAGCCGAGTCGGGGTATGGCAAAGCTACCGAGTTGGCCGAGATTCGGGGGCTGTTCGATGCAATTCTGGTGGGAACCAGCCTGGTTCAAAGCGGCGACTGGGCCTCGGCGGCCCAAAAGCTGACCTTATAAAAGTAAAGGCGGGGTAAACTGCTCTTGCGTAGTGGGCCGCGAGGGTAGCTTTGGGTCTTTATTTGAGCTTGCTGGGGTCTCCGCAGCTTTTTCAAGACGGGCGGTTGGTAAGTGCCTTGCCCCGCAAAGCTGCGGTGATTGCAGCCTATCTGGCAATTCACAAAACCCGCGCAGAGCGTATTTTACTGGCTGATTTGCTGTGGGAAGGTAGCGAGGAGGCCGTGCGGCGCAACCTGCGCCAGGAGTTGTTTCGTCTCAAGGGTACGCCTTGGGAGCAAGTCATCCAGCAATACCCGCAGCACCTCGAGCTGGGGCCAGTCGAGAGCGACCTCGAGCTGTTTTTAGCCCACCTGGCCCGTGGGGCCTGGGGTGAGGCGGCGGCTTTGTGGCGGGGGGGGTTTCTGGCGGGCCTCGACCCCAAAGGGTCAGAAAACCTGTGGGACTGGCTGGCTCCCGAACGCGAACGCTGGGAGCGGCTGTATCACGAGGCCATGTTGGGACAGGCCCGGTATTTCGAGGCTGCCGGAGCCTACGGCGAGGCCCTCTCAATCTATCAGGAGCTGCTCGCAGACGACCCCCTGCAAGAATCCGAGCAGGGTGCCGCGATTCGCCTGCTGGCCCTCTCGGGCGACCGGGCCGCAGCCCTGCGCCAATACGAGGACTACCAGGCTTTGCTCAAGGAACAACTCAGCCTCGAGCCCAGCCTGGAAATTGCCGCACTATACGCCCAACTGCGCTCGGGAACCCTTCCCCACAGCCTGGGTGGGGTTTCGATTCCACGCACCCTGGCCGAGCCGCCCCTGGTGGGCCGGGCCGCCGACTGGGCTTGGCTCGAGGCCAACTGGGGCCGGGGTCTACTGCTGGTGATGGGTGAGCCAGGGGTGGGTAAGAGCCGCCTGGTGCTGGAGTTTGCCCGCCGCAAAGGCGAGCTGCTGCGCATTCCCCAGCGCGAGAGCAACCTCGGCCTGGGCCTTGGGGGTCTGTTGGAGGTGCTGCGCCAGGCTCTAGAGGCGGGCAAACTGCCCGCCAGCCTCGAGCCTGCCTGGTTCGAGGAATTAGCCCAGGTCTTGCCCGAGTTGGGCCTGCCCCCGGCCCAGGCCAACAAAACCCGGTTGTTCGAGGCCCTGGTACGGGCCATCCAGACCCTGGTGCGCCCCGGCGGGGTAGTGGTCTGGGAAGACTTACAGTGGCTGGACTGGGCCAGCCTGGAGTTTTTGCCCTATCTGGTGCGGCGCGGCAGTGCGCTGGGACTGTTCATAGTGGCGACGGCCCGCCCCCAACCGGCCACCCTCAATGCCCCGGCCCTGCTCGAGCTGCGAACCGAGGGCAAACTGCTCGAGTGCATCCTCGAGACCCTCAGCGAGGGAGCCTTGCTGGAGTTGCTGCGGGCCATGTCGGGCCAGAGCAAGGGCGGAGAGCGCTTTGCCGAGCGGCTTTTCGAGGCCACCGAGGGCAACGCTTTTTACGTGCTCGAGACCATTCGCTTTCTGTTCGACCAGGGCTTACTGCGGGTCGAGGGCGACCAGTGGCGCACCCCCTTCGACGAGTTCACCGCCGACTACCGCGAGCTTCCGATACCACCCAGCGTGCGCGAAGCCCTGCTCAGCCGCCTGAATCGCCTGGGGGAAGGGGCGCTGGCGCTGATGCAGGCGGTAGCCCTGGCCGACTTTCCCCTGGCCTCCGACCTGGCAGTGGGCCTGCTCAAACACCTGGGGGCTGCTATCGCCGATCTCGAGGCCCTGTGGGGAGGGGGGTTTTTGCGCCAGGACACCTTGGGCTACGGCCTGCGCCACGAGCTGGTACGTCAGGCGGTGCTGTCCGAACTGTCCGCGCCGCGCCGCCGCTGGTTGCACCAAGCACTGGCCGAGGTTTTGCGCGATACCGGAGCCGAGCCGTCCCTGTTGGCCCACCACCTCGAGGCTGCGGGTCAGAAAAACGAAGCCTACCAGGCTTACTTGGTCGCAGCACGGGGTTTGCGCCGGGGGCCGCTGGCCCGGCAGGCCCTGGACTACTATTCCAGGGCACAGGTCTTGTGCCCGCCGATGGAATCGGACACCGAGCGCTTTCGCACTTTGGTCGAGGCTGCCGAAGCACGGGTGATGCTGGGCCAGTTGGTGCTTCCCGAGCGCTCCGAGCTGAGCCGTTTGGCCGCAGAGTTGGGCGTACACGAGCGCTATCGCCTGAGCCTGCTCGAGGCCGAGGCCACCGTAGCCTCGGGCAACGTGGCGCGGGGCATCGAGGCCGCACGGCAGGCCATGAGTCTGGCCCAAACCCCCTGGCAACGTGGTCACGCCCTATTCCGGTTGGCCTGGCTGGAGTACCGGGGTGGCGACCCCGACGTTCAGATAGAGCCCTTGATGGAGTGCATTCGGGCTTTCCACGACATTGGCGACCAGGCCATGGAGGCCCAGGCTCTGCGCAACCTCTCGGGTTACTGGTTTCGTATCGGGGATATGGCCCACTTTGACACGGTATATGCCCAGGCCTGGCAGTTGGCAAACCAGCTCGACGAAGGGCTGCTGCTGCGCCGCTTGAAGGCCGACAAAGCTCTAGTAGACCTGATTAAGGGCAACTATGCCCCGGCCCTGGAGGTCGCCCAGGCTCTGTACGCCGAGGCCAGGGAGCGGGGCGACTGGTGGGCGGTGTGGGACTCCCTTCAGCTTTTACTGATGGTGGGAGCGGTGCTGGGCCTCGAGCCCGCCCTGGAAGCTACGGTGCGTTCGGCCATGCTCGAGGCCGAGGGAATCGAGGCCCGGCGTGACCTGGCCCTGTTGCGCCTGGATTTGGGTATGGCCCTGCTCAGCGAGAACCGCCTGAGTGAGGCCCAGACCGAGCTAGAAACCGCACTGGAGGAGTTTCGCCGCATTGGGGAGCGGGCCATGCTGGGTCACGGTCTGTTTTTTCTGGGTTTTATCCACCTCGAGCAAGGCAACTTGGCCCAAGCCGAACAACTGATTAGTGAGTCGGTAGCTATCTGGAAAGACCGTAAGGAGTATCGCCACCAGGCCCGTTCGCTGGCCGGGCTGGCTCTGGTTCTGTTGCGCCAGGGCCAACGCAAAGCCGCTCAGAAAACCTCCGCTGAGGCGTATGAACTGCGGGCCGATTGGGCCAGGGGCCTGTACGACTTGCCCCTGGTGCTCTATGCCCGCGCCCAGGCGCTGGGTAAAGAGGGGCGCGAGACCCTACAAGCCGCTCAGACCCTGTTACAGCAGGTGAGCCAGAGCTTGCCCATTGAACTGGGTCAGCGGTTGCTCGGCAATCGGTTCGTGGTGTGGGTGCTGGGCGAGCCTAGCTGAGACCTGCCCGTAACCTGGAGGGGGTGCGCACAGCGCATAGTCGCTCTGCGACTAACCTAGAGGGGATGGCCGTAGGCCATAGTCGCTCTGCGACTAACCTGGAGGAGCACCAACTGTCAATAACTGCCAATCTGGAGCGCAATTCCTAAAATTTCCGTTCGGTCGAATATTATGAAGACCGCTCTAACCCATACATAACGCAGATATAACGCTACCTCTGCTACTCTCCGCTTGGCTCTGGGCAAATGCGGGTTTGGAAATGAGCCAGGAGGTACGAGATGAAACATCTGCAACAGATATTGGGAATTGGATTAATCCTGCTGTTGGCGGCCTGTGGTGGGGGGGGCACCAGCGGCGGAACCAAGCCAGTCATAAACTCATTCACCGCCACTCCAAGCTCCCTGCCTACCGGCGGGGGCAGCACTACCCTGGCCTGGAATGTCACTGGGGCTACCACCCTTTCCATTGACCAAGGCATAGGTGCGGTAACGCCCGTCACCAGTGGCAGCACCAGCAAAAGCATCACGGCCACCACCACCTTTACCCTGACCGCCACCAACGCCTCGGGTAGCGTGACCCAGCCAGTGGCAGTGACGGTGGCTGCGCCACCTTCGACGATTACGGTGAGCGGCAAGGTAGTAGGCATTAATCTCCAGCCTGCTGCCAGTGTTCCGGTAGTAATTAGCGGTCAGGCTCCCGTAACCACCGATGCCAACGGCAACTTTACCGTGAGCGGAGTAACCACGCCTTACGATGCTACGGTGGTAGTGGGTGCTCAAAAGCTAGGGCTGGTGTATAAGGGTCTAACCCGACCCGACCCCACCCTGGTTTTCTTTAACTTCACTCCCGGCACCACCAACACCGCCACCTTGAGCGGCACTTTCTCCGGCGGGGACGGATTCCCTCAGCCCGCCACGGATAGAAGCAATGGGGTATTTGGCTCACCCGAAGCTACAAGAACTTTGTTTCCCAATACCGCTACCGGAGCCTATGGCCCCAGCAGCGTCACTTGGTTTGGCCCGGCTTCCACTACGGGTACGATTTATGCTTTGCAGTGGCAGGTAGATGGAGCGGGTTTGCCGGTTGCCTACAAGGGGTTCGGCTCGAAGGCTAGTGTGACCCTTTCCAATGGCGGTACGTTTGCTGGACAAAACGTAACCATGGGTTCGGTGGCGGGCTCGAGCATCAGCGGCAGTGTTTCAATACCTTCGGGCTACACGCTCTCGAGCAAAAGCTTATCGGTAAACTTTGCCACCAACGCTACTCTGAGTCTCTTTGCTGATTCAACCAGCGCTACCAGCTTTACCTACATCACCCCCAACATTTCCGGGGCTACTCTGCAACTCCAGGCTATAGCTCAGAAAGCACTGGTCAGCACTGTTCTAGGCTTTAAGCCTGGGCTTGCCGCCAATGCCAGCGGGGTTAGCCTGACCCTTCCGGCTGGGCCAGAGCTGAGCCTGCCGGTGAATGCTGCCACCGGGGTGAACACCAGCACCAACTTTACCTGGGCACCCTTTAGTGGCGGAGTGCATCTGGTACTTATTTCGGGGCCAGCCGGGCAGCCGAGATACTACATCTTGACTACCGGTAGCAACGCCACCATTCCCGACCTCACTTCGCTGGGCTTGGGTCTACCTACGGCAACCAACTATAGCTGGCAGGTATATGGTTTTGCGCCCTTTGCCAGCATTGATGCAGCAGCAGGGGCAAGTGGCTTCCTCAGTGGACTCGGTGTTGGGCCGATTACCGGGGATACCTTTGTGGGGATTAGTGGTGCGTTTACCTTCACCACTGCACCTTAGATTTAGCTAACGCAACCAGGCCGGGGATTCCCCGGCCTGGTTTTTGCTGATTGCTTAGAACTTTGCGCCCACCTTATCCCAGTTGATTACATCCCAAATCGCCGTCAGGTAGTCGGGGCGGCGGTTGTGGTAGTTAAGGTAGTAGGCGTGCTCCCAGACATCAATTCCCAGCAGGGGAGTGTGCCCTTGCATCAGTGGGGAATCCTGGTTGGGGGTGCTGTAAATCTGGAGTTTCCCGCTCCCGTCCTTCACCAGCCAGCTCCAGCCCGAGCCAAAGCGGGTGGCTCCAGCCTGCGACATCTTGGCCTTGAGTTCATCGAAGGAGCCAAAAGTCGCGTTGATGGCCTCGGCCAGTTTGCCGGTGGGGGCTTTGCTCCCGCCGGGAGTGAGGATGTCCCAGAACAGGGTGTGGTTGTGGTGGCCGCCGCCGTTGTTGATGACGGCCTGGCGAATGGCCTCGGGCACTTGGGCGATTTTCCCCAGCAGGTCTTCGATGCTCCAGCTTTGGATTTCGGGGGCTTTCTCGAGGGCCGCGTTGAGGTTGTTTACGTAGGCGGCATGGTGCTTGTCGTGGTGCAGCTCCATGGTTTTGGCATCTATGGTGGGCTCGAGGGCACCTTTGTCATAACCGAGATCGGGCAGTTTGAATGGGTAACTCATACTTTTACCTCCACGGGCTACTGTATTGCTTAGATGAGAGCCAAGATGTGAGGTAGATAGGGTTTGGGGATAAGGGCGGGAAGGAAGACGCAAGACCCTAAAAACTTGTCGAAGCTCGAAGGTCGAACGCCAAAAACTCAAAGTCAAAAACCTAAAAACACCAACTACGTCCCAAACGGTATTTCTTTATTGGGCACTTATGCTGTCCTGGTGTAGCTTTCTGGCCTTTTGTATTTTGCCTTCAACTTTCAACTTTCGGTGTTTTTGCCCTTCTAGCTCACGGCTGCTTTGAGCCACTCGAGGTTGCGCTGGGCACTCTGCACCGGGCTGGGGCTGTGGTCTTGCTCGACCAGCAGCCATTCTGCACCACTTGAATTATCCAGTGCAGCTTTCAAGTCAACCTCACCTTGGCCCAGTTCTACTGTTTCCCAGCCGTCGGCCCCTTTGCGCACGTCCTTGATGTGGAGCAGTGGGGCTCGTCCGGCATAGCGCTTCAGGTAGTCCACCGGGTCGGCTCCGCCCGCATACGTCCAGGCGATGTCCAGCTCGGCTCCCAGTTCGCTCGAGCGCGAGAGCAGGTAGTCCAGTGCGGGCTTTCCCGCGAACGACTCACGGATTTCGTGGGCGTGGTTGTGATACAAGAGCTTCAGACCGGCGCTTTTGGTTTGCTCGGCGAGCTTTACCAGTTGGTCGGCGTTGTGTTCCCAAGTCGGGCTGGCTTTAGACCAGGCGCAGACCAGATATTTGGCCCCCAGCCCCTGCACTTCCTCGAGGTAGGGCTCCAGCCCCCCCACCAGGTCATCGAGCCGGGCGTGGCGACCCGCTACCTTCAGCCCCAGCGCGTCCAAGCGCTGCTTGAGCTGGGCGGTAGGCGGCAGACTGCCGAACACCTCGACCCCTTGGTAGCCCATCTGAGCGACCTTCTCGAGGGTTGCGTAAAAATCCTGGGCTAGGGCCTCGCGGATGCTATAAATCTGAAGTCCGATGGGTAGGGGCATAAAAACCTCCTGTTGAAGCCTGTCAAAAGTCGAAAGTCTAAGGTCTAAGGTCAAAACCAGCGGTTGGCTTTCATCCTTCGTCCTTTGGCGCTTACTGCAAGATACTCTCGTCCTGCCCGACTGGCAGCGCGGCGGGCTGGGCAGGCTGGCTATGAACGGCGATGGCCCTGCGCTCGGCGGAGCTTTGTAGGATGGCGTGCATGGTCTCGAGCACGTGCAGGGCCAGGCTGCCGCTGGCCCTGGGGGGGCGCTGCTGGGCGTGGGCGTAGAACATCTCGCTCAGGCCGATTCCGCGGGAGTTTTCGCTAAAACCGTGAAGGGGTGCAATTTGTTCCCATTGGCCCTCCTTAAAGACCCGCACACTGCCCCCAAAACGGTTGGGGTCGGGCAACACCATAGTGCCCTCGGAGCCGTAAAGCACCAGCGTGTCGTATTTGTCCCAGTGGGTGTCGAAGCTGGTGGTGAGGGTTCCGATTGCGCCGGAGCGCAGCTCGAGGCTGGCGGTGACGTGGGTGGGTGTGTTTACAGCGATGCTCTGGCCCTTTTTTTCGCCGCTACCGATGGTGCGAGTGGCAAAGCTAGCCCTGGAAAAACCACTTACCGCTGCGATGGGGCCGAGCAGGCTGACCAGCGCGGTGAGGTAATACGGCCCCATGTCGAAGAGCGGGCCAGCCCCCGGCTGATAAAAAAACTCCGGGTTGGGATGCCAGCGTTCGGGGCCGCGCGAGAGCATGGCCGCGTGGAAGGCCACCGCCTCGCCGATAAGGCCTGCGTCCAGCAGCCGCCGGGCGTTTTGTAGCCCGCCCCCCAGAAAGGTGTCGGGGGCACAGCCGACTTCTAAACCTTTGGCTTTGGCCAGGGCCAGCAGGCTTTGCCCGTCCTCGAGCTTGATTGCCAGTGGTTTCTCGTTGTAGACGTGCTTACCGGCCTCTATTGTGGCCCTGGCGACCTCGGCGTGGGCGGCGGGAATGGTCAGGTTGACCACCGCCTCGATTTCCGGCATCGCCAGCAGCTCGTCTACCGTGCAAACTCTGGGAACCGCGTATTTCTCGGCCTGACTTCGGGCTTTCTCCAGGTCTATGTCGGCTAGGGCGACAATCTCTAAGTTGGCGAACTTGGCGGGAGCCTCGAGGTAAATCCCCGAGATGTTCCCCGCCCCGATAATCCCGATTTTATGTCGGCTCATGTGCTTTCTAGTTAAGCACCCCGGCGGCGGTTTTGGCAAGCAAAAAGCCCTGGGGCGGTTTGCACAATATGGGGTTGAGGTGTGAACGATAGCCGATAGCTACGAAATCACTCTCGTTGTCATTCTGAGCGGAGCGCGGGCCAAGCAGACATGGGGCCGGGGTCGGCCCCATGCTTGTCTGCGTCAGCGCAGTCGAAGAATCTCACCCGCGCATCCCAACGTAATATCTCGGGTAAACAAAGACGTTCTTTCGTGCTCGAGGAATGAACGAAAGACGCGCGTGGGAGATGTTTCGACTTCACTTGATTCGGCTCAACCTAACAAGGTTGTGATTTTATGGTGGTCTAAGTCTGACGCACGTCTTAATCGGTGCTGGGGTGGGTCATATCTATGGGCACCACCCATTTGTCGAATTCTTCCTCGGTCAGATAGCCCAGCGCCAGAGCAGCTTCTTTGAGGCTGCTGCCCTCTTTGTGGGCCTTCTTAGCGATGGCGGCGGCCTTGTCGTAGCCGATGTGGCGGTTGAGGGCCGTGACCTGCATCAGGTTTTTGCCCAGGTTCTCCTGAATCCGGGCCAGGTTGGGCTGGATGCCCACCGCGCAGTTGTCGTTGAAAGCCTCGCAGGAATCGCCCAAAAGCTGAATACTGGTCAGCACGTTATAGACCATCACCGGCTTGAACACGTTGAGCTGGAAATTGCCCTGCGAGCCAGCCAAAGCTACCGCCGCGTCGTTGCCGAAAACCTGCACGCAGACCATGGTCATGGCCTCGGACTGGGTGGGGTTGACCTTGCCCGGCATGATGCTGCTGCCCGGTTCGTTTTCGGGAATGCTGATTTCCCCGATGCCATTGCGCGGCCCTGAGGCCAGCCAGCGCACGTCGTTGGCGATTTTCATCAAGGCTCCGGCCAAGGTTCTCAAGGACGCGCTGACCGTCACCAGCGCGTCGTGGGCGCTGAGGGCCGCGAACTTGTTGGGCGCGGAGACAAAGGGAAAGCCAGTCTCTTTAGCGAAATACCAAGCCGCCAGGTCGCCGAATTTGGGATGGGCGTTTAATCCTGTCCCCACCGCCGTTCCACCGATGGCAAGCTCGTAGAGTCCCTTTTCGGCGTGGGAGATTTGCTCGAGGCAATACTCAATCTGCGCCACCCAGCCGCCGATTTCCTGGCCTAAGGTGATGGGAGTCGCGTCCTGGAGGTGGGTGCGGCCCACCTTCACGATATCTTTGAAGGCCACCGATTTGCCCGAAAGCGTGTCGCGCAGCTTCTGCGCTTTGGGATAAAGCTGGCGGTGCAGCTCCTCGACCACCGCGATGTGCATCGCGGTGGGGAAGGTGTCATTGGAGCTTTGCCCGCGGTTCACGTCGTCGTTGGGGTGGATAGGGGTTTTGCTGCCCAGCACGCCGCCCACCATCTGGATGGCGCGGTTGGAAATCACCTCGTTGGCGTTCATGTTGCTCTGGGTTCCCGAGCCAGTCTGGAAGACCACCAGCGGGAATTGCTCGTCCAGTTTCCCCGCTATCACCTCGTCGGCGGCCTTGGCGATGAGGTCAGCCTTGTCGCGTGGAAGCTCGCCCAGCTCGGCATTCGCCAAGGCTGCGCCTTTTTTGAGGATGCCCAGGGCTCGGATGATTGAACGGGGCATCTTGAAGCGCTCGAGGCCAATCGGGAAATTCTGAATCGAGCGCTGGGTTTGTGCGCCCCACAAGGCGGAATCCTGGACTAGGATTTCGCCCATACTGTCTTTTTCTTGGCGGTAACTCATGACTTCTCCTCGCAACGCATATTCTACCGTCCAGCGAACAGGTCGCGGCGGTTAAAGCCCGCCGTGAGGAAGCGCCAGAAAGCCTTGCTGCGCGTGAGCCAGGCGATTCTGGCTCCATTTTTACGGTTCGCCAGCATACCCTCGACCAGAAACGGGGTCACGGTCTCCACGGTGTCAGCCAAAATGTTGAAAACCCACTTGAGCCGTGCCAGTTCCTCTGGGCTATACCCCTCGGTGAGCAAATCTGTGACCGCAATTCCGGGGCTGAGAAACCCGACCTGGACAGGCCTACCTTCGACCTCGGCAATCAGCCCTCGAGTCAGATAGGTCAGGGCCGATTTGGTGGCCCCGTAGAGCAATAAGCCGTTGGTGGGCTTGCCGCTGCTGCCCAGTCCTTCCATGTTGTAAAGCTGCCCAAAGCCCTGCTTCAGCATTCCTTGAAGTGCTACCCTCGAGCCATACATCACGCCCAGGACGTTGGTTTTCACCACCTCGCAATCGCGTTCTGGAGGGATCTCCCAAAAGGGTTGGCGGGTGTGGCTGAGTCCCGCGTTATTAACCCAGATATCCACCTTGCCAAAGCGCTTGGCAGCAGCCTGCCAAAGATTCTGCACCTGAGCGTATTCGCTCACCTCGCAGAGAACCCCCAGTATGTTTTCCGCGCCGTATTTCACGGCCAGGGTTTGCGCGGCTTTTTCGCTGCTCTGGGCGCTGCGCCCGCAGACCACAACTTGATGTCCGCGCTTCAAAAACTCCTGGGCCAGCCCTAAGCCGATGCCCCTGGTGCTGCCGGTAATCACCACGCTCTTGCCTGCCATGCCTGATTATCGGCATAGCCAAGCGGCTACCATTATGGGTTTGCAAACATTTGCTCCAGACGAAAGCCATGTACCATAAACCGATGTTGGACTTAGTGATTATTGGGGCTGGGCCGGTGGGCCTGGCGGCGGCCCTCGAGGCCAAGCGCAAAGGCTTGAAGGCAGCGAATTTGGAGCGTGGCACGCTGGTTAACACCATTTACCGCTGGCCCATCGAGACGGTGTTTTTCAGCGAGGCCAAAAATATCGAAATCGGCGGACATCCCTTTCCAGCGCTCTCACCCAAACCCACCCGCCGCGAAGCACTGGCCTACTACCGTCGCCTGAGCGAGGTGGAAGGGCTGGATATTCGCACCTACACCGAGGCTACCCGTATTACCGGCAGTGAGGGCAGTTTCACCGTGCACTACCAGGATCGTGGCGGTGAGGGCAGCCTCGAGGCCGGAACCGTACTGGTGGCGACAGGCTACTACGACAACCCCAACCAACTCGGCGTGCCGGGTGAGCACCTGCCCCACGTGCGCTACGGGATAGACCAGCCCCTAACCTTCTGGAACCAAGACGTAACCATCGTGGGCGTCTCCAATAGCGCGGTAGAGGGTGCGCTCGACTTATATAGGGGTGGGGCCAGGGTCACGGTTATCCATTACCAGGGAGAGATTCGTCCCAGGGTCAAATACTGGCTCAAACCCGATTTTGATAACCGCGTCAAGGAGGGCTCGATTCGGCTGTTGTTGAATGCCCAGGTGAGGGAGATTCACCGCCGGGAAGTGGTGGTGGAGCAGCTGGCCGCAGGTGGGAAGCAAGAAGCAAGCGCAGAGCCTCCTGGTTCCCGCGTTCACCTCCCCGCAGACTTTGTAATCGTCTACATCGGCTACCGCGCAGTAGACGGGCTGCTGCGCGGGGCCGGGGTGCGCTTCGACGCTCAGGGGGATGCGCCCCTGCTCTCTGAACACTACGAAACCTCGAGGCCGGGGCTGTTTGTGGCTGGGAGTGCGGGGTTTGGCTCGGATACCCGTACAGTGTTTATCGAGAACGGGCGGGAGCACGCCAAGGTCGCAGTAGAGGAGATTGGAAGAAGGCTCAACCTGAGCGTCACCCAGTCTTAGAGGGGTTAAACGAGCTGTTGTAGGGGCAGGCACACCCGGCACTCTCCGGCATAGTGCTGACTCACGGACAGGGTTTGTGGCTTGCGGAGAATGAGGGCAGCCACAGGGGTTGCCCCTACCAAAGCCCCATAATCCTGAAGACGGTTATAGACGTGGCTATCAGCTATGAGCTATCCGCGACTTCCGTAAGCAGTTGGATACCCCAAGGTTCATTTAGGGGGTATGAAACTCGAGGTAGACCCGGTAGGCTCCCACCGGAGCCAGCGAGGCATCCAATCCCAGCCGAACTTGTCGCAGAGTAGCGTTCAGGCTCAGGAAAAACTTTTTGGGTTGGCCCAGCCAGTCCAGAAAAGAGAGCGGTAGGCCGGTGTTGGGGTCGTTCTGGCCCAGCAGGTTCCAGTCGGGGTTCCACCATATCAACAGCCCCAGTTCTCCCTCGTCCAGCAGCCGCAGCAAGGCTTGCACAGCGGGGTCGCTTTGCTCAGGTAAGCCCCGTCCCCAACAGCTCTCCTCCGAGGTCGGTGGACACTCGAGGCTGTAAGCCACGATTTGTCCCAGGGGCAGGGGGGTATGGAGGTTGGCCCAGAAGCCCCGGTCAGATTGCCAATAAACCTCGTTCTGACCCCACTCCAGCCCCACCCTAGGATTCCACTGCAACCCGCCCTGTATCACCTGGGTAAAGGTTCCTAGCCTAAATGGCCCGGCCTGCGCCCCCACAAAGCCCTGGCCCCCGGCCAGCCCAGGGTTGGGCAGATAGGCTGCTTCTACGCCCCAGTCTAGGGCGGCTGGAGCGTAGTGAGCAAAAACACCCCAGTGGCCGTTGCGGCCTAGCAGGGTGTTATCCCAGGGGCCGCCATATCTCAGACGCTTGCCCAGCGACAGCCGGATATCCCCCAAGGCACTAGCGGCATAGGCTTGGAGCAGGTCGGCTTGCAAGGTGTTATCTACCCAAAGGGCCGGAACCGCTTTGAACTCGAGAACCTCGAGAGAAGCTGTGGCCTCGAGTTTTATGCCAAAAGCCACCTGCTCGCCCCAGCTCGCTGGATCGGTGCGGCTCAGCCCCAGTTGCAACAAGCCCCAGGGCTCGAGGCAGACCTGCCCCGGCAGTGCTGCACAGTCCCAGGAAAAAACTGGGCTCTGCGGTGAGTTTTGAGCCAAGCCAAGCGAAACCAGCACCAAAAGCAAGACCACTCCACCACGAATCTCAGCAAGCATCCTCACTAAGATACAGCCCAGCACACAAATCCATATTTATGCTCTATAACCGACTGCGCGGGTCTAAGGCATCGCGCAGGCCGTCCCCCAGGTAGTTGAAGGACAGGATGGTCAGGAAAACCATGAATCCTGGCGGGAAAACCAGGAAGGCCGCGTTGAACAAATAGTCCTGGGAGTGGCTGAGCATATTGCCCCAACTGGGTACGGGCTCTTGGATACCAAAGCCCAAAAACGACAAGATGGATTCCTGCAATATCGCGCTGCCGACCTCGAGGGTGGCGTTGATGACCAGGGGCGCGGTAACGTTGGGCAGCAGATGGCGAAACATCACCCTGAACTCACTCGAGCCCAGGGCCTGGGCCGAGACCACGAAGTCTTGCTCGCGCAGGCTCAGCACTGCCCCACGCAC
>JADMIM010000179.1 GCA_015478585.1 Thermaceae bacterium | reverse complement strand
CTCGAGCCTCGAGGGGCCACTGGAAAACTACCTGCTTGAGGCCATCCGCTTTATAGATGCCCACCTTGATCTGAGCCCTTTTGACCAGCTCGAGCTGGCTGACCCAGCCAAAGCCAGCCACCTCACCCTCTCGCCCGACGAGTTCGAGTTGCTGCGCCACCTGAGCAAGCCCCTCAGCCTGATTGACCTTATCGCCTCGAGCCAGTTGCCGAGCGAAACGGTACTCCTGAACGTAAGCCATCTGGTTCGGCTGGGTTTGGTTCACGTCACCAGCCGAACCCCGCGCACGGTGCGGCTGAGGGTAGAGCGGCAGGAGGGCCCAGGCTCGCTGGCCTATGTGGACACCCAGCTTTTGCGAGCCTGGCGCGACCACTACGGGGCTTTCGAGGCGCTCGAGGTGCGTTCGGGTAACCACTCGGTTCGTCTGGTCGTAGAACCCCACAGCAGTACCGGGGCTCGGCTGCTGCTCTCAGCCGAGCTGCTGTTTTTTCACAACTTGAGTGTGGGTGAAGAAGTGCTGGTCTGGCCCGCGCTATAAAACTCGAGATTTTGAGCTTGGTACTGTGGGCTAAAGAGCGGTTTCGGCTATAGGCTATAGTCCATGCGCCTACACCCCGAAGTCTCAGAGGCTATCACCCAGAAAAAACCTGTCGTCGCACTGGAATCCACCGTCATCACCCATGGGCTGCCCCGGCCCACCAACTTAGAACTAGCTCGCCAGCTCGAGGCCACCGTGCGCGAGGCGGGGGCGATTCCCGCCACTATTGCTATCCTGAAGGGCCAAGTGACCGTCGGCCTGAGCGGTGTGGAACTCGAGGCTATTGCCCACGATGAGTCCGCCGACAAAGCCAGCCTGTGGAACCTGGGAGCCCTGGTGGCTCAAAGCAAAAGCGCTGGAACCACTGTGGCTGCCACGGCCTTTCTGGCCCATAAGGTGGGGATTCAGGTCTTCGCCACCGGTGGCATCGGTGGGGTGCACCCTCTTCCCTACGACGAATCCGCCGACTTGCTCGAGCTTTCCCGTACCCCCATCATGGTGGTTTCGGCAGGCCCTAAGAGCATTCTGGATTTGGCGGCCACCATGGAGCGGCTGGAGTCGCTGGGGGTGGCTTTGCTGGGCTATAAAACCGACTTCCTGCCCGCATTCCATAGCCCCATTAGCCCCTACAAGCTGCCCACACGGGTAGAGTCGCCTGGCGAGGCGGCCAGGGCTTTCCAGGCCGCGCAGGAGCTAGGC
Source organism: Thermaceae bacterium (assembly GCA_015478585.1). Taxonomy (GTDB): domain Bacteria; phylum Deinococcota; class Deinococci; order Deinococcales; family Thermaceae; genus Meiothermus. The sequence continues at coordinate 1,456 of JADMIM010000179.1, read as the reverse complement.
TTGCCGGGAGCGGTTTTGGTACTCAACCCGGTCTCGCAGGGGTTAGACTTCGCCCAGGTCGAAGGTTGGGTCTCCCAAGCTACCCAAGAAGCCGCCCGAAGCGGGGTACAGGGAAAAGCCCTAACCCCCTTTTTACTCTCGAGGCTGGCCGAGCTTTCGGGGGGGCAGACCGTGGAGGTCAACCTGCGTTTGCTGCAAGAGAATGCTCGCCTGGCCGCCGAAATCGCAGGGGCACAGGCCAATACACCCTAAAAGCTCGAGGCTGAGCCTTATAACCAGTCAAACCCCATCCTGCACGAAGCCCTTGCCAGGGTAAGAGCTACTGCTCGTGCTGGGTACGATAGAATGGAGGGCAATGTGTGAATTGGGGCAGCGCCTAAGGGAAGCGCGAGAGGCCAAAGGGCTCGAGGTTGCCATAGTAGCCGAGCAACTCAAGGTGCGACGCGTGATATTGCAGGCCCTCGAGGAATGCCGCTTCGAGGAGTTGCCCGAACCTGCCCTCGCCAGAGGCTACCTGCGCCGCTATGCCCAGGTTCTGGGCCTCGACCCGGCCCCCCTGCTCATGATGTACCCGGCCAAGGTTGCCGGTTCGCCTACTATAGTTGGCTTGCCTGTCTCGGGGCCGGTTCCTATTCCTTCTGCAAACCGCAGCGGTTTGTGGTGGATTATTCTTGCGGTGCTGTTGCTAGGGGGGCTAGGCTGGTTGGGTTGGCGCTCGCGGTCGCCACGCCCGGCTCCGGCGGCGGTGCAAGCAGTTCCACCCGCGCCCCCTGCCCCCAAGCAAGTGCTGCTCAAAATTGCCACCCAGCCTGGTGGGGCACGGGTTTACCTGGATGGGTTTTTGTTGGGTCAGGCTCCGGTAGAGGCTCGAGTCGAGGCCGGAGACCGCACCGTGCGCATCGAAGCTCAGGGATATAAAACCTACCAACAGGTTATTACCCTTCAGCAAGACCGCAACCTGGTCTTCTCGCTGCAACGTACCTTGCCCCCTCCCACGCCCGGAGCCAGCACTACCCCAACCAATCCCGCTGGAACTGCCTCGTCTACTCCAGCCAACCCGGCTTCGCCAGCCAATCCCACCCCCACCACTGCTACGCCAACCCCCTCTACCGGCCTGGTACTCCAGTTCGAGGGAAATAGCTGGATACGGGTGAGCACGCCCAGCGGAACCCAGCTTTTCGAGGGACAGCCCGCCAAAGGAACGCAGCTATCCTACCCGCTTCCGGTGGTGGTGCGCGTGGGCAACGCCTTGGCCGTGCGAGCCATTGTCAACGGGCAAGACCGGGGGCTGATGGGCAGCGAGGGCCAGGTGGTTACTCAGCGCTTCGGACAGTAGAGGCTAGGCTGAGAAAGTTCTGTTTTCTAGGCCCAAACCTTCGCTAGTTCGAGTTTGGGGGCGGCACCCGCTCGGTGCGTAGCTTAGAGGGCTGGCTGGGGTCTTCGATGATACGCAACC
>JADMIM010000059.1 GCA_015478585.1 Thermaceae bacterium | reverse complement strand
TGGCATACGCGGGCATCCCATACCAGGTTTTCGGCGAAAGAACTGGTGCACTGGCTTTGATAATCGCATGGAGCCGTGTGGCGAGGGTGCGATCCGATTCCGGCATCTCGGCGATCGCCGCGAGTGCGACGCTTTCCCCTTCTGCCTTGTTCTTGTTGGCGCGCGCTTCCGCTTTCAGCTCTTGAGCGCGATTTCTCATCGCGGCTTTTTCCTGATCCGTGAATTTGCCCGGAGCTTTCTTCTGCGACATTAGTGTCTCCTTTCTGGTAGCCTGTCGCCAAACTATTGTTTAATCCCTACTGGCACCCGCTCCTGCGGCTAGTTTAGCTCGAGTAGACCAGCGCAATCACCCCCGAACTAAATGTTTTGCTTTCGACGAGTTTCAGCTTGGTATCCGTTTCATTGGCAAACAGTTTTTTTCCACTCCCCAACACGATGGGAAAAACTAGCAGCCGGTATTCATTCACCAGGCCATGCTCCAACAAGCTTTGGGCCAGTTTGGCACTGCCAGCCACCAGAATATCCCGACCGGGTTGCTGTTTCAGCTTGTAGATTTCTTCAACCAGATTTCCCCCGAGCAGATGCGAGTTTTTCCACTCCAGCTTTTTCAGGGTGGTCGAAACCACGTACTTGGGATAATCGTTCATCATCACTCCGAACTCTCCGGTTTGCTCGAGCATATGAGGCCAGGCTGCTGCAAAGCCTTCGTAGGTCACGCGCCCCAGCAGGAGTGCGTCACTGGCCTTGAGTTCATCGAACTTGAACTGCTCCTGTTCTCTCGAGCCAAATTGGAATGTCCAGGACGGGTCTTCCATCACCCCATCTAGTGACAAAAATTCGGTGACGACTACTTTTCGCATCTCAATCCTCGCTTACTTAGCTAGGTCGTAGGCTTGCCTTAGCCATTTCAGAACCTCGTTGTCTATTTGTTTCGGATCGGTGACGCGCACCCGGTGAGTGACCATCGCATTCCACGAACCAGCGGTTTCCAAGCCTTCCTCCGCCTTCACCCCTTTGAGTTTGATGCCCAGATCCAGGCGCTCAGCGGATGAAGGCTGAACGATAGCAAACTTCTTGTCGCTGCGCAACAAGCTGACATAGGTCTGGGTGGGGGCAATTTTGACATCCTCCCCAAACTCGGCGACCTTAGTCCAGAGCGCGTCATAGGTCTCGCGCCAATGGGTCTTTGTGCCCGCAAATATCTTCTCGAGCTTGGCATCTGTACTCCCTTTGCGCGAGTCTGACTTCAGGAGAACGCCAACTATGGCATTGGCGTGGCCGTGCCCTAGGCCGAACTCGGTCTTGAGCCAGGAGACGATTTCACCGTGTTTGGTCAGACCTTTTTGAGCGGCGAGTTGGGCGAAGTCGGCGGGGGTTTTGCCGGTTTTGGCACGGATGTTCTCGAGGTAGGACTGGAATATCTTGGCTCCTTTATCAGACATGCTTTCCCCTTATTTCTGGCGAGGCTGATAGGTCAGGATAACCACCCCACTCCGGGTGCTCTTGCTACTTACCAGGTTCAGCCGCTTCAGATGCTCCCCACCATCAAACAGGTGCTTCCCCTTGTACACCACCACATTGTGAACAATGAGTTTTAGCTCGTCCAGGAGGTCATTTTGCAACAGCGAATTCACCAGTGTAGGACTGCCCTGCACGGCGATGTTCTTGCCGGGCTGCGCTTTGAGTCTGTTGATTTCTTCGACCAGGTTGTCGCCCTTAACGAGCCGAACGGTGTCGAACCCTCCCCACTCGACTTTATCCAAGGTGCTCGAGACTACGTATTTTGGGGTGTTATTGATAAAGTTAGCATAGTCCCCGTCAGGGCCAGTAGAAGTATAGGTGGGCCAATAGGCGGCCCAATACGCATAGGTGATTCGTCCCAGAAGAATCGCATCAATCTGGGCCAGGTCAGACCCCAGGTCGGCTGCCATATCTTCGTCGAAGGTTTCTTGCCAGTTGCTGGGTTCTTCGGTCACGCCATCCAGGGTAATAAACAATCCTGAGATTACTTTTCGCATTTAGGCCTCCTTATTTCTTGGAGAGATTGTGGGCTACAGCAGCATTGACGAGGCGCTTCAGCTTGGCCTCGTCAATGCTGTCGCCCTCGCGGAAATCAATGGCTCTGGTGGCCTTGGCATCCAGCCCCGCGTTGAAAAGTCCGTCTGGGTCGGTGAGCGCCGCCCCTTGAAAAAAGTTGAACTTTAGGTGGTCTTTGAAGGCTCCGACGCTACACACCATGCCCCCTCGAGACCATACTGGCACGTTCCACTTCCATTCCTCGACCATTTCAGGGTCGCTCAACGCAATTTCGCGCAGCCGGGCCAGCAGCGGGCCGCGCCAGTCGGTGAGGCTGGCAATCTTCTGGGTAATCTGCTCGGATGGATTCATGCGAAAAACTCCCTCAGCACCGAAGCCAGAATTGCTGCATTTGCGTCGTGGGTCTGGCCCTCTAAAGTGCGGCGATGACCCTTAGGAAGAACCTTCTCCAGCGCCGCTGCCGTCTCGTGCATGAACGGAAAGCTGGCCCCGCCATCCATCACCACTGTAGGAGTCTGAACCGAGGCCATCCGTTCAGCGGGTAGCGAGTAGTCGCCCATCACCGTGGCATCGTACTCGAGGGTGTGCGCCAGTGCCTCCTGCTTGAGCCACCAAGGCTGACTTTTGGCGTGGGCCACGAACTCCGAGGGCATTCCCACCACCTTCGCCATGAAGTATTCCGCGGCATCCCCGCGCCGTCCCGCCAAGACCAGTTCGTGGTAGACCCGCGCGGTGTCCGCTGGGGGTCGGCGGGCTGGGTCGAGGATGTAAGGGGGTTCCCACATCGCCAGCCTACTGACCTTGGTGGGGAGTGCCCTGGCGGCCTCGAGGGCCAGCACCGCTCCAGAAGAGGAGCCGTACAAATAGACCGCGCCACCCGCTACATCAATCACCGCCTCGATGTCCTCGATTTCACGTTCCACCGCGTAGGGCTGTGTATCGCCGCTCTCACCCCGCCCCCGGCGGTGCAGGTTGTAGACTGTGAAATGCTCAGAGAGCAGCACCGCCAAGGGTGCGGTCGAGGTGTGGTCTACCGACCCACCACAGACCAGAACTATCGCCGCTCCAGAACCTGTTTTGTCGAATGCAATGGTAGTGCTGTCCCTCGAGGTGACTTTTCCCATGCTTGCTCCTCCCTACCGGCGGTTGCCGGGCCATTCCAAAACGGTAGCTAAACGATCCAGGCTCTCGTTCCAACCCCTTTCCTGCCCTTCCAGCGAGGCCCGCATTTGGGGTGATGCCTTGACCACAGTCACTTATAGCCTGAGCCTGGTTTTACCCTCCTGCTCTGCAAAGATGACGGTGTTGAGTATCTCTAGCCTCGGATTACCCGCTTCATCCTCAAAAGCATAGGTAGTAAAGACCAGCCGCTCTGGCTCCACGATTTCCTTAAAGATCCCCTTATTGATAATCACCCTCCCGTCGGGGCCGGTCATGTGAATCAGAATCGCCCCACCCGGACGCGCATCCAGCTCACAGATGGGGTTGGTGTAGCCCTTTGGCTCCCACCACCGGGCCATATGCTCAGGAGAAGTCCAGGCCTCGAATACGAGGCTCCTGGGCGCGTCGAAAACCCTCTCCAGGACAAGAGCCGAATAAACGCTCTCACTCAGGTAGGTCTCGAGGCCATCCAAAGTTCCCTTGAAGCCCTTCCCTACGCTCTCCCGCGCACTTCGGAAGGTATCGAGTTCTTGCGCCGTCGCGTTGATGGGGACTCCGTGCATGGTTAGTGTGGTTTTGCCGTCCTGCTGCTCGAGGATCCAAACATTCAGGATTTCCAGCGGCCAGGAGGGGTTCCAGGGGTTGCGAGCCGTGCCGCCCGCAGCGTCTGAGAAGGAGGTAACGAACGCCAAGCGCGACTGCGGCACGACCTCGCGGTAGACCAGCTTGCCCCACCCTTGGGAGCCACCGGGAGTCTGCTGAACGTATTGGAAAACCCCGCCGGGGCACAGCTCGAGGCGAACCACACGAATCTGTGCGCCCCTCGGCCCCCACCAACGCGCCAGCGCCTCGGCCTCGGTTAAGGCTTTCCAGACGGCTTCTAGAGGTGCATCGAAGATTCGCGTGAAGGTCAGCCCTTGCAGGGTTTCCAGGTGCTCGAACAAGCGCAGACTCTCGCCGAGCAGGACGGGCATGAGGTCAAGGTGTAACTCGTCCACCAGCCCCGCCCGCAGGCAAGCCTGAGCGGTGCTCGCCCCACCCACCACGGTGACATCTTTGTCGCCTGCGGCAGCTTTAGCCTGTATGATTGCGCTTTCAATACCTTCGGTGACAAAGGTAAAGGTTAGACGCTCATTCTGCTTGGGTAGCTTTTGCGGAGGCTCGGAGGTTAAAACGAAAATCGGCACCTGGAATTCATAGTAGTCCACGTAGGAATCTGGATCCCCCATGGCGTAGGCTCGTCGGCCCATCACCACCGCTCCGGTGTTTCGGATGTCTTCTTGAAGCACTTCGGTGTGTCGCAATTCGGCAAGATCGAAGTAAAGCCTGCCCACGCTGCCATTGCGGTCGTTGACGAACCCGTCCAGCGAAACCGTCATGCCTAAAACGACTCTTCCCATAAATCCTCCGACTCGCTCACGGCGACCCCAGCCTGGTATGGGTGCTGGGGTCGGAGGCTACTCGAGGCTTAATTAGTGCGAAGAGGACACCGGTTGCAACTCGGCATCGCCGCCAATCTGCCCCTCACTGTCACTCTCGCCAGGCAGTACCCGCCGCAAGAAGAAGGTCAGCAGAAAGGCAAATACGGCAATCCCCGTCGCCACCGCGAAGGCCAACTGCAACCCGGAGATTTGGGCCAACTCGGGCGAGACGGCTCCTCGTAGGCTGACAGCACGAGTGGTCATGACGGTTACGAGCAGGGCCGTTCCCACTGCCCCCGACACCATTTGCAGGGTGCTCATGATGGCGCTGCCGTGCGAGTAGAGGCGGCTGGGTAGCGGGTTCAGGCCCGTCGCCAGAATCGGGGTGAACAGCAGGGCCAGTCCCAGGCTGAACATTAGATGCAGTGCTAAGAGCATCCAGACCGGAGTTTCTGCCGACAGCGCAGAAAAGCGCCACAGGCTGAGAGTGAGCAGGGCTGCCCCCGAACTCGAGAGCGCCACTGGCCCGTGACGGTCAAACAATTTCCCCACTGTCGGAGCCGCTAGCCCCATCAGCAGGCCACCGGGCAACAGCAAAAGCCCCGTCCCCAACGAGCCCAGGCCACGCAGGTTTTGCAGATAAATGGGCAGCATGATGGCCCCACCGAACAGGGCCATCATGGCGATCATGATGACTACCACGCTCAGGGTGAACATCGGGTAGCGGAAGGCCCGCAGGTCGAGCAGGGGGGCATCCTTGCGCCCCAAGGCCAGTTGCCGCAGCACAAAGACCAGAAGGCTCAGGCCGCCAATTGCCAGGGTTGCCAAGACTTTGGGACTCCCCCAACCACCGTCCCCGGCGCTACTAAAGCCATACACCAGCCCACCGAACCCCAGGGCCGAAAGCACTACCGAGGGAATATCGAGGGTGGACTTGTTGGTTTCTCCCACGTTGACTAACTGCCGGGCTCCATAGGCTAGCACCAGGAGGGCAATCGGCAGCACGCAGAGGAATAAAAAGCGCCAGGGCAAGACCTCGAGGATCAGCCCCGAAAGGGTCGGCCCGATGGCCGGGGCCACCGAAATGACAATGCTGATAGTTCCCATCACCGCGCCGCGCCGCTCGGCAGGAACCAGGGCCAGGACAGTGGTAATGAGCAAGGGCAGCATGATCGCCGTTCCCGAAGCCTGCACCACCCGCCCGACAAGCAACACCGGAAAGCCGGGAGCCAGACCGGCGATTAGCGTGCCCAGGCTGAAGAGTCCCAGCGCAGCTAAAAACACCGTGCGGGTGCTGAGGCGCTGGATCAGGAATCCAGTGGTAGGAATGATCACCGCCATGGTCAGCATGAAGGCCGTTGCCAGCCACTGCACGGTGCCAGCCCCGAGGTGCAGGTCTACCATCAGTTTGGGCAAGGCCACATTCATGATGGTCTCGTTGAGAATTACCACGAAGGTAGCAATTAACAAGATGAAAATAATGCCCCGGTTGCGGCTGGAGAGTCGGTATGTGTTGCGGTCGGTGGTATCAGCAGTCATGGGATGTCCTTTGGGGTGAGAGGGCTTGGGTTCGGGGTCGGCGAATACACTGCAAGGCTTCAGCCTATCGCTTCAGCGCGCATCAAAAGGCTGTTAGAACTCTTTCCGGTCTGCGAACAATAGACCCTGAGCACTGAGAGCGCGGCGGAGAACCTCGAGCACTTTCGGCCCCATGCCGTGCAACTTCTTAACCTCGGCCTCGCCGACCCAACACGATTATTTCCCCTTTACACGGTAGTCGCAGCCAGTAGGGCCATCGGTCTCGAGAGCAGCTAGAGCGCTCGATTTAACGCCCCTCGTAAGCCCGCCGCAAGCCGTCGGTGTCAATCTTTTTCATTTGCAACATGGCCTGCATAACCCGCTTGGACTTCTCTGGGTCGGGGTCGCGCATTAGCTCGAATAGGGTAGTGGGGACGATTTGCCAGGACAAGCCGTATTTATCCTTCAGCCAGCCGCACGGGCCTTCCTCTCCGCCCTCGCTGAGTTTGGCCCACAGCGCGTCTACTTCTTCTTGGGTTTTGCAGTTCACGAACAGCGATATGGCTTCGCTGAACTTGAACTGCGGACCACCGTTCAAGGCGATGAACTCCCGGCCCTCGAGCTGAAAGTTGACCGTCATCACACTGCCCTTTGGCCCCGGCCCGGCATCGCCGTAGCGAGCAACGCTGAGCACCTTAGAGTCGGCGAAAAGCGAAGTGTAGAAGTTGACGGCCTCTTCGGCCTGGTGGTCGAACCACAAAAACGTAACGATCTTTTGCATACAATCTCCTCCAACGCCTATGACTGACCTTTGAGCTTGCGCCAGCCGCCCGCGCGGTTGTTGGCGATAATCTGTTTGAACATCGCCCGGAGGGCTCGAGCGTTGACCAGATCACCGCCTTTGAAGGCCACGGTTCGCGCGGTTTTGTTGCCCTGACCTGCGGTGATAATCCCCTCGGGGTCTGGAACCACCCCACCGTCGTAGAGAAAGACGTTGACGTGATCCTTTGCCGCCAACAAAGCGCAGATGTTGCCTTGCAGCACGAAATAGGGCTGGACGGTGCGCTTAATCGTCTCCTGAACCTCGGGGTCGGCAGCGTGTACCAGAGCCCGAACCTCACGGCAGACCGCCTGCTGCCAGCCTGGCAGAGCATTAATATAGGCATCAACGCGCGAATCCGTTGGGTAGGTCATGGGTTTTGGAGCCTTTCTTCGCCTTCGCTTACGTAGTCCAAGCTCACCACACCCGATTCAAAAACCTGGCTCGAGACCAGCCGCAGCACGGACTTTTCCTTCAGACCCTTAAACAGAGGTATCCCTTCGCCAAGCACCACCGGATTGACAAACAGCCAATATCCGTCAATCAGATTTTCTGCCATTAGCGCGTGGGCAGCCAATGGGCTACCAAACATTAATATCTCGCTACCCGCTTGCTGCTTTAGCTCATGGATTGCCGAGGCTAGGTTGCCGCTGACCACCCTGGTATTGGAGAGATTTTCTGCCGCTAAGGTTTTGGACAGCACCACCTTTGCCACGCTTTTGTACCAGCGGGAATGCTCGAGGTCGTGTTTGCTAGCTCCGGGTCGCTCGGCAGCCGTAGGCCAGTAACCCTCCATCATCTGATAGGTCACACGTCCATATAAAGCCGTATCGGTTTGATTGATGCGTTGACCGACAAAATTAAATAGTTCATCCGAGGTATTAATCCAATCCATTTCTCCATTTAGGCCAGCCACAAACCCATCTAGTGATACGTGCATAAACAAAATCACTTTTCGCATCCCATTCCTCCCATTGGTCTGGTCTGAACATTCCCTCGAGCCCCTTCTCAAACTTGCCCCCAAACAGTCTTTTGCTCCTTTTTACGATAATAACATAATATACTCTCAAATCGCAACCTGTGGTTGTATAAAGCAAGTTTGATGTCCGCGCCGCCACTCCCGCGCTCGAGCAGGTGGAAAGGTCTCGAGGCTCAACCTGCTAATATGGTCTCGATCCTGGACAGTTCATCCGAGGAGAACCGGGGCTGGTGAATCGCTCCCACCGCATCCTCGATCTGCTCAACTCTGCTCGCTCCAATTAGGGCCGAAGTGACCTCGGGGTGGCGCAAAACCCAGGTCAGAGCCATCTGGGCCAGGGATTGACCCCTAGCCAGAGCCAGCTCGTTCAAGGCCCGCACTTTGGTCAGCTTGTCGTCGGTAATTTGCTCCGGGCGCAGGTAGCCATGCGGCTTGGAAGCCCGGCTGCCTGCGGCAATCCCACCCAGATATTTGTCGCTCAAAAGCCCCTGGGCCAAGGGGGAAAATACGATGCTGCCCATGCCGGTATCGCGCAGGGCAGTAAGCAAGTCGGGTTCGATCCAGCGATTGAACATGCTGTAGCTGGGCTGATGAATTAAGCAGGGTGTGCCTAGGGATTTAAGAATTTCGGCGGCTTTGCGGGTCAGGTCGGCGGGGTAGCTCGAGATGCCCGCATACAGCGCCCGTCCGCTGCGTACGGCAAAGTCCAGGGCCATCATGGTCTCCTCAAGGGGGGTCTCGGGGTCGGGGCGGTGGGAATAGAAGATATCCACGTAGTCCAGGCCCATGCGCCCCAGGCTCTGGTCGAGGCTGGCAATCAGGTATTTGCGGCTGCCCCACTCGCCGTAGGGACCAGGCCACATCAGGTATCCGGCCTTGCTCGAGATAATCAGCTCGTCACGGAAAGGCCGAAAATCCTGCTCCATCAGCCGCCCGAAGTTCTCCTCGGCACTGCCTGGAGGCGGGCCATAATTGTTGGCGAGGTCGAAGTGGGTGATGCCTAAGTCGAAGGCCCGGCGCAGCATGGCGCGGGCATTCTCGAGGGTGTCCACCCCCCCAAAGTTGTGCCACAGACCCAGCGAGATAAGCGGCAGGCGAATACCGCTCTTCCCACAGCGGCGGTAGGTCATGGTTTCGTAGCGGTTTTGAGCAGGGGTATACATATCCATACTCTATCGCGGATTGGTGGCTCGAGGCCCGTCTACAAAGGCTCTGTATACTCTAAGGATATGCCCCGCTCGAACCCCGTCCGGCAAACCACCTTCGAGGAGTATGGAGCATTTGGAACTCGAGGCCCACTCCCAAGTTCGCCACGAGTTTGTGGATGGCTATACCTTTGCGATGGCGGGTGGAACCGACCATCACAACCACATCGCAGGGAGGATGTATCGTTTGGTGTTTGATGCCGCCGAGGATGCAGGCTGTGAGCTATTCATCAACGATATGATTTTGCAAACGCCCGGTGGGAAAGGCTATTACCCCGACCTCTTCTTAACCTGTGAGGAAACAACCGATGGCTCGCGTTTCAAACGCTTTCCCTGTTGGATCGTCGAGGCGCTGTCGGATTCCACTGAGGCCCTTGACCGGGGAGAAAAGTTGCACAACTACCGCAATATCCCGTCCCTTAAAGCCTACGTGCTGGTCTCGCAAGACCAGAAAATGGTCGAGGTTTACAGCCGCTTGGAGGACGATACCTGGCGTTATGAGGTGCTCGAGGGCGAAGACACTTTAGAACTCCCCTGCCTCAACACAAAGATGGATTTGTAGGCTATCTATCGCGACCTAGACGTGTAAACCCTCTCTAAAACGTCTCCACTCAACCCTTAAGTCCCCTCTTCTTTTGGGAGAGAGGGAAACGACAATTGAGCATGTAGTTTGCCGATAATGACAGTCGTTCACAGCAAATCGAGCATTGATCTCTGTTCACCCTCACCCTATCACGGGCAAAGCCCGCCGCTGTGCGGCTAGTGCTCGCACGGGCATAGCCCGCCCCGTTGGGGCCAGTGTCTACCCTCCAGAGGAATAATTATCACAGCAGGCGGCGGGCGACCTCGAGGCCACTCATCCCCGGTATATTGATGCCCATCAGCACCACCTCGGGCCGGAACTCAGCAGCGGCCTGTAAGCCGCTCGGCCCGTCTTCAGCCAAGCGCACCTGGTGCCCCATCATCCGTAGCAACCGGCCCAGGGTGTTGCGGCCCGACTCGTAGTCGTCCACTACCAACACCCGCTTGCCTTTGGTTGGCATTTTCTTTTCCTTGCGGGCTGCAGCCGGATTTTGCCCTGGGTGATGCGCGAGATGTCCAACAGATCATCCACCAACCGCACCAACTGCTCCACCTGGCGACTCAGCATCCCCCGTTGGCCTTCTTCTCCAAACGCAGAATCTCCAGGCCGCTGTACAGAGGGGCCAGGGGATTGCGCAGTTCGTGGGCCAAGGTGGCTAAGAACTCGTCCTTGCGGCGATCCGCCTGGTGCAAATCCTCTTCCATCTGCTTACGTGCAGTAAGGTCGCGGGCGATCTTGGCGAAGCCGTGCCGAGCACCCGCAAGCAATGGGGTTAGCACACCGCTGGCGTAGAAGCGCTTACCGTCTTTGCGCAGGTGGTAGCGCTCGTCGGAAGCCCGGCTTTCTGCTGTGGCGATCCGCATCTCCTGCTCAGGCAAGCCACGCTTGCGGTCTTCAGGGGTAAAGAGAATTGCCATGTGTTGCCCCAGAATCTCGGCCTCGTGGTAGCCGTAAATGCGCTCTGCGCCAGGGTTCCAGAAGTCAATAAGCCCCTCCTGGGTGGTGGTAAAGATGGCGTAGTTCATCGGTGCTCTCGATCAGCAGGCGCAGGCGCTCTTACGTCTGCTGATAGGCCAGCTCGAGCAGGCGCTCGTGGGTGAGGCGGTTCATATAGATCAGCAGGTTGCGGCGAGTGATCAGGTCGAGCTTGGAAAAGGGTGGATCGCGCAAGAGGTTGTGTGGAGCAAACAGCACGATCTCCCGCAGCAGTATCGCCAGCGAATACGCTTCCTCGCCGGTGGCACAGCCCGCTCCGCTACCCAGACCCGCACCGTGTCGGTTCCGGTCTTGCCCTCGAAGAGGGACGGCAGCACCTCAGCCTGGAGGGCTGCGAAGGCTCTGGGATCACGTAGACGTGGTTGGGCTCAACCCGCACGGTCTCGTTTAGCTGGCTGACCGGCATCGCGGTCTGGCTCTGGAGAATCTCAGCCAGGTTGCTCTCGGGATCTTCCGAGAGGTGAGGAATCACCACGAAAGCCATGCCGGTATCCGAGGGCATCCGCCCAAAAAACTCCCTCAAGGCGCTTATACCACCTGCCGAAGCCCCAATGCCCACCATGATCAGGTGTCTGTGGTTGGTCTGGATATTATCGTCAGGGTTGAGCATAGTCAGCCTTTGCGAGCCGTAGAACGAAAGCAGGCAAACGCTATAAAGGTTCACTAAGGCTACACTCTGGACACGGGGATTTTCGCGTCTACCGCACAAAGCCAAGGGATTCAGAGCGAAATGTTCAGGTTGTGGAGGACAGTCTCCAACTCCGACCTGGTGTTCACCCGCTTAAGCGCAGGATGCAGGTCTGGCTGGTCGGGGAAGTATTTATACAGCACCTTGCGCAGTTGCCGAATGCCGTGGAATTCACCGTACCATTCAATATTGAGCTGGGTATGACGCAGCGCCGTTTGAGCGCGTTCGCTTGAGGACGCAACGCCTTGCGTCCCTACACCTGATTGACCGGATTGAACCGCGTTGATTTGCCGGAAAATCCAGGGATTTCCCACCGCGCCACGCCCGATCATCACGCCTGCCACGCCGGTCTCGAGCCGGGCAAAATACTGTTCCACATTCAACACATCCCCGCAGCCCAGCACCGGAACCTGCACTGTTTGAGCTACTTTGGCAATGGCTTCCCAGTCGGCGAAACCGGTGTAGCGCTGCTGGCTGGTGCGCCCGTGAACGGTAATCAAGGCAACTCCGGCAGCTTCCAGACCCAAGGCCACCTCGAGGCTTCTATTCTCGTCCCAACCCAGGCGAATTTTCGCGCTGACCTCTAAAGACGTTCCCTGCCGCATCGCCCGAATCAGCTCGTAAGCCCGTTCTGGAGTTTGCAGCAGGCAAGCCCCGCCGCGCCCGGCCAGCTTGGGGGCCGGGCAGCCCATGTTCAGGTCAATGGCAACCGGCGCAAACTCCCGCTCGGCTTTGGCAGCAGCATCGTGCAACACCTGGGGGTCGTCGCCGAAGAGCTGTAGCACCAAGTTTGGCTCACCGGGATAGGGCGCACCCAACTCCGTAGACTGGCGATCCCCTGCCAGGAAGCCCCTCGCCAGCAGCATCTCCGAGACCGTCCAGGCCGCGCCGTGCTCGAGGGCCAGCCGCCGAAAAGGCGCGTCGGTATAGCCCGCCATCGGGGCCAGGACGGCCCTGGGCTGTTTGAGCATCTCGACGTAAAACTGGGTTTTGACCACTGGCTCGGCGACCACAACTCCTCGAGTATAGTGCCCGCAACCGCTCTATCCCTCGGCTTCGGGTTTCAGATAGACCTCGGCGAAGGTGTCCCTGGGTGGTCTGCTCTCGGCAATATCCTTGAGCCGCACATAAACCGCAGGGGTCATCTGGGGGTGGGTGAGGATATAAAACTTACCTTGGGCCATAGCCTCGAAAACCTGCTCAGCCACCAGCGAAGGGGATAGGCCCGCCTGCACCACCTTATTCATAACCCCACCCATGCGTCTGGCATAGTCATCGAGCACTGGCTCTTGCACATCCTGGGGTTTGTTACGGGCCGATTGCACGATAGCGGTTTTGACCCAGGCCGGGCATAGCACCGCCACCTTGATTTTCGAGTTGGCAAGCCTTAAGTCGTGATATAGGGTTTCCGAGAGGGCCACTGCGGCGTGTTTGGAAGCGCGATAAATACCGAACCCCGAGCCAGACACCAGCCCCGCTAGCGAAGCGGTGTTGATGACCCAAGCCTCGGAGTCCTGGGCCATCATGCGCGGCACGAACTGTTGGATGGCATAGGCAGTGCCCATCACATTAACCCCCAACACCCAGGCCCAATCCGCGGGGGTGCTCTCCCATAGGGGGCGGCCATCGGAGACTCCGGCATTGTTGAAAAGCAGATGCACGGCTGCGAACCTCGAGTAAGCCAGCTCGGCCAGAAGCGCGACCTGCTCAGGTTTAGAAACATCGGTCTGGACAGGTAGAATCTTGCCTGTGGGCTTTAGTTCGGCGGCGGTTTTTTCCAGTTCTTTAGCATTTACATCTGCCAGGACTACCTTCATCCCCAGCTCGAGGCACTTCTCGACCAGGGCACGGCCAATTCCGCTGGCCCCGCCGGTGATAACCGCAACTTTCCCCTGGTAATCCATAGCTAAACGCTCCCTGTATCTACGGCCTGATCAATCATCTGCCCGATTTCCCGAATCAGGTGAATCAGCGTAGCAAAACGGGCATCCTGGGTCAGACCGCGCTGGTAACGAGCATAGATTTGCTGCATGATGACCCCCACCTTGAAGAGCCCAAACACATAGTAAAAAACAATATTTGAAACCTCGGCACCGGTTTTTTCGGCGTAGATCCGGACGAGTTCGGCCCTGGTCAGGTTTCCCGGCAGATGGGTCAGACCAAAGCTCTTCAAACCCGGCGGGTCGCCCGCCTCAGCCCAGTAACCCAGGGTAGTTCCCAAGTCCATCAAGGGATCGCCCAGGGTTGCCATTTCCCAGTCCAGTACAGCAATAACTCGAGTCCAATTATTTGCATCCAGGACGAGGTTGTCATATTTGAAGTCGTTGTGGATGAGGGCTGCGCCCGATTCCGGTGGCATATTTAGGCTCAGCCAGATCATAGCCCGCTCCATGCCGGGAATCTCATCGCTACGGGCGTTTTCGTATCTTTTCGACCAACCCGAAACCTGTCTGGCCACGTAGCCTTCGGGCTTTCCCAGGTCGGACAGGCCTGCACTCGCATAATCCAGCCTGTGTAACTCGACCAGTGCATCCACCAGCGCCCCAGCAACCCCACGCATGAGCTGAGGGTTTAGACCTTCGGGCGGCTTGTTGCGCAGAATTACGCCGTGCAGGCGCTCCATAACGTAGAACGGCCCACCGATTACCTCGAGGTCATCACAGTACCAAAGCGGCTTAGGCACCTTGGCGTAGACCGGCTTTAGCGCGGATAAAATCCGGTATTCACGGCCCATGTCGTGCGCAGTTTTGATGTTGGCCCCAAACGGTGGGCGGCGCAGCACCAGTTCCTGCTCGCCCAGTTTGAGCAGATAGGTCAAGTTGGAAAAGCCTCTGGGAAACTGCAAAACCTCGAGCCTCCCAGCGGCCCCTGGCAGGTGCGAAAGCAGATAGGGCTCGAGCCTCGCTAAATCTAGCTCTTCCCCTGTGCGAATCGTCGTGGCCTGGTCGAGAAAGTCATCCATGTATTCACCTAGCAATTAAATCCCTCTCCCCTAGCGGGAGAGGTTAGGTGAGGAGTACGCGGTGATTGAGTCGGTGAGAGCGAGGCTTTTGCGGCAAATGATGGGCCGAGGATCGTCACCCCCACCCTACCCTCCCCCATCCAGGGGGAGGAAATGCCGTTGCAGCAAATCACGCAGCGCGGCTTAGAGCGAAATATCCAGGCCATATTCCTTGAGGATTGACCGCGCCACCACTGTCTTGTGGACTTCATCGGCCCCGTCGTAGATGCGGGCAGCCCGCTCGTGGCGGTAGAAAAACGACAGCGGCAGGTCGTCGGACATGCCCAAGCCGCCATGCACCTGAATAGCCCGGTCTACTACCCGCTGTAGCACGCCTGCCACGAAGAATTTGATGGTCGAAATCTCGCTCCGTGCCCCCTCAGCTCCCAGCTTCTCCACTTTCTCGGCGGCATCCAGCACCATCAGCCTGGCTGCGTGGATTTCCGCGTAGGAGTCGGCAATCATGTGCTGCACGGCCTGGCGTGTGCCCAGTGCTTTCCCTGGAGCCAGCTCACGGGTAGCAGCGTACTGGCACATCAGCTCGAGCGCCCTGCGGCAAATCCCAATCCAGCGCATACAGTGGTGAATCCGCCCCGGCCCCAGCCGCTCCTGGGCGATGGCGAAACCCTTGCCACGCTCACCCAGCAGATTTTCGCGGGGGACGCGGACATCCCTGAGGCCAATCTCGGAGTGGCTGGCCCAACCCTCCCCTTCCTCGCCCATCACCGAGATGCGGCGCACCTGCTGGAAGCCGGGAGTATCGGTGGGCACGATAATCTGGCTGGCCCTGGCGTGGGGTTTTGGTAGGTCGGGGTCAGTTACGCACATCACGATGGCGAAACTCGAGCCATCAAAGCCGGAGGTGTACCATTTGTGCCCGTTGATAACCCACTCATTACCCTCGAGCACTGCCGTAGTGTCCATCCACACCGGGTTGGAACCGGGGTGTTCGGGCTCGGTCATGGCGAAGGCGCTGCGGATTTCACCGTCTGCGAGCGGCTTTAGAAAACGCTCTTTTTGCTGCGGTGAGCCGTGCTTGAGCAACACCTCCAGGTTGCCGATGTCGGGGGCCTGGGTGTTGAAGACAAAGTTGCCGAGCGGGGTTTGTCCCATCTCCTCGGAGAGCTGGGCGAACTCGCCTAGGCCCAGGCCCATCCCCCCGACCTCTTTGGGCAGCGGCGGCAACCACCAGCCCCTGGCCTTGACTTCCAGCCGCAGTGTTTGCAGTTCGGGCAAAACCGCGTTGAAACCGTGCTTGAAGAAGAGAGGCTCGAGGCGGACTACCTCGTCCCGCACGAAACGGCGGACTTCGGCGACTAAATCAGGGGTTTGGGTTGTCATGTGACTATTATTCTACCGCCGAGCCTGACACAAAAAAGGGGGGACAAGCGTCCGCCCCTAGGTGGTGTTTTTGGACTACTTGGGCTGCGGATAGCCCTCAGCCTCGAGTGCCTTCGTAGCAATCCGGCGGCGGATTTCCACCAAATCCACCGGGTCGTGCTTGGTCAGGCGGCGGGCAGCGGAGGCCATCACCCGCATCTCGTCACCCTCTACCAGACGCGGCAGTACCGAGAGTGCTCCGGCCTGGGCACGGTCTATGGCCTGATAGGCGTAGAGCTGGGCTATGTCGGCGTAAACGCTGTCCGTAAGGCGACGGGAGCGCAGCAGCGCAGATTCGGCGGCATAAATATCAATCAGGATGTCGGCGGTCACACCCAACACCTCCTGCTCCTGCTCGACCTTGGTGGTGTACTTCTGCGCGGCCAGGCCCAGCAAGGCCAGAGCTAGCTTTTTGAGGTTCTCGATCTGGCTCATCTCCTTATCTTCCGGCTCGTCGAAGGAGGGCTCGAGCAGCTCTTTTTGCAGCTGGGTCGCGGCCTCGAACAGCGGCAGCTCGCCCTTCAGCGCACGGCGCAGCAGCATTCCCGGAATCAGCAGGCGGTTGATTTCGTTGGTGCCCTCGAAAATGCGGTTGATGCGGCTATCGCGGTAGGCCCGTTCAATCGGGTATTCGGCGCTGTAGCCGTAGCCACCGTGAATCTGCACCCCTTCGTCCACGCTGTAATCGAGAATTTCCGAGCCCAGCACCTTGATGATGCTGGCCTCGATAGCGTACTCCTCGATGCCTGCTAGCACGGCCTCAGCGGCGTTCGCCTTGTCCAGGTTTTCCAGCGCTTCGTCAATCATGCCCATGGTGCGGTATACCGCACTCTCCCCCGCGAAGATGCGCGAGGCCATCTCGGCAAGCTTTTGTTGAATCAGGCCGAAGTTGGCGATGGGCGTACCGAAAGCCACGCGCTCCTTGGCGTATTTGGCGGACAGCTCGAGGGCCTCCTTGGCCCCACCAATGGCC
Source organism: Thermaceae bacterium (assembly GCA_015478585.1). GTDB lineage: Bacteria > Deinococcota > Deinococci > Deinococcales > Thermaceae > Meiothermus. Next base: position 7,720 of record JADMIM010000059.1, on the reverse strand, counting down.
CCCGCCCCCAGCTTGTAGCGCCCCACGTTGAGCACGTTGAAGGCAATCTTGTGGCCCTTGCCCAGCTCGCCCAGCAGGTTTTCCACCGGCACTTTTACATCCTCGAAGAAGACCTGGCGGGTACTAGAAGCCTTGATGCCCAACTTTTTCTCTTCCCCACCAAAGCGCAAGCCGGGCATGTCGCGCTCCACCAGGAAGGCGGTCAAGCCCTCTTTGGTCTTGGCAAAGACCGTGAAGAGGTGGGCAAACCCGGCGTTGGAAATCCACATCTTGGTACCGTTGAGGAGGTAGTATTTGCCGTCCTCGGTTAGCTCGGCCCTGGTTTTGGCCCCCATCGCATCCGAACCGGACTGCGGCTCGGTGAGGCAGTAGGCAGCAATTAGCTCCCCACTGACGAGCTTGGCGAGATATTTGTCTTTTTGGGCTTTGGTGCCCCAGTAGACCAAAGGCAGCAGGCCAATCGAAGTTTGAACGCCATAGGAAACGCTGAAGCCGCCGGTGGGCGACAACCCCTCGGCGATTACGGTGGAGACGGTCTTGGGCAGGTCGAGGCCGCCATACTCCTCGGAGACCTCCACGCCCAGCAGGCCCAGCTCGCCCGCCTTCGCTAGCAAGGGAATATTGTGCTCGAGCGCCCCATGCTCCATCGCGTCTGAGACAGGAGCATATTCCTTCTCCACGAATGTCCGCACGGTGTCTTGAATCATGCGGGTGGTGTCGTCAAAATCTTCGGGGGTGAAGAAAGTAGCAGTGGGCTCGAGCAGCCAACTGCCGCCCTTTTTGGCCTGTTTACGGTCTGCGATCATGGGCTCACCTCGGCTAAAAATCTTGTACTCAGTCAAAGTTTAGCAGATGGGTGGGGCGAGGTCAACCAAAGCCACGGCTCGCTTGAGATAGGGGCTTTTGACTGATAGACACGCGCTTCGGACGATGATTACTGAACCGTCACTGGCAGGTTTTCCGTCACCGATTGGCCTGAGTGGGGGTCGTTAGGCTGCACCCGCAAGTCATACTGGCCCGGCGTAGCCCCTTGCGGCAAGCTAATTTTGTAGTTGAGCCGGTAGAAAGTAGTGATGGAGCGTTCGATGATGGTCACGCGACCACGCGGCGGCAGGAAGTCGAAACTCTTGCTGAGCGGCCCACACTGAAGCACTTCTTGGGTCTGCAAATTTACGTTCCAGCCTACAGGCACTTGCAGGGGTCGCAGGTAAAAGTACATCAGCAGGCTCGAGAACTCGTTATTGCTAAAGCCACACTCCCGGTTGCTATATAAGTCGTTCAAAATATCATCGGGATTCTGGCTCCAGGTAGGGCCATTTACATACCCCAAGTCTTTGACCAGGTGCTCCAAAATATTGCCCTGGCTATCAATCACCGTGCGCACAACCCAGCGGTGCTCGTCGTAGGTTTTGCTGGCATAGACCGTTTGCCCAGGTGCTGCGGTAATCACGTCCAAACCCACCGCAAAAGGTGCGTAAGGGCCACTGCCCAAGGCAGCCGGAACACAGCCACTTAAAGCCAACAGCGCCAGTGCTAAAGTCCATCTCCAGGCGGGTCTCATACTTTTATCAATTATTTTAGTTTCGAGCGTGAAGATGATGTTAGCTTACCCCTCTCTCAAAGGGCAGGGGAGCTTCCGGTTAAACCCTTGGTGTTTGGCTTCCGGCCTCGAGCTTCCCGCTTTCTAGGCTTGCGGATATACCTCGAAAATTCCTGCCGCACCCATCCCGCCACCGATGCACATCGTCACCAGGCCCAGCCCTCCGCCGCGCTTGCCAAGCTCGTGGACGAGCTGGGTGGTGAGCTTGGAGCCGGTGGCTCCGAGCGGGTGGCCCAAGGCGATGGCTCCGCCGTTGACGTTGACAATATCGGGGTTCATCTCGAGTTCCCGCATCACCGCCAAGACCTGCGCAGCAAAGGCTTCGTTGAACTCGATGAGCTTGAGGTCATCCATCTTCAAACCGGCTCGCTCCAGTGCCTTGGGCACGGCCTTGATTGGCCCTACCCCCATAATGGTAGGGTCTACCCCGCCGGTAGCAAAGCTCACGAAGCGGGCCAGCGGCTTCAAGCCCAGCGCGTCAGCTTTCTCGCGGCTCATCAAGAGCAGCGCTGCCGCGCCGTCGGAGTAGGGTGAGGCATTCCCGGCAGTAACAGTTCCACCCTCTTTGAAAGCCGGTTTAAGCTTGGCGAGGCGCTCCGGGCTGGTATCTGCACGGGGAATCTCGTCCTTAGCGAAGTGATGTTTCTCGATCTGCTTCTTGGCTCCCTTCCAGCTATATTTCTCGATAGGGATGGGAATAATCTGCCTCTCGAAAACCCCGTCCTGCTGGGCTTTGAGCGCATTTTGGTGGCTGCGGTAGGCCCAGGCATCCTGGTCGGCACGGTTTACGCCCCAGCGCTCGGCCACGCGCTCGGCGGTGTAGCCCATGCCGATATAGGCCTCGGCCATCTGGGGGTGGAGTTGGGTGTGGTAACCGGACATCGGCACCTGACTCATCATCTCCACACCGCCCGCCAGCACCACGTCGTTCATGCCGGACATGATGGCCTGCGCCCCGTAGGCGATACTCTGAAGCCCCGAGGAACAAAACCGGTTGATGGTAGCCCCGGTGACTTCGACAGGAAAGCCGGCCCGCAGCAGCGAAAGCCGTGCCACGTTCAGCCCCTGGCTGGCCTCCGGCATGGCGCAGCCCCACTGCACGTCCTCGACCACCTCGGGCTGCACCCCGACCTGCTCGAGCGCAGCCTTCATCACCTCCGCCGAGAGGTCAATGGGGTGCACGCTCGCCAGCGACCCGTCCGATTTGCCGCGCCCCACGGCGCTGCGCACTGCATTCACGATTACGGTTTCTTTCATATCTGAACTCCTTCTTTCACGGTAGAGCTTTGCCGGTCTTTGCGCCGGATGTACTGCACGTTCTGGAAAACCTGGTATTTATTGGGTTGCCCCCTCACGAGTGCTTCGCACAGGCCCCCTCACCCTGGCCCTCTCCCGCTAGGGGAGCAGGAATTATCAGCTCGAGCCCCTCCCTTTGCAGCAGCAGAGCAGCATCCCTGGCGATTTGCAGGTAACCGAATGCGTTCGGATGTACCCCGTCCCCACTCCAAATCGCCGGGTTGCGGTCTAAGTCGCTCTGCCAGAACTTGTAGAGAAGCGCACCATGCTGCGCTGCCAGGTCGCAGACAATGGCGTTGGTGGCCTCGAGGTTCCTCCGCATCCGCCGTGCCACACCTTCGGGAAGCTCCAAGCGCAGGGTGAAATCCGGCGTGGTGGCGGTAAACAGCCGTGCCCCGGTGCTCCTGAACGCCCCGAATATCAAGCCCACCTCGGCTCGCAGCCGCTCGGCGCTGAAGGGGCCGCGCAAACCGTCGTTGCCGGGGCCGATCAGGCTGACCAAATCGGGGCTCAGGGCCAGCGCCCGGTTCATCTGCTGGTCGCGGATTTCCCAGGAGCGCAGGCCGTACTCGGCGAGGTTGGTGTACTTCATCTCGGGGTTGGCGGCCTGCATCCACAGGGCCAGCCAGTCGTGGGCGGAGCGCAACGGGATTTGCGGGGAAGGGTCGCCCGTTCCCTGGGTAAAGCTATCACCGAGCACTATGAAGTGTTGAAGCATAACTCGAGCCACACCCTATAGGTTTTTGATCCGCCGTTTGACTTCTTGATCAATATAGGCAATGGCACTTTCGGGAAATGGCGAGACACAGCTCACATTAATTTCGCACAGGGTGTATTTGTGGCTGGATTGTACATAGGGGTCGTTGATAAAAAAATCGGCATCCCAAAGAACTGGGAGCATATCCGCACTAAGCTGATACTGTTGCATAATCTGGTTCACCCAGCGCCCTTCCATCAGATGCCTTAAATCGGTGAATAGACCACAGTTTTCAGAATAGTAGTAACGTCTGCTCGGAGGTATTGGCTTCTCGGCACTGGGGTATAAGGCAATAATTTCCTGGTAGCCAAAGCCAGCTACTTTATCGCTGCACATATAACAGCGAATCATCCCGTTGGTGATGTTGGCGTTCCACTCTTGATTGATCAGGGGTTGGTCATTGGTGAAAAAACCCCGGAACTTTTCGTAAAATACTGGCGCGGTCAAATGCTCCTCCACCGAACCGCGTACCGCGTGCAACACTGATACTGTATCGCTCCCTGGCCCTCTAGAAACCTTGTAAATCCCGTTCCCGCTATCCCCGCGAAATCGCTTCAAAACCCTGATCCCCGACCGATCCAGAGAGCCCATAAACCGCCCGACGAAATCCTCAAAGCTCGAGTACAATTCCACATCCGAACCCCAATCCATCGCTTTGGTCTCATGTAAAACCCGCTTCGTGCCAATTTTCTGAATGGCGTGGGGATGGGTGCTCACCGCCACCCCAGCCTTGCTTACCTCCACCAGCAGCGCGTCGAGGACGCTCCGATCCTCGCCGTTTTCCACGGGGTTCACCCAGACCAGCAGTGTGTCAAGCTGTTTGAGCGGCTCCCTCAGTTGAGCAGCTTTCTGGTTGTTATAGACGATGGATTCCACCCGTATCCCGTGGTTGCTAAGGTACTCAGCCAAACCTTTGTATTTTTCATCAATAAAAACATCTCTGGCCTGTTCGTCTAAGCCATAGATCATCAAACCCACAGTTCGGCTACTTTTCATCGCGCCCCTCCTCGGCCTGAACCCGCGTGCGGTGCAGCTCGAGGCCCTCCACCGAGCCTCCCGTTCCCTGCGTGAAGCTGTCGCCCAGCGCTACGAAGCGGCGCAGAGGGCAGAGAGCCAAGAGCTAGAAGACAAAAGAATCAGCTCCCTCCGAGGGTTTTGATGAAGGCGGCCAGTTTAGAAGCGAGTTGGTTTGCCGAGGTGTAGATAGGTTCGGCTTGGTCGCGTTGTACGAACTTGAAGCGTTCGGTCAGGTGAAAACCGCTCACCGTCTCGAGCAAAGAGTCTCGAGCCCAAAACAGAAACTTGGTCAAGTCCTTGTCACTTCCCCGCCCACGCCCCTCAGCATTGCTGAGCATCACCGAGGTCGCGGCCCGCTTGAGCTGGCTCACCAAGGCGTACTTTTCACTGTCAGGAAACCGCTGCACCGGCTTGCAAACCTCATAGGCAAAATCCACCGAAAGCCAATACACCTCGAGGGCTTCAAAGGCAAAGAACCCTTTCCCAACCAGCCCCCGCCTTTGGCCCTCTGCCATACTCAGTTCCTCAGCGGCTTCCCGATCTTCAGCGTGTGCGCGATTCGCTCTTGGGTTTTCTTCGTCCCCAGCAGCTTGAGGAAGCCCTCGCGCTCCAAGTCCAGAATGTCCTGCTCGCTCACCTCTCGAGCTGGCCCGTCCCCGCCGCACAGCACATAGGCCACATGGCTCCCCACCAGCGCGTCGTGCTCGCTGGCCTGCTTGGCCTCCTGGAACTGCCACAAAGCGTAGCGCAGGTTCCCGATGCCCTCGGCCCCCAGTGCCCGAATCCGCATCGGCGGCTGGGGCACGTAGTCCGGGGCCAGGAAGAGCACCTTGCGCTTGGCATCAGCGATGAGGCGGTCACGGTTCATGCTGATGCCGTCCTGCGGGCGCAGGAAGCCCATGTTGCGAGCTTCTAGAGCACTTGTAGAAGTCTGGGCCAGCATAATCATCTGGAAGGCCCGCTTGACCCCCTCGAACACATTGGCCTCGGGGCCATAGGCCTCGAGTTCCTTGCTAAAGCGGAACAGCATCTCCTTGGTTCCGCCGCCGCCCGGCAGCAGCCCCACCCCGGTCTCGACCAGGCCCATGTACAGCTCGGCGTGGGCCTGAACCGCCGCGCTATGCAGGCTGAACTCGGCTCCGCCGCCCAGGGTCAGGCCAAAGGGCGCGGAGACCACCGGGAAGGGTGAACGGCGCAGGCGCACCGAAGTCTGTTGGAAGCGCCGGGTGGCGAGTTCCATGTCGTCCCAGGCCCCCTCCTGCGCGGCCATCAGCACCAGCGCCAGGTTCGCGCCCGCCGAGTAGGTGCGCGGGTCTTCATGGCTGAGGACGAGGCCGTTATAACCGTTGGCTTCGACCCAATCCAGGGCTTTATGCAGCCCCGCCACCGGGCCTTCCCCCAGTGTGCCCATCTTGGCACGGTTCTCGAACAGGGCTACCCCGTCGCCGAGATCCAGCAGGGCGTATTCCTTGGACTCGGATAAGGTCTTCCCCTCGGATTTCACGCTCGAGAGCCGAATCACGCCCTCTTCTTTGGGAATCGCGTGATACTGCCCATCGAAACCCAGGTACTTGCCATCTTTATAGAAGCTGCCATCGGCCTTTTTCAACAGCTCGGGCTCGGACAGGCCCATCTCGGCGAAACCGCGCTTGAGGTTCTCGAGCCCCACCGCGTCCATGTTTTTGAACGGCCCCTGCTCCCAGGCAAAGCCCCACTCCAGGGCGCGGTCTACGGACACGATGTCGTAGGCGATTTCCTGGGCACGCTCGAGGGTGTAGTGCGAGGTAATCAGAAACAGCTTGCGGGCGAAGCTGCCGTACTTGCCGGGCAATTCCCCGACCTTGGCTAAACGTTCTTTCAGGGGCAAAACCTTGATAGCCCCGATTTCCGGCGTGCGCAGCTTCTCCTGCGGCTTGTACTCAGCCGTTTTGTAATCGTAGGTGAGGATGTCCTTCCCGACCTTTTTGTAATAACCCGCGCCGGTCTTGTCGCCCAGATTGTTTTGGGCGATGAGGTTTTCCACCCAGTCCGGCATGGCAAAATCCTCGCCCGTAGTGTGCGCGAGTTCGGTGGAAACGAGTTTGAGCACGTCCAGGCCGGAGATGTCCCCGGTGCGGAAGGTGGCCGACTTGGGGCGGCCCACCAGCGGCCCGGTGAGCGCGTCCACCTCGTCAATGCTCAGCCCTTCTTCCATCATCAGCCGCATGGCCTGGTTCATCCCGAACACGCCCAGCCGGTTAGCGATAAAGCCCGGCGCGTCCTTGCAAAGCACCGTGCCCTTGCCGAGAATCCGCTCGCCGAAAGCCCGCATGGTCTCGAGCACCGCCGGGTCGGTGTCGGGCGTGGGGATGAGTTCCAAGAGGTGCAGATAGCGTACTGGAGCAAAGAAATGTGTGCCCAGGAAGCGTTTTTTGAACCCTTCAGAACGCCCTTCCAGAAGCGTCTTCATCGGAATCCCCGAGGTGTTCGAGCTGATGATGGCCTTAGGCACAGCGGCCTCGAGCCGGGCAAAAAGTTCCCGCTTAGGCTCGACCTTCTCGACAATCACCTCGACAATCCAGTCGCAGTCCTTGAGCTTCTCGAGTTGCTCCGTCGTGCCGATTTCGATCAGCGAAGCCCGCGATTTGTCCATGAACGACGCGGGTTTGCTCTTCAGTTGCCGGTCTAAGCCTTTCTTGACGTACTCGAGCAGGTCTTCCTTCCCCGGAATATCGAGCAGCACCACCGGAACCCCCGCCGAGGCCGAGAGTGCGGCAATCGCCCCGCCCATCGTCCCCGCTCCGACCACTCCTACTTTTTTGATTCGCATTTGTCCTCCTTGATGTCGAACAGGATTAGTGCAGATATTTTTGTACCAAGTCAAAGTTTATAACAAGGCAAGGGTCGCGGTCTAGGGCATGAGAAATTTTTTGCGGGCAGGTTAAAGGCGACCCCCCACAAGTCGCGGGGTTGTCAGCAGTTTGGTGATGGCCCTCGCGCCTTTAGCGCCCCCTGCGAGTCAAGGTGCGGCAGCACCCCCGCCACGCGGGCACTGGAGTCAAGGTGCGGCA
>JADMIM010000178.1 GCA_015478585.1 Thermaceae bacterium | reverse complement strand
TACTTTCGTGCGCCTTTTTTCCCTTCCACCCCCTCCCCCGAATTTTCGCAGGAAACCCGAACGGGCCGCCCCTGCCATTTAGCCGGTGCATTATCTGAATCACCATTGGAACTATCAGCAGTTTCAAACCCGAACGGGCCGCCCCTGCCATTCACTACAGTTGCACTTCTTCACCTGAACAAAAGCCTCCCGCAAACACGAGGAAAAACGCTTCATGCACGTTGCTGTGACATGTGGCACTCTGTACTTGAATAGTCCCAAACAGAGTGTCGCATGAAAGAGAAACAAGCATGAAGCCTCCTCAGCATACCATACCTTCTTCGTTGGTGACGACGCTGGCGGACGTGATCCGTTGGCGTGGTTTCCTGGTCCAGTTGCACGCTCGTCTGGCCTCCTACTTTGCTCGCCCCCAGCCCTATCAGCGCCTGTTGCGGTTTCTGCAAGGGATTGTGAGTCAGGTGGCACGCAAAAATGGGTGGCAATTGGCCGAACAGGCACGCGAAACGACCCCCTACGGCATGCAGCGCCTGCTCTCCCAGGCGGTCTGGGATGGGGATGGCGTGCGCGACGAGGTGCGCGCTTTTGCTCTGGAGCACCTCGGCACCTCGGAGGCGATCGTGGCCATCGATGAGACCAGCTTTCCCAAACGGGGAAAGCACTCGGCGGGCGTCAAAAAGCAGTATTGTGGCACCACCGGACAGGTCCAGAATTGCCAGGTCGGCGTCTTCCTCTCGTATATTACTGCCCGTGGGCATACCCTCATCGATCGCGAACTCTACCTGCCCCAGGACTGGACCGACGATCGTGAGCGGTGCCGTCAGGCAGGCATTCCCGACACGATTCCCTTCCGCACCAAACCCGACCTGGCCATCCAGATGTTGGAGCGCCTCCATCAGGCTCATGTTCCTCTGGACTGGATCGTGGCTGACTCGGTCTACGGCGGTCATCTGGAGCTGCGCACCTGGCTGGAAACCCATCAGTATTCCTACGTGGGGGCCGTGGCCTGTGACGAACCCGTCGTCCTTCAGACTCCTCTGGGTGTGCGACGGGTGGAAGTCCGGGACGTGCCTGCGCTGGTGCTGACGGACTCGTCCTGGCACCGGCTGGCGATGAGTGAGGGCACCAAAGGACCCCGACTGTGTGACTGGGCGTGTGTGCCGCTGCTGCACCGGGGAGCCGATGATGGCTGGCATTCGTTGCTGATCCGCCGCACCATTGATGCCACTCCACACCAGGCCTATTACCTGGTCTTTGCTCCTCCCGCGACCCCTCTGCTCGCCAAGGTCACGGCCCTGGGTGGGCGCTGGCGGATTGAAGAGGATTTTGCCAGCGGCAAAGACCTGGGGCTGGATCACTACGAAGTGCGCAGTTGGACAGGCTGGTACCGCCATATCACCCTGGTCATGCTGGCGCTGGCCTTTCTGGTCGCCATCTGCGTCCAGGAGCAACGCACGGCTCTGCCCAACGCCGACGGGCTGGCTCACCCGGAGGCAGGAGCCGCGCCGCAAGACCTGCTGCCGCTCAGCGTTTCCGAAGCGCGTCATCTGTTGGCGCATCTGCTCTTTCCCCTTCCCAGCAGCGTCACGCTGGTGCTGGCGTGGTCGGCGTGGCGGCGCTGGCATCAGCGGCTGGCCTGCTTTTTCCACACCCGACGACGTGTGAAGGCGGGCTAAACGAGCCGTGCTCCCAGAGGCGTGGTGGTCATGCCAGGTCCCACCAGTCCCAGGGATATCCCTGGGACTGGTGGGAGTCTGCTGGACTCTTCCCAGGAAAATCCTTCCATCTGCTTTACTGTCTGCTTTCTCGAAAGGAGAACTGCTCATGACTCTTCTACCTTTGACCGACTGTTGCCTGCTCTTAGGCGTCGATCCCAAAACCTTGCGTCTCTGGCTCACAGCTGCGCACATCCCCTGGACGGCGCATCCCAACGACGCCCGTCTGAAATGTCTGACCCAGCCACAACTGGCGCACCTGGCTCACCTGCATGGCCGCTTCCTGCCCGATCCGCTTCCCGCCTCCGCTCCCCTGGCTCCCCCAGCAGAGCCACCCGTGACCACGGCTTGCGCCTCGTCACCTCCCGACGCCGATCTGCGGCGCCTGTTCACCCACCTGCAAACCCAGATCGCCACCCTCCAGGAGCAGGTCACGCACCTGGCTCTAACTCTGCTGCGCGAGCGCGAATGGCGCTGGGAAGCAGGCTTGAGCTATCCGCAAGCTCCTCTGCCGAGTTCAGCCACCAACACCCCTGTGGCTCGCCGCTCTCGTCCGAGCCCCCTGAACGAGCCAGCGCCAAAGCCAGCGGCAACCGAGTCCTCACCCACCCGGCCTCGTTCTCGTTCCCGGGCTCTTCCCCTCATCGAATATGGGGCCGACGGCAGCTACCTAGCCATTTGTCCCACGCAAGGCGTGCTTTCCCTGACTCCTGATTCCCCGGAGTGGTTTGACTGGCTGGCTTCCTTGACCGCCTTCACCTTCCAGGGAGCCAATGGCCGCTTTTCGACCACCCGCAAAATGCGCCAGGGGCAACGCGTCCAGGCCTGGAGTGCGTATCGCTCTCTTCATGGCCGCTCCTGCACGCTCTATCTGGGCGTCACCCGTCATCTGACCCTGGCTCATCTTGAGGAGATGGCTACCACCATTTATGCTCGCCTGACCACCTCCTAAACGGCTCAGCTTCCGGTCAGGATGGGCAGGCCCTCTCTCTTGAAAAGTGCAACTGTAGTG
>JADMIM010000058.1 GCA_015478585.1 Thermaceae bacterium | reverse complement strand
TCCGCGTGCCGTAGGCCCGACCAAAACTCCCCGCGCGGGGGCGGGGAGTCGGCCTCGAGGGTGCGACCACGGGGCCTGTCACGGTCTCTGTTCACCTCTTCCGTTAGAAAGACCGTACCCAGCTCATTTTTGCCGCTATGAGTCGCGGCAAAAATAGCGCAAACCGCGATAGAAACTCCCTTCTGGACATACACCTACCCCCGGACACCCGAAAAGCTCGAGCGTCCTGGGGTTAGAGGTGGCAACCGCTTCCGAAACCGCCCCGAAAACCGAGCTGACTTGACGGGCAGAACCCCGGTCTACCTGAGCGCGGTGGTGACGGCGTTGAACAGCACCCGGATGTCTTGCCCGCCTTTGTAGATGGGCGGTGGCTCCTTGTCGAGGTGCAGCAGGGTGTAGACCGCCGTCATTGCCGCCCGCACCGAATACTCCACGGTGAACACCACATCCTCGGGTATCTCGCAGAACTGGCTGATGAAGGCTAGGTTGGTGGAGCCCTCGGGTACCACCTGCGGGCGATCCCCCGGTGCTCGAGTCAGGAACTGGCTGGTGATAAAGGGCATGGTACAGGGGATACAGGTTGAGGTGTCCAGAATCAAGGGCAAGTGATCCATGAACCCTAGATGATAGCAGAGTTCGGTCAGTATCTCTGCACCAGTGCAGTCAGTCATCTTTTTTTGTACGTGGTTGCCAAGCTGATCTGGAGAGAGACCATAGCCCCAGCAGACATAGACCCCTGGCGGTTGGTTGCGGAAGTGCGGCTGGTAGCCCACCACAATGGACATCAGCCAGTTCGAATCCACAAACGTCACCAGGCCGCCTGTCCCCGGCGCGTTCCCGGTGAATTGCTGCTCCAAGCGCATGAACGTCGGGTCGCGGAAAGTCGCGGTAAACGAGGGCCAGTAGGATTCGCCGATGCGCTCATGGAAGACCGCGGGACGGCCAAACTCAGGGCGACCTCTGGCGATGGTGTCCCACAGTGCCCAGGCACCGTCAGTGAGCCCGCTGGTATTCATAGGTGCGGGGGAGGTCATCGAGCCAAACCTGGAGTTGGCGGTCATCGAACCGTTGGTGACGAACACCAAGTCGCCTGCTCCCAGCTCGAGCTCCTGCGACTGAGCGTCACGAACGTACTGGATGCGCTCGACTGTGGTCTGACTGGTCGAAGTTTTGAAGCCCAGATTGGTGACTTGGCCTTGCAGTTCAAAATGCACGCCCTGCCCCTGGAGCCACTGCGTCAGCGGGAGCACCACCGAGTCGTACTGGTTGTACGGGGTACGATCCACGCCTGCCAGGGTGTTGATACGGGGAAACTCGTGGATGAATCGGTGCAGGTAGCGCTTGCACTCGACCGCGCTGTGCCAGGGCTGGAAGGCGAACATGGTGGCCCACATCAGCCAGAAGTTGGTCTTGAAAAAGGAGGGCTCGAAGCACTCATCAATCCGCTTGGTGCCAAGGGACTCCTCCGAGTGGATCATGATGTTCAGCAGATCCAGCCGATCTTTGTTGCTCAAACCCATGTGTGAGGTATCGAGTTTCTGGCCGTGCTTGACCAGTCGGCTGTTGGAGTGGGTCTTTACCCGCTCGTTGAACTCGAGCATCTCGTCCTTTACGGTTCGGCTAGGGTTATCCAGCGAGGGAATGAACGAAAGGAGGTCGTAGGTACACAAGTAGGAGAAGTTGAGCATACGACCCCCACGGAGGGTGTAGCCGGTTTCGGGTGAACCTGCCCCGTCCAGGCTGCCGCCGGTAATGGCGGACTGTTCAAAGATGTGGATGTCGTCGCCGGGGAAGTGCCCATCCCGGATGAGATAGGCCGCGCCCGCGAGCGAGGCGATGCCGCTGCCGACGAAATAGGCCTTTGCCATGTGATTCTCCTGGTTGGCACTGCTGGGCTTATACCGACTGGCTGGTCAGATCAAAACGTATCTGCACTCTTTTAGGAGTAGCTTGCACTCGAGACCAAATCGTCGGAAATTATCAAGTGCTGATTTAGACCCACTAGCGCGGCCTGAGTGCGAGAGTTTACTCCCAGCTTGGCATAGAGGTTCGCCAGGTGGCCTTCCACGGTGCGCACGCTCAGGTAGAGCTTCTGGGCAATAGCCTTGTTGGAGAAACCCTGGCATAGCAGGCTCAAAATCTCCTGTTCGCGCCCCGACAGGGGCTCCGTGAGGATCTGCGAAGAACCCACCCCGCTCAAGCGCGACAGCAGTTGCCTGCTGAGCTGAGCCGGTAAGCCCACTTCACCCCGTGCCACCTCGAGCACGCACTCCACCAACTCCGGCAGGGACGAGGCCAGGGATACATAGCCCCTGGCCCCTTTGTGCAGTAGCCGCTCGGCCTCGTCGGGGTTCTCCTCGAGGGCGATCACCAGGGGCTGCTGTGAGGCCGAATGCCACTGGGCAAGTAGGGTCTCGAGGTTAGGCAGTCCCGAATCCACCAGCAAGACCTGTGCAGTGCTAGTTGTTACAACCTCAGAGGCAACTACTTCCAGACCCGGAATTTCCCGCAGCAATGCCGCCAGCCCCTGGCGCACCAGGGGACGTTCGCTGAGCACCGCTACGCAAATCAAGGCCGCTCCTCCTCACTTGAGGGTGATCTCTAATGCGATGCGATTGGTGGGGCCATGATAAACAAAGGCTTTCTGATCGCTATAGGCCAGCATGATGCCCACTTTGCGTCCGACCATGTTCTGCAAGTTGACGTGCATGGGGTTCCCCATGTTGAGGCGGCGCACTACCTCGAGGGTGGTTCCCTCGGGAGTTTCACTCCCAGCAGCCTGAAGAATATTGGCCTTGCTACCCATCGTGCTGTACGGTTGGGGCTGACCGGCAACCGCTCCGTGGTACTCGTCCACCACCGTGCGCCCATCCTTGACATAGCCCAGAATCAGGTCAGAGCCGTGCATGGCAGGGTGTTTGTCGCCCATGCCCATGCCTCCTGTCTCGCTATGTTGATCCACGGTTTCGAAGCCGATGCCTACCCAACCCTTACCGGGGCTTTTCAGCCCGATGTAGAGCAGGTCGCCCTTGAGGGTCCAGTAAAGCTCTACCCCAATCTTGCTGGTTATGGAGTGTTCATATTCGCCGGGGCTGATTACCCCGTCTACTTTGGGGGTGGTTTGGGCCAGGGCCAGACTGCTCAGTACAGCTAAGGTTAAAAAGGCCAGGGTTGATTTCATAAATTTCTCCTATGGTACGGGTTCAATTCAGCCTGATGTGGTACCCTAAGTTTGCTATGGTTTGCCGGACAGACTCGAAGGAAACCCGCACGGGATCATACTCGAGGTAGGCCCGTTCGGTCAGGGGGTTCACGTAAACCCGCTCCACCCCCTTTAGCTTGCTCAAGGCACGCTCGAGCGTTCCCGCACCGGCTCCGCCACAGCCCAGACCCACCACCTCAAAACTGAGTTTTTGTTCGGACATAAACCCCTCCTACTCCACAAGCACCAAGCGATGAGGCTCACCGCCCACCACGAAGCGCGCCACCACTTGACGGCTTTGGGTATCTATCTTGACCACACTGCCCTCGATCATATTGCTCACGTAAGCCCAGCGCCCGTCCTTACTAAAGGTGATACCAAATGGCCCTGGCCCGGTCTGGATGCGGGCGGTATAGCGCCTGGGCATCACCATTTGTTGCTGGTCTTGCCCCATCAGGTGTAGCACCTCGACGTAGTTCGAGGCCAGCGAACTGATCCAGAGTTCCGTGTTGGTGCGGAAGGCCAGTCCTTCAGGGGCCGCATCGCTGGTATAGGTCGAAACCACCTGCAGGGTTTGAGTATCGAGCAGCAAAACTTCGTGGGAGTCTATTGCTCCCACTGCCAACCAACGCCCATCAGGCGAGAGTGACCAGCTATGGGGGCCATTGCCTACCGCAAGGGTCTGCTCAAGGTGAAGGTTTTGCGCATTAAGTACGCTCAGATCTTTGCTGGCGTAGTTCAAGCTGATCAGCCAACGCCCCTCTGGGCCGAGTGCCACCGCTTGAGGGTCTTGCCCCACAGCTACTTCCTGAGTGAGGAGGTTGTTGGTGTCGACTGCGATAACGGTGTTGCTCCCCCCTCCGGCGGTGTAGAGCCTCGAGCAGTCCGGGCTCATCACCAGACCCAGGGCGGCCCCTCCGACTTTAACCGTGCGTAGGATTTTGTTGCTGCCCAGCTCGATCACGCTTATCGTGCCCGCGTCACCCCCGGCCACGTATAAGCGGCCCTGGTCAGGGCACAAAGCCAGTCCATCGGGGGAGCCTGGTAGGGGGATCGTAGCCAGTATCTTGCCGCTGGCGGCATCCAGGGCCCACACGCTCTGGCCCACGCTGTTTTCCACATACAGTGTCGGAGCTGCGAGGCTTCGACCTAGCAGCACAGCTAGCACCAAAACCAACATCAGGAGGGGGATACTCCCAAGTTGGGGCCATAGGGCTATTCGGGTTTTCATCGGGGGCCTCCTAACTGGCTCGCCTCGAGCCATAGATTTGACCCTGGGTGCTCTGGCACACTGGGCAATCCAGGTTGAGCTTTCCGACCCGCTCACGGAGGTAGGCTTTGGCCTTTCGGAGTAAGGGTTGAAAGTTGGGATGGCAACCAACTTGCTCTACCAGGAAGGGGTCGGCCTCGATAAGCGTGTCCAGGGCCTCTTTAGGAGTGTTGGAATTATGCAGCAGGGCGGGATACAGACCGGGGTCGGCCTGTTGGGCCAGCCATATCAACAGGCGGGGTGGGGTGTTTGGATTGAGAGCTACCTTTCTCCGCACGGCCCGTTCGGGGTCGCGGGTCAGCCGAACCAACACCGAAACTGGGGTGTTGGGGTTGGCGGCCAGGGCTTGTCGGATGTCGGGGTCGCCATCACCGGCCAAGATTTCCAGCACTTGGCTAGGAGTGCAGTGGTTGCAAGCCACTGCCAACCGTCCAGCCCAGCTTGCGGTAAGTGCCATCAGAGCCTGGGTCGGGGTGGCAGGATTGCGGGCTACGGCCAAGCGGACTTCTTGCTCCTCGTCCTCGGCCAGCCACTCCAGCAAGGCTGGGGGCGCGTGAGGGCTTTCAGCCAGGGCCAGCCGAAAACGGGGGTTGTGAAGCAGGTCTTCCCACAAACCCTCGAGCTGAGCCAGAGTGGCCTCGAGGGTTTGTAGATACTCCGATCCCTGCTCCAGCCTGCCGATAGCCCAGCTGCGCAGCTTCAATAGCTGCTCATAGTCCGCAATCAAAAGCCCAAAGCCGCTCATTCCTCACCCCCCAACATCCTGCGGCTGCCCATCCAGCCCGCCTGGTAATCCCGCCCGTGGGTAATCGCCGCCGCTTTTACCAACAACAACAGATTGGCTCGCCGGGTAATCTTGGGCGCATAGGCCACCGCAGCCAGACCCTCCTCGGGGAAAACTGCCGCCATCCTTACCCCTTCAGCTTCCAGCAGGGCTTCTTGTACTTCCTCTGCACAGTCGGCACAGGTTAGGCCGGAGACTGCCAGATAGCCCACCCGGATTGAGGTTTCAGGGGTCATTCCGGTACCTCCTGCGACGGTTCAGGGGGAACTGGTAGTCGGGCCAGCCGGGGGATAAAGGCCGGAACCCTGGCCGTGTACTCCTCGTAAGCTGGTTGCTGGCCTCGCACTTCCTGCTCCTCGAGGCGGGCTAAGTGGGTATACATCACTACCAGCACCGGGAACATCAGCAGGGTAAGTAGGGTGGGCCACTCGAGCAAAAAGCCCACCACAATCAGGATGAAGGCCAGGTACTGCGGGTTGATTGCTACCAACCACCACAGGCCATAGGCGGGAGGTTGGTTGTTCATGGCTGGTTCTCCCTGTGCTCCAGGGTCAGGGTCAGCACTGGTCTCGTGGTGCATGTAGCGGTTCATCAGGATGCAGGCCGCCAGCAACGCCACGGCGATGATCAGGGCTAGGTGGGCGCGGTGCTCCAAGACTATGAAAAAGGCCGCCACCGATAGAAACCCAAGCCATACCCAGTTTCTGGGTTGCTGTAGCCAGCTCCTCCAGATCACACGGCCTCCCGACGGGTGCCAACCACACTTTTGCTGCCGACTGCCCCAGAAGCTAACCAACTATAGCGTCCTAACCAGCGCCCTATGATGCTGTCCATACCCAAGTAGAGACCTGCCCTCGAGAAATACAACCCTACAAAGACCAACACATAAATGATTGCCGAACCAATATCCACAGAACCGGCGGTGTAGGGGCCGCCCAATCCCTCGGCGGTAGACCAGATCACCAAGGACAACAAAATACCTGCTAGGTTAACCACGTTACTGAATAAGCCAAAAATCAATCCCACCGCCAGGGCGGTTTCACCAAGGGCAACCAGGTGAGCGAAGACATGAGGATCAACTTTGACTACGTTGACCCAAAAGCCAATCCAGTTCGACACCAATGGCGGTTGGCCCTGATGTGCCCCCATCAGGTAGCTGACAAACTGCTCGAAGAAGGTAGGCTGCCACTTAAACCACGCATCAACCGCCCACACTAAGCCGAATACAATCCGCAACCCAGCGATACCGCTAAGTTGCCAGGGTGCGAACTTAGGTATACTGGGCGGATTATTTATGCTCACGGTTCGCCTAGCTAAGACGTATAAACCCCCAGTCACGACTACCATTCCCAGAGCCCACAACCAGCCCGGCCCCCAAGCCTTGGACTCATCGGCTAAGGCCGGGGTTGGGGTAGCTGAAGTTTGCACCAGGGCAGGGGCAACAGACGCAAGTGCTTTGCTAACTAGAGGTATTGCTGCCTCGGACACCCCAGCCTTCACGGCCTGCTGAGCCAGGCGGATCAGCTCGAGGTTGACCCCAGAAGGCTTCTGCGAATCTAGGGTATCTTTGAGCTTATCTGTAGCGGTGTTTAGATCCGGGGGGTTACTCTTGAGCGCAGTTAGTGCCTGCTGGGCCAACTGGCTGGCGGGTAGAGCTGCTTCATCTTTGTGGGCCCAAGCTACCCCAAAGGCCAACACCAGGCTGAGCAGCGTGAAGAGTGAGATATTCCTCCACATAACTTTTACCTCCTATGGGTCAAGCACCAAACAACGTTGAGGACGAAATGCTAAACCTTAGGCTCTCAATATATCCCTCCCCACCGGGGGTGGGTAAGAGCAATTTGTCCCGATTTCATTTCCTTACCCACTTCTGTTGTTTTATAGCCGCAAGAGGTTGTTTTCGCCGCCGTAGGGGTTACGGCAACATTCGCACTGAGAATCGTTGTACCAATCCTGGCCGTTCACCAGGTAACGGAATTGGTACTCTTTGCCGGTCTCCAGTTCAATGCTGATTTGCCAGCGCCCATCGCTATCCTTGAGCATGGGATGGGCTTGCGGATTCCAGTTGTTGAAATCCCCCACCACACTAGCGCTCTCGGCCTCGAGGCCTTCCGGCAATATAAAGGTTACGCTCTGGGTTTTGGCTTGACCCTGTTCCTGAACCATATCACTCACGTCCTCTCAACAACTCGAGATGATCGGATTTAGCCTGTGCTCCGGTAAAAGAATCACCCTCGGGTGAATGCAAGTTGAGCATCCGCATGACTCGCTCGATTGCTACCTCTGGTTTATCCCGATGGGCCTGCTCCAAACAGGCATAGAGACCGTCCTGGATGACAACGCTCTCAATCTGTTGCAGACTTCCACACAAAGCCCGTAGTTGAAGGCTGAGATCATCGTGAGGCGCATTCTGTAGTACCATTTGCCTCACCGATGCCAGATGAACTTGAACCTTACTTATGCGGAGCAAAAGCTGATTCTGGGTTTTTGCTTGCATCACGATTCCTTTCCTTGGTGGTTTGAATAGTAAATACGGAGCGTTTCCAAGACGTTTCCACCTAGACCAAGCTCGACCATTTTTTGCATGTACCTGCGGTTAGAGGACAGTTGAAGCCGTGGGGATGCTGTTCAGGGGGCTGGCACAGCACCCTCTCACCCCGGCGGATTTGCTCGGCCAAGTCACGGGTTTCCAGCATGGGCCGCTCGCCCAACTGCTCCCTCAGGAAATGGATTAGGCGGCGGTAGTGCTCCAGTGCCGCGTATTTGCCCTCGGCGTGGGTCAGGCAGCGCATCAACCACTGGTGATAGTCCTCGCCCAAGTAGGGGTCGGCCTGTAGTGCTTGGATCAGGGCCTGCACCATTTGGTCACACGAACCAGGGCTGTCCATACACAACTCGAGAGCCAGTTCCACCGCTGCCTGCACGTAGAATTGTCGGTGGGTCTCACGGGCTTCCTGAACCCACTCGGTCTCCTCACCCATCATGAAGTCACTGTAAAGTCCGAGCGCCTGGCGGTATTTGACCATGCGAAGCTCAGTGCTTGGGGCTTGTTGGGCCTGGCCCAGAGTGGTGTAAAACGCATACAGGTCGGAGGCCTCGAGCACCCCTGGGTTCAGACGCAGGTGCTCCCGCTCGAGGTCAAAAAGAACCGATTCAGGCCCACCCAGCACCGCCCGCAGGCGGTGCAAGGTCAGGCGCAGGCGGCGGTAGCTCTGGGAAGAAGGCTCGAGCTGCCAGAGTGTGGAGAGAATTTCCTGGCGGTGGCGGCCCTCTGGGTAGGACAGCAGATAAAAAAGCAGGTCTCGAGACGAACGTGCCCGCCAGTGTACCGGCTGGCCCTTAATCCAGACCCCAGCCTCTCCCAGCGCTCGAATCTTCAGGTTGGGGAGGGTAGCCATGGCGGGGGAACCTCAGGCCTTCACCTGGAGCAAGGACAGCAGGGTCTCGAGGGTTTCTTGCGGGGGCATCACTGCGGCTTGTTCCAGGCACGCCTGCAACCCCTCCTGCACCAGCAGCTCTTCAATATGAAACAAAGCTCCCCGCAGCGCTCGCACCTGTTGGATCAGTTCTGTGGGCGAAGCACCACCGTTCATCATCCGCCGCACCCCAGCCAGATGACCCTGTACGCTGTCCAGGCGATTCAGGAGTTGGGAGCGGGTTTCGCTCATGGCAACCCCTCTAGTGGGTGTGGTTGTGGCGATGGGCCTGGGCATCAACCTGGACATATTTGGTGGGCTCGGCATCAAAGATTTCCTTGCAGCCTGCGCCACAGAAATAGTAGATCTTACCCTCATACTCCGAACTTCCCGCAGCCTGCTCAGGGTTTACCATCATGCCGCATACCGGGTCTTGAACTTCTTTCATAGAATCCTCCTTAGCTCCAAACTTCCTGAGATTCTTGGGGGGTTGAGTTGGGCCAGCACCATTGCACCTCACCCCCCACAATTTTCAGGGTTTCTCGAGCCGGGCGCACCTCGGTCACTTCGGCTTGGTAGCAGCGTGAAGGTTCATTGACCGCGCTGTGCACAGCTGCCACCAGCCGGTCTGGGGTGAGACGGGCCGAGTCAAAAGCCACCAAGGCTATTTTTTCCCAACGAAATACCTTGACCAGGCTCACCCCGTCCAGGGCCAGGAGCGCATTGTGGACTCGAGCCTCGCAGTTGACGCAGCCGATGCCCCGCACTGCCAGCCGGGCGGTGCTGCTGGCCCACAAGACCTTCAGATCGAGCGGCTTGTGGTCTTGCGCCAGATACCCGAAAGGTTCCTCGTGCCGGATCATTGCGCCTCCTTCCCATCGAAGGCCCAGGGGCGAGGCCAAACCTCACCCCCTTCAGCCTTTGCTAAGCCATTACCACCACTTTGCCGCGCAACATCCCCATCTGGCACTGGAAGGGAATCTCTCCCGCCTCACTGGGAGTGAACTCGAGGGTTACACTCTGACCCTCGGGCAGCTTGGCTGATTGGCCCAATTTGTCGAAGACCACCACCTCGCTGCACAGGGCCGATTCCTGGCGGGTGAAGTGCAGCCGCACCGGCTTGCCCCGTTTCACCACGATGGTGTCGGGAGTGTAGCCACCTTTGACGGTGATGTTGACCTCCTGCACCCCTGCTACCTCCGCTACCTGCACACCCTCCTTGCGGTAGAAGAAGAAGTACCACACGATCAAGCCAATTAGGGCCAGTCCGATCAGGTTTACCAGAATAGTCATAGTATCCTCCTGTTATGCCCGCGTAAAGCTACGCGGTTTGAAGAAGCGCAGCCGGTTGGCGTTGGTCACTACGGTCACGCTCGAGATGGCCATGGCTGCCCCCGCCAGGATGGGCGAGAGCAAAATCCCGAAGAAGGGGAACAGTACCCCGGCAGCCACCGGGATGCCCAGAGCGTTATAGACGAAGGCCCCGAAGAGGCTCTGTTTGGCGTTCTGCATGGTGGCCTTGGAGATTTCGATGGCGAAAGATACGCCCTTGAGGCTGCCCGACATCAGGGTCACGGCGGCGGCCTCGATGGCCACGTCGGTACCGGTACCGATGGCAAAGCCGACATCGGCTTCAACCAGGGCGGGCGCATCGTTGATGCCGTCACCCACCATGCCTACCTTCTGGCCTTTCTTCATCTGTGCCTTGAGTGCGTGTACCTGGTTGGCCTTGTCCTCCGGCAGCACCTCGGCTAGCACCTGGTCAACCCCCACCTGGCGAGCGATAGCCTGAGCCGTGCGCTCGTTGTCGCCGGTCAGCATCACTACCTCCAGGCCCATCTCCTTCATGACCCGGATGGCCTCGAGGGAATCCTCTTTGATGGTGTCGGCCACCGCTACCACACCAGCAGCCTGGCCGTCCACGGCCACGTACATGGCGGTCTTGCCCTCGCCCTGTAGTCGCTCGACCTCACCTTGCAAAGCGCTAGCCTCGATGCTCTCGCGCAGCATCAGCTTGCGGTTGCCCACCAGTACCCGCCTGCCCTCCACGGTGGTCTCTACTCCGTGGCCGGGTACAGCATTGAAGGCGCTGGGCTCGGTGGGTTCTAGCCCTCTGGCCTGAGCACCCTTGACGATGGCCTGGGCCAGGGGGTGTTCGGAGGGGCGGTCGGCGCTGGCAGCCAGGCGCACCAGGGTTTTTTCGTCAAAACCGGGCGCGGGAACCGCGTCGGTGAGTTCGGGCTTGCCCTTAGTGATGGTTCCAGTCTTGTCCAAAACAATGGTTTTGAGCTGGGCCGCATATTGCAGGGCCTGACCGTTGCGAATTAGCACTCCGTGTTCGGCGGCTTTGCCCAAACCCGCTACCAGACTCATCGGAACCGCCATCCCCACCGCGCAGGGGCAAGCGATGATTAATACCGTAACCGCCGTCACCACCGCGAAAGCCAGGGCTGGGCTAGGGCCAAAGTTGAACCACACCAGGAAGGTTAAGATGGAGAGGATCATCACTACTGGCACGAAGATGCTGCTGACCACGTCTACCAGCCGGGCAATGGGGGCCTTGGAGCCCATGGCATCCTGCACCATCTTGACGATCTGGGCCAGGGCGGTGTCTTTGCCCACCTTAGTAGCCTTGAACTTGAAAGCCCCAGTGGTGTTGACGGTGGCCCCGATCACCTCATCGCCGGGCTTCTTGTCTACCGGCAGGCTCTCGCCCGTGACCATGCTCTCGTCAATGGCCGATTGTCCATCAATCATCACCCCGTCCACCGGAATCTTCTCACCGGGGCGTACCACTACGGTGTCGCCTACCTCGACTTCTTCCACCGGGATTTCCAACTCGCGCCCCTGGCGCAGCACCCGTGCAGTCTTGGCCTGCAAGCCGATTAGCTTCTTGATGGCCTGACTGGCCTGCCCTTTGGCCCGTACCTCGAGGGCCTGCCCCAGCACCACCAGCGCTGTGACCACAGCGGTCACATCATAGAAGGGTTCGGCGGTACCTTGAGGGAAGAGCCGGGGGAAGAGCAGCGCGATGGTCGAGTAAATCCAGGCTGCGCTGGTGCCCAGCGCGATCAGGGTGTTCATGTCGGCGCTACGGTGGCGTAGGGCGGCCCAACCTCCACTGAAGAATTGCCGCCCGGCGTAGAGCATCACCGGCAGGGTGACGATACCGGAGATAATCCATAACAGCCGGATCAGACCTTCGGATACCTGACTTGAGAAAAGATAGGGTGCATAGAGAAAGCGCACGTTGGGATAGGCCACCAGCAGGGTTGGAATGGAGATGACGGCGGCGAACCAGAACTTGCCCATCAGGGTCTTGTACTCCCTCTGATGAGCCGCAGTCTCCTGGTCGGGGGTGGGGGGCTGCTCTAAGGGATGGGCCGCTTGATATCCGGTAGATTCCACCGCAGTCTGAATGGTCTGGAAATCGGCGGTGCCTGGAATATATTTGATGTTGGCGATCTCGGTGGCCGGGTTGACGTTGGCTTCCAATACTCCCGGCACCGCCCGCAGCGAGTCCTCGATGCGGGTCACGCAACTTGCGCAGTACATCCCGGCAATGTGGGCGCGCAGTTCGGCCTGCCCCACCTCGTACCCGGCTTTGCCTAATGCCTCGAACAGTCGAGTTGTGTTGGTGATGGTGGGGTCGTAGATGAGGTGGGCTTCTTTGTTGGCGACATTGATATGAACATCGCGGACTCCTGAAATCCGCTGAATAGTTTCCGACAGGGCTCGAGCCTCTGCTACACCGTTGAGTTTTGAGAGGGGAAGGCGAAGGGTGTTTGTAGCAGATTTGGGAATTGGTTTGATCGGTGTCACGTCCATAGCGACAACCTCCTGAGGTATAGACTACTCCACCCCACCTGGGGTGGGTATAGGACAATTGACCCGCCAACTAAATTTCCTTGGCCGAACCGGGGGGTCTTCCCGCTGCTCGTGCCATACAGCGCTCTCTCGGAGGTGCTGGCTCACGCACTGTACCTAGCGAGGGGAAGCGGGTCAGAGGCTCTTCTTGTCCATCCTGCCACCCCACAGCCCCAGCACAAGGGCTGCCCCTACCGCCCAGTCACCGATCCGGGTGTACAAGGTCTGGTGGAGGCTCGGTGCGTAAGGGGCCACCAGAGTGCCGGGCTCACCGCGCGGAATCCGGGCCACCACCCGCCCGTAGGGATCCACCGAGGCCGTCACCCCGTCGTTGCCCGCTCTCAGCAGCCAGCGCCCGTTTTCCACCGCTCGCAGGCGACCCATGGCGAAGTGCTGTAACCCACCGAAGCTGGGGCCGAACCAGGCATCGTTGGAGACGTTGATCAGCACCTCAGCCCCACTCCTCACCAGACCTCTGGCGGTAGCGGGGAACACCGACTCATAGCAGATGTAGGCTCCGTAAGGCCCCACCGGAGCCAGGCTGGTTCCGGGCACAGTGTCGGTGAGGCTGCCACTAAACCCGAAGGCCCGGAAGAAGAAGCTGTAGACCCCCCCAATCGCGCCGCGCCAGGGGAAGAACTCGCCGAAGGGCACCAGCCGCATCTTGTCGTAGCTGGCCTGTACCTGACCTTCCTCGAGCAGCGCTACCCGGTTGCGGTGGCCTCTGTCAAAAACGGAGAGCCCCGACACCAGGGGCTTGCCCGCCAGGAGTGGGGTCAGCTCGGGGGGGAACTCGCGCACTGCCGTCTCGGGCCAGACCACCGCGTCCACGGCAGGGCTGGCGGCCAGCCCCTGGCGGGTCAACTCGAGATAGCGGGACTCGGTGGAGACCCCCTTGACTTTTTCCAGCGGATTCACCGCCCCCTGCACGATCAGAGCCGCTCTAGTCGGGGTCGTGGAGGGGAGCGGGGCCAGCCACAACACCACCCAGACCAGCGCCACGGCAGTCAACCCTAGCCTGGACACCAGGGGATACTGAGGGGAGCGCAGCCGCACGACCCACGCCCGTCCGAAATAGGCCGTCAGCAGCACCGCGAGCGAGAGCAGGTACACCCCGCCGAGGCTAGCCAGCGCCCGCCCCGGCGCATTGGTCAGGGCGTAGCCCAACAGGCCCCAGGGGAAGGCCAGCGTGCCCAGGCTGCTCAGGTACTCCAGCACCACCCAGCCGCCCGCGCGGGCCAGCGGGCGGCTGGCGGTGAGCCCGAACAGCAAGCCCCAGGATAGGGCCTTGAGCAAAATTAGCGGGATGAAGGGGAGCACTCCCAGCCAAGTGCCGAAGAGCTGGGTGAAGCTCTGCGGCAGCCAGATCAGGTGTAGCGCCCAAAACCCCAATCCAGCCAGGAAACCGGCCCGGAACCCCCCGGCGAAGAGCAGGTAGGCCAGCGGGAGCGGGGCCAGAAAGCCGGTTGGGAAGGGTGGTAGGGCCAGCGCCAAGCCGAGCCCTGCCAGGACGGGCGCGAAGCCCACCCTAGCACCGTAGGAAGCGACGGCTTGAGCGTACAAAGCTAATGAGCTCCCTTCAGGTAGCGGTCAAAAAAGGCCACCGTGCGCCGCATGGCGGGGACGAAGCTACGGCTGAGGTTGTGGTCATCATTGGGATAGGTATAGAACTCGTAGGGCTGCCGGGCGGCCTTGAGTTGGGCTGCCAAAGTTTGAGAAAAGACGTAGGGCACGTGGGTATCGGCGGGGCTGTGGTGGAGCTGAATGGGCGGCATCCCTTCGGAGAGGTAGCTGTTGGCCGAGAGGCTAGCCCAGAACTGGGGATTAGTCTGGGGCATACCATAGCGTTTCAGCGCCGTCTCGCGCTCCGAGAAGCCAGCCCGGCCGGGCCCACCGCCCAGGTAGCGCGGCTGCCAGCGGGTGAGCAGGTCACTGTACGGGGCTACCACCCCTGCCCAGATCACCGCTGCCTTGATACGCCGGTCAACTACCACCGCCCGTAGGGTCAGAAAGCCGCCCATCGAATGGCCCCACATTCCAATGCGGTTGGGGTTGGCATCCTGGTATTTAGCCAGGGTTGAAACCGCGTTCAGCACGTCCACGGTGTAGCCTGGCGACCAGTATCCGCCTTCGGCCTGGCCCTCCGAGTTACCGTGACCTCGGTAGTCAGGTTTGAAGACGATATAGCCGTTGCGAGCCAAGCCATCCACGTAGGCCACGTAGCGCTCGGTAGTGCGGTACTGCTGGGGTGGAATGTAACCGTGGTTGAAGATGATCACAGGCCAACCACCTTTGGGCTTGCTCCCGACAGGCACCGTAAGCAGGCCGTAAATCTTGAGACCATCGGAGCGGTAGGAGGCCAGGTAGCGGTAATAGTTGGAACCTTTCGCCAGGGTCTGTTCGATAGTTAGGATACTGCCGGGATAGGTGCGAGTACGCAAGGCTTGGATAGTGTTGGCCTCGAGCCCACTCTGGGCCAGAGCTAGACCCACTCCGAGGCTAGCCGCCAGCACCGCTCGAACCAGGGTTTTCATAACCGGCAGCCTAGGCCGGATGTGTTAAAAAGGTGTAAACCCAGCTAGCGGATACGCCGCAGTTGGGCTTCGAGCACCGCTCTCGAGAGTTCACCGGTTTGCATCCCTACCCGCCTACCCCCTTGGTCAAAGAAGAAGGTGGTGGGGTAGCCCACCACCCGGAGAGTGTTGCTCACTGTCATTTGCGGGTCGAGCAGCACCCCTACAGGCTGGAGTAGCAGGGTGTTCAGGAAGCCGCGCACCTGCACCGAACCCTCGCCCTGGTCAGCGAAAACGAAGCGTATCTGAGGGTTAGCCCGAGCGACTTCGGCCATCATTGGCATCTCGCGGCGGCAGGGTGGACACCAGGTGGCCCAGGTGTTGAGCACCAGTGGCTTTCCCCTGAATGAATCGAGGCGAATCGCGCTGCCATCCTCGAGGCGGTATAGGGTCAGGGCGGGCAGTGTAGCCGAGGTAGTCTGGCTGGCCTGGATGAATTGCACGGTGGTCAGCCCGACCAGTCCCACTCCGGCTGCGACCAGCGCTGAAAGGGCCGCAGGTCGTAGTAGTCTGGGTGTGCCGCGGAAGAACCATAGCGTATAAACCAGGCCACCCACTACCCCCCACACTAGGCTAAAACCGCCTTGCCAGACATAGAGCACGCTCAGGGGTTGTACCGCGAAGGCAGACCAGTTGGCAACCACAAAGCCCACTCGAGCTACTACTAGCCCAACCCAACCCACGTTCGACCCCCAGCTGCCCAGTCGCCTGTCTCTGTCCCGCCCCAACCGCTCGCTCACGAACCCCAGTACCAGCAACGCGGCGACCACCACCAGTCGGTACAGCGGCACTAGAAACGGCCCCAGCTTTACGGCATCCATATCGTTAGCGAACCGTCCGCAACGAATATCCCGCCTCCCGCCAGGCGATCATGCCACCCTGGAGGTTTTTGATGTGCGTGTAGCCTGCTTTACCCAGCACCTCGGCGGCAATTATGGACATCTGGCCTGACCGACAGTAGACCAAGATTTCGGTGGATTTGTCGCCGGGGAATAGCCCCAGGTCTTCAGCTACCCGGTTGAATGGAACAAACAAGTCGGTGCCCTCGATCTCGCCCTCGTAGGGGATGTGGGTGTTGACCAGAAGGTGGCTGCCAGGAGCCTCGAGGCGACCCTTGAACTGGGCAGGCGACAGGTCTGAGTAGGGGCCACCTGCCGCTTTGACCTTGCTGGTTGGAGCCTGGGCAAAAATGCGAGACAGGCTGGCGAAGAGTAGGGCAGTACCAATATTCTTTAGGATTTCGCGCCGTCTCATGGTGAACCTCCAGGTTTCATATTCATGCCGGGCATAGCGTTGGGATCGGATTGACCCAATGCTTCGGGCTTACTGTCCACGGGCATTCCACCGGTGATGGGCATCCCTGGCATACGCGGGATTGTCGAGCGCACGAGCAGTCCGAAGAGGAGAACCACGACCAGCAGGCCCAGACTCCAGGACAGCACCCGCTTAAAACTCATAAGCTCGAGTATTGGTGAACTATGTTAAGTCCCTGTAAAGCCGCACAAGATGAATCCCGGATCGGCAAGGGGGTTGTAACTGTAGTGCTTCAGTGTTTGTCGGTAGCTTGGATGACTTCGAGCGGAATCCTGTAGCCGAGGGCTTGGTGTGGGTGTTGTAGTGGTGGCGAAACATTTCCAGCACCTGATTCAGCTCTTCCAGGCTTTCGATACCCTCGTACGGCAAACACTCTTCTTTGAGGCTGCCGAGGCGAGTCGCTTGCGCGATTCCGGCAAAGCCGTAACCTCGTGGAAGCGCTCGACCCGGCCCATCCCCTCGGGTTTACCCACGGCTAGGGTTTGTCCGCATTGGTTGGCCTGTGAGGAACTCGGTAAAAGCATCCGACTTGAAAGCCGTGCCCTGATCGTTCTTGACTTGGAGACCCTGAGTGGGAAGTCGTAGGGTTTCGGCTTGGCTCATGGCTCGATCCAGCGCGGTAAGGGTGGCATGGGCATTTTCGGTAAAACTGGCTATGGCTGCCAGGCAATAGTGGCTTTGATACTCGATGACATTGCACAGCCGCGTTCGTCCCCAATGGGTAAATCCGAGCCAACGGTCAAGCCAGGGTGTTCGGGTTGTGGGGGTGGGCTGTAGCGGTTGCCTTTGCGGTGGGGATTGAGTTGCCCCCCCAAGGTACAACCGGCTATCCCCAGCGCCTGAGCGGGCTGCTACATTCGGCCACAAGACGACCAAATCCCCAACCAATGCGATTGGGGATTTATACTGTCCTACACATTTTTCTCGGTGGTGGGCGATGTAGGGATTGAACCTACGACCCCACGCGTGTGAAGCGTGTGCTCTCCCGCTGAGCTAATCGCCCGAGTTTTTGCAGGTGGGAACTCGCCCACAAATGCGTGTTCCAGGGTAGCATTCCGGGTTCCGCAGTGTCAAGGGAGAAAGGCGATAAGATGGCCCCGATGAACACGGCACTTTTGGTTAAGATCGGGGGCAGTTTGAAGGGAGCCGATGAGCTTTTGGACGAGCTTGCGGGTTACCCCGGCCCGCTCGTGTTGGTACACGGGGGCGGGCCGAACATCGGCGAGTGGCTGGGCAAGTTGGGGTTTGAGACCCGTTTTCACCAGGGCTTGCGGGTTACGCCACCAGAGCAGATGGAAGTGGTGGAAATGGTTTTGAGCACCTTGGGCAAACAGTTAGCCTACGGGCTCTCGCAGCGGGGCCGCCCTTCGTTAGCTCTTACAGGACGCGACTGTGGGTTACTCGAGGCTACCCCCCTTTCACCCGAGTTTGGACGCGTAGGTGAGGTCAGCAAGGTCAATGCTCGGGTACTGAAAAACCTCCTGGAAGATGGTCTGACTCCCCTGGTTGCACCCATTGGTACCGATACCGAAGGCGCACTCAATATCAACGCCGACACCGCCGCGGGTTCAGTAGCCGGGGCATTGGGCCTGCCCATAGTGTTTCTCACCGATGTGGTAGGGGTGCTGGGTGATCCTAAAAACCCCTCCTCCCGCTTTGCCCAACTAACCCGTACAGAAGCAGAGAAGCTGATTGCAAAGGGCATCGTCTCGGGAGGCATGATTCCCAAGGTGCAAGCCGCGCTCAATGCCTTGGGGAACAGAGCCCCCTGGACAGCCATCGCTCAGGGCCGCAAGGGCATCCTGGCTGACGTGCTGGCAGGCCAGGCCGGAACCCGCCTCGAGGGCTGAGGACTAAATGTAAGACGCGAGACGCTAAACGTCGAACGACTAACGCCAAGGGCAAAAACGTCGAAAGTCGAACGTCTAAAGCCGAAAACTAAAGGCTTAAAGTCAAAAACCTAAAAACACCAACCGCGTCCCAGACGGTGTTTCTTGACAGGGCAATTATACTGTTCTGGTTTAGCTTTCGGGCTCTTTTTATTTTATCTTTTGTGGTTGCCTTGGGCCTTTGGCTTTCAGCTTTTGGCTGGCTGCCCTCTGCCTTGCTTAATTCGCTTGGGTAGGGGCCGAAACCTGGACTACTGGAGCGGGCTTGGAACCAGGAGCCATCACCATGTTCATGTCGCGGCCCAGCATTTCCGGACGCATCTCCACGAATCCAGTGCCCTCGAGGTCTTTGGAAATTCGCTCCAGGAGCTTGGTTCCCAGTTCCTGATGGGCCATTTCGCGGCCCCGGAACATAATCGTGACCTTGACCTTGTGGCCTTCTTCCAAGAAGCGCTTGACATGCCCGACTTTTACGTTGTAATCGTGGGTTTCAATCTTGGGGCGCAACTTTATGCTCTTGAGTTCGGTGCGCTTGGCCTTTTTGCGGGCATCCTTGTCGGCCTGCTGCTGCTCGTAGCGCCACTTGCCGTAGTCCAGAAGCCGGGCCACCGGCGGTACGGCATTGGGCGAGATCAGCACCAAGTCGTACTCGCGCTCTTTGGCTATCTGCAAAGCCTGGCGGGTGTCAATCACGCCCACCTGCTCGCCGCTTTCGTCTATGAGGCGCACCTGGCGCACTCGAATCCGTTCGTTTATAGGAACATCTTTGGTTATAACTTCACCTCCGTAGATTTAACTACGCCCTTTGAGTGTACAAGAGAAGCCTCGAGTCCCGCAATGTTGAAAGCTCTTATCCGGTTGCTGTGGGCTTTGTGCCGAGCATCAAGGTTGCCCTTGCCTTTCTCACTCGGATATCTCCACAATGGGCTCATGCTCATCCGAGCCTGGTTTGTGCTTGTTCTGGTACTTTCTAGCCTTTCGCTAGCCAGCCCCGCGCAAGACCTTTTCAACGAAGTTAATAGTGTCCTCGAGCAGCGCTATGGCGGTTTTTCCCAGGTGAACCTGCTCAGCCTCGAGCAAAAATTTCAGCCCGATCTGGACAAAGTCTGTGCCCAGGACAGCGCTTGCCCCACCAGCAAGGCCGTGCCGGTTATCCAGAACCTGGTCGGCGAGTTGGGCGACCGCCATACCCGCTACTTCACCCCTGCCGATTTCGCCGATTTCCAGGCCCGGCTGCGCGGCGGCAGCAGCAGTCGCCCACAGATTGGTGTGCAGCTTCAGGCCGTGCCCGGTCTGGATGGCCTGCTGATTAATGAGGTGACTCAGGGCAGCCCCGCAGATCGGGCGGGCTTACAGCGCTGGGACAGGATTATCAGTGTGGACGGCCAATCCTTCCCGCCCTCCGAGGAAGAGCGGGTGCAGTTTTTGCGCGATAAGGTGGCCTCCGGCTTGGTGGTGCATCTACAGATACAGCGGGGGTCAACCCTGCTCGAGGTGAGCCTTCAAGGCCAGCAAATTTCCCTGCTCCAGATGCCCTATCTCAAGGTTCGGCCCGACGGGGTAGCCATCTTGCGTATCCCCAGCTTCGCCGGTTATGCCCGGGTGGGGCCCCGCATCCACGACCTGGTGCGCGAAGCTCAGGCTAAAGGGGCCAAGGCTATGGTCGTTGACTTGCGTGGCGATGGCGGCGGCTTGCTGAGTGAGTGCCTGGTGGGGGCTGGGGCCTTCGTGGGGGACACTTTCCGGCGGCTCAAAGGCCCCGAGTATCAGAGCGAGGAGGGCTACCGCAACGGCGCGTACTATAGCGGGTCTTTCCGCAGCTATCGAGTAAAACCGGCCTCATGGACGGGGCCGGTGACTCTACTGGTAGATGCTAAGACCGCTTCATGCGCCGAATACTTCGCCTTCGACCTGCAAGAGCGCCGCCAAGCCATTGTCATCGGGCAGCCCACCGCCGGGGTGGGCAACACCGCCACCCAGGTCGTGCCCCTGAGCGACGGCTCGGGCATCCAAATCACCACCGCCCAAGCCCAGCACCAAGATGGCACACCCTACCCCGACCACGTAACCCCCAATATCCTGATGACCGACGACCTCAAAGCGTTGGCCCTGGGCCACGATTTGCTGCTCGAGCGGGCTGTCGAAACCCTGTTTGCTGCCGCCCAAAAACCCTGAGTCACCGCCCAGGGCTACTCTCCGGCGTGCTCGAGGGCATACTTCAGAATCGTGGCGACGTGATCGTCAGCCACCCGGTAAAAAACCTGGCGGCTTTCCTTGTGCGAACTCACCAAGTTGACCTCGCGCAAAAAACGCAACTGGTGCGAGACCGCCGACTCACTCATCTCCACCACTGCCGCCAGGTCGCCCACACACAGCTCGCCTGCAGCCCGCAGCGCCGAGAGGATGCGCATACGGGTGGGGTCGGCGATGGCCTTGAGCACGTCGGAGGCCCCGGCGATCAATGCCTCAGCGGGCAGGGCAGCCGTGGCTTTGGCTACCCCAGCCAAGTCCAGTAGCTTGGTCGTGCCAGTTTTAGAGCCAGATACTCCTGGAGTCGCCATCGCCATATCAAAATACCACTCTATAGCCACAGCAGCATGGGCTCGAGGTCGGTATAGACCGGGCCCACTTTGAGGGCCTTTTTCTCCAATCCCCAGACCTCGAACCCTAGTGAGCGATACAGGTTACGGGCGGCTTCCTGGTGGGTGGAAACTGCCAGCCTGAGTTGCTCCAAGCCCTCCAAGGTTCGTGCCCTTTCAATCAAAACCCGCATGAGTTGCCTCGAGACCCCCGATCCCCGCAGGGCAGGCGTGACATATACAGCATTGACTGAGGCGGCGTGGTGAAGTTTGGAGGCTTCGTGACGCAGAAGGGTAGCCACACCTACCAGGCCCTGGTCCAGGTCAGCACCCAAGGTAAAAGCCGTGTCCGGACGGGGTTTTAGCTGCTCGGGCGCAAATTGCCATAGGCTTCGACATCACCTTCGTCCAGAACCCGTATTTCCATCAGGTCACCTCCGCTGCCAAGCTGGGCTCGAGGCTATACCAGCGCCTCGAGCGGTAACGCCAGACAAACATGCTGATCCGCACCAGTTCCTCGCCCAACAGCCGTCCCAGAAAGATGCCCCACAGGCCCAGCCCCAGGCCAAAAGCCAGGAAGTAGGCCAGAGGCAGGCCCACCAAAAACACCGTTATCACGTCGGAGAGCAGCAAGTAGCGGGTGTCGCCGCCACTGCTCAGGATGCCAAAAAAAACCATATTGGAGACTTTGACCGGCTGGAATAGGGCGTTGAGCACGACCGCCAAGGTGGCCCAGCTTTGCACCTGGGGGCTGGTGTGGGGATACAACAAGGGTATCAGCAGCCCCATCAGACCAAACAGCAGGCCAAAGCCACTCCCGCTCATCAGGGCTAAACGCCAGATGCTGCGGGCCATGTGCCACAGGCCAGATTCGTCACGCTGACCGATAAACCGGGCAATCAGGATGGTCGCGGCCACGTTGAGGCCCACCGATGCGGTGATAAACAAGCCCTCGAGAGCATTCACAATTTGAAATACAGCCAGAGCCTGAGTGCCCAGGCGGTCAAACAACAAGGCGAACAAGAACGAACCTCCGCTAAAGACCAGCTCGGTGATGAAGAGCGGCAACACCAGCGGTATCATCTGGCCTAAAATTTGCCGGGCCTCGAGCAATCCCGGAAAGCTCCACCGCACCCCCCAGCGGCTGGAGAAAAGCAAAACGCATAGCAGCAGCCCCCGCAAGCCTTGCGTCACCAACGCGGCCACAGCCGCCCCGGTGGCCCCCAGGCCCAAAGGCAATACCAGCAACCAGGCCAACAGCGGTGTGAGGGCCACGCTGCCCAGCGTGACCAGCATTGGCAGGCGGGCCTGGCCCAAGGTGCGAAACACCGCGCTAGAAACCGCGCTGAGCGTGGTCAGCGGTAGGGTCAGCACTACCAGTGCCAGATATGGCCCGCCAATCCGCACGACTTCGGTACTGGCCCCCACCCCATGCAAAAAAGGGCTAGCCAAGAAGGCTACAGGAAGCGATAACAGCAGCGATAGTGCTGTAGCAAAGAGCAAGGACAGGCTGGCGATATGCGAAACCGCTGCCAGGTCGCCGCGTCCATAGGCCCTCGAGGCCAGAATTGCGCAGCCCGCCGCCAGCGTATTGAAGCCCAGCGTACCGATAAAGAGCACGTTGTTGGCAAGACCCACCGCCGCAATCGCAGCCGTTCCCAGTACCCCCACAATCACCTGGTTGAGAAGCCCCAGACCCAACTGGAAAGCCGACTCGAGGCTCACCGGAAGGGCAATTCTGAAGATTTCATGGCGGGTTTTTAAAGTCATGGCCTTCTAGCGTATCACGCAGTTGTTCCAATGCTCGAGGCTGCTCTATTCTATGAGCATGGAAAAAGCCGAGTTGCTCGGTCTGATACGAGGGCACGACTGGCTGTGGGAACAGTGGTGGCCCGCACTTGAGGCCCTTGCAGAACAAGCCCACAAAGAAGTCGGGGGTTCGTTTCCCAGTGTCTTCGCTACCACCGCCCACATGGTGGCCTCAGAGCTGACCTGGCAGGCACGTTGTGACGGGCAGGTTTCTGCGTCCACGCCCAAGGATATTGCTGGGCTGAGGCTAGATTGGCAAGTTCTAGCCGGAAGACGCAGGGAATGGCTCGAGGCCGCCTCCCCACTCGACCAGATTAGTTACCAGACCTCTACCGGCACGGCCTACACCAACACCGTTTCGGATATCGCGCTGCATCTGACCAGTCATGCCCACTTTCACCGAGGGCAGCTTGCCAGCCAGTTCCGCCTGTTGGGGCTGAAACCTCCCTCGGCTCACCTCATCACGTTTTTCCGGCTCTAGAGCGGTTTTCGCAAAGAACCTTGGGGTAGCCTGGGCCTATTGACGGTACTCATCTGAGCAGACCGCGCTAGGTGGCGTTGTCAGGCGCGTCTTCGGTTTGTACCCCGGCGATTTTCCAGGAACCATCACCCTGGCGCTCCATGAGGTAATATGCGAGAATTTTTTTACCATCCAGCCCGATGATTTTTACCACCTGCATGACCCCGGCTCCGGCCCGGCTGGCCTTGCCGAACTCGAGCTTGAGCGGGCGGTAGATGGGCTCGTAGCCGGTCTTGACCATCTCGATAAAGACCTCAGCGCTGGGGAACATCTGTTTGATGCCTGGAGCTGCGAAAGAATATGCTGCCATGGCATCATCGTTTTTGAAGGCGGCAATCTGGGCCTGAATCACCGCCTGGATGGCGGTCTGATCCTGCGGCGGGATATCGCTGAGGCGCTGGGCCTGGGCGGTGAGGAGGGCCAAACCTAAGCACACCAGTAAACCTAGCAAGGCAGATTTAGCCGTGTTTTTAGGACTCATGTCTAAGTGTGCGCCGATGGGCTTATAAAATCTGTAATCATCCCTACCAAGAGTGAGTGTTGAAAAACCATAAAACCACCCTATCGCGGTTTCCGCTATTTTTGCCGCTACTCATGGCGGCAAAAAAGAGCTGGGTACGGTCTTTCTAACTCAGTGGGCTGTCCTATTCTTTCTGAAAACCGCTCTAAATCAGCACGCTCACGGATTGATTGGTGTGGACGTGCTTGATCGCTTGAGCCAGCAGTGAGGCGGTGGATAAGATGGTGTAGCCCAGAGCGGGATTGAGGGCGATGGTGTCGGTGAAGACCACCTCACGAATAGCCGGGTGAGCCAGGTTTTCTCGTGCTGGCCCTACCAGCACTGCATGTGAAGCCATCACCATGGTTTCGGGCAAGGCTCCGGCGGCGACCAGGGCTTCTACACCGCGCCGGATGGTTCCGCCAGTGGAAATGATGTCGTCTACGATGAGGGGGCGCTTGCCTGTGACATCGCCGATGACGTAGCTGACCTGGGTTTCGCGGGGGCCGATGCGCCGCTTGGCCAGAATTGCCAGGGGTAGGCCCAGCCGCTCGGAAAGGCGACGGGCTTGCTCGGCGCGGCCTGAGTCGGGTGAGACCACTACCGCGTTGTGGGTGAGACCTCTGGCCTCGAGGTGCTCGGCGAAGAGCCGCACCGCGGAAAGCTCGTCTACGGGGTGATAAAAAAAGCCCTGGATTTGCGGGGCATGGAGGTCTACGGTGATTACCCGGTCCACGCCCACATGCTCGATTAGACCAGCCACCAAGCGGGCACTGATGGGTTCACGGCCACGGGTTTGCTTGTCTTGACGGGCGTAGCCGAAATAGGGAATCACCGCATTGATGCGCTCGGCACTGCTACGGCGCACGGCATCGGCCATCACCAGCAGTTCCATCAGGTTGTCATTGACTGGGGGGGCAGTGGGTTGGATGAGATATACGTCGTCGCCGCGAATGCTTTCCATCAATCGCACCTGCACCTCGCCGTCGGGGAAGCGCTCGACCGTGGACTCGCCCAGCCGCAGGCCCAGTTCACGGGCCACAGCTTCGGCCAGGGGCCGGTTGGCATTGCCGCTAAAGAGCTTGACGTGGCCGCCGTTGGTGTGCTCGAGTTCCTCTACGAACGCCCCTGGTTCTCTCACTCCCATACCTTCCCCCCTTCAAGAAGAACCCCACGTACGCGGCTCGAGGTGGGGTCTACGGCCC
>JADMIM010000057.1 GCA_015478585.1 Thermaceae bacterium | reverse complement strand
GCCAAAAATGAGCTTGGTACGCTCTTTCTATCGGAGTGGACTGCCGTTTTCTTTCTGAAAACCGCTCTAGTGGCAAGGATATCCCGAAAGACACCTTTCAGAATGGGATTATTCATAGCTGCCCAACCTCAGAATCTAAAACCCCCTCCGGTGCGTATATTCCCTTGGAGGTAACCCCTATAGCGCTAACAACTGTCGCGCGGGCTAACCTCTGTAAGCACCGTTTGAGGCTTTACTAGATGAGGAGGCAGATTATGAAAAAGATTTGGATTCTGGCGGTTCTGACGATCTTCGGCGTGGTAGCCCTGGCTCAGATGATGGGCGGCCCTGATGTGCGGTACGCTACCTTGATGGGCAGCGATGGTATCAAGGGTACAGCCATCATTGCTACCTGGCCCAGCGGGGAGCACACCGTGTTCGTACAAGTTGAGGGGCTCAAGCCCAGCTCCGGCGTGTACGCTAACCACATCCACTACAACGCTGCTGGTGATGCTAACTGCAAGGCCCAAAACGGGGATAAGATTCTCGGCTTGACCAACCTGATGCCCGATGCTAACGGTATGGCCGTGGCCTACACCAAGGTTCCTGCCAGCGTGAAGTATCCGGCTGGTACTACTTATGTCAACGTTCACTCCAACAACCCCAACCCCGTTGGGGCCAGCATCACCTGTGGTGACGTGGCAATGAAGTAACACCCAGCGCAGGAAGATTATCTTTGCGCAGACGGTATTAGAACCTGCACACTAAGGACGGGCCTTGAGTCCGTCCTTTTCCTTGCTCATCCAGCCCAGTACACTGCTCTGCCCCCCGATCAAAGGATGCCCGTCTTTGTATTTAAACAGCCTCCAGAACCAATTTTAACTATTCAGCCGACTTTTGCAGACGACTCCGAAACTCAGTTCACTTTACCCGCTCGGGCCAGAATGGTAGACTCTTCTTTGGTAAGTTCTCCCGAATCTTGAGGGGGGTGGGTGGAAACCCACCCTTCTTTTATCGGGAGTGGCCTGAAGGGGGTGAGCGTGGAACTGGACAAGATTGCGGCGGGAGTTCTATCGCCGCTCGGCTACGACGTGCTCGAGGTGGGCCTTAAGTCTTCGGGTCGTCAGCGAATATTGCTGGTGCGTATCGAGCGCAAGGATGAGGTTCCGGTCACGGTAGCCGACCTCCAGCGGGCCAGTCAGGCTCTCGGTCACGAACTCGAGCGCCTCGACCCTATTGAGGAGCGATACTTGCTCGAGGTCGAGTCCCCCGGCCCCGAACGCCCTCTTCTGACCCTGCGCCACTTCGAGCGCTTTATGGGCCTGAAGGTAAAGGTGCGTAGCCCCGAGGGCAACTTTACTGGACGGGTGCAGATGGTTCGGCCCGACGAGGTAGATTTCCTGCTCGACAAGGACGAAACCCGTACCCTCAAGCTCGGCAGCTTCAAGGCCAACCTAGCCGAGTGGCCCAAGACCCCGAGGTAGATATGCAAAACGCTAAAACCCGGCCTTTTATCGGTGTTTTGCGCCCAACAAAGGAGGACAGACAGTGAACAAAGATTTTGTAGATGCTCTACAACAAGTTGCCCACGAGCGCGGAGTGAGTGCTGAGGAACTGATTTCCAACTTCGAGGAGGCCCTGCGGCTATCCTATCTGCGCCAGAAAGGGTTTCGCCAGAAAGAAGTGGAGGAAGAGAACAAAGGCCCAGTCATTGAGGTTCATTTAGACCCGCAGGAGGGTAGCCTCGAGGTGCTGGAAATCAAGAAAGTAGTCGAAAACATCGAAGACGTAGACAAGGAAATCACCCTCGAGGTAGCCCAGAAATATGACCCCGAGGTGGCCCTGGGGGAGGAAATGGAATTCCCGGTAGACCCCGAGGAGTTCAGCCGTATCGCCGTGCAAATTGCCAAGCAAGTCCTGACCCAGCGCCTCAAGGAAGCCGAGCGTACCAGGGTTCACAACGAATACAAAGACCGCGAGGGCGAGGTCGTGACCGGCAACGTAGCCCGTGTGGACAACCGCAACAACGTTTATGTCGAGCTGGGGCGCGGCGAGGCCCTGATGCCGCAGAAGGAACAAATCCCTACCGAGCGCTATCACCCCGGTCAGCGCGTAAAGGTGTATCTAAAGCAAGTTCAGCGCAGCTCTAAAGGCCCTAGCCTGGTGGTCAGCCGGGCTGCCGAGGAACTGCTACGCTACCTGCTGCGCCAGGAAGTGCCCGAGATCGCGGAAAACATCGTGGAGGTCAAGGCTATCGCCCGTGAACCGGGCAGCCGCAGCAAGGTCGCGGTGATGAGCCACAACCCCAACGTAGACCCCATTGGGGCCTGCATCGGGCACAAGGGCCAGCGCATCCAGGCCGTGAGCGCCGAACTGGGCCGCGAGCGGGTAGATATCATCCAGTGGAGCGCCAACCCGCGGGAGTTCATCCGCAACGCCCTCTCCCCTGCCACCGTCGGGGAAATTACCACCGAGACCCTCGAGGATGGCAAAAGCCGGGCCCGTGTGGTGGTTAATAAAGACCAACACTCCCTCGCTATCGGTAAGGCCGGGCAAAACGTGCGCCTGGCCAGCCGCCTGACCGGCTACGAGATTGACTTCGAGGAGGCCGAGGAAGTCACTGACCTCGACGTTGCCATGCTGCGGGCTGCCGAAAAAGAAGAAGGCGTGAAGGTCTCGAGCGATGCCAAAGATCGCTTCGAGAGCTTGTTTAAGGAAGGTGAGTAGCCATGTCGCAAGTCACAAGTCTGGTGTCCCAAGCCAATTGCTGTTTTTGGCCTGCGACTTGTGACCTGCGCGTGAGGGAGGCCTCCCATGCCGACTAAGCACATCCCCATCCGCCAGTGCATGGCCTGCCGGGAGCGCAGGCCCAAGGGCGAGTTGTTGCGGATCGTGCTGGGAGAGTCTGGGCCAACCATTGATCCCACTGGCAGGAAGCCGGGGCGCGGGGCGTATATCTGTCCCGACAAGCCGGAGTGCTGGAACGAGAAAAAACTGCGCCGCTTCGCCGGAGCCAAGGCCCCCGAGTTGGCGCAGGCTTTACAGATGTTGTTAGCCAACTATCCCAAGCCAAGCCGCGCGCAATCATCCGCCGATTCCAATACTTGAGCCTTGCTTGGGTTTTATTCGGGAGGTAACAATGGCAAAAATCAGAATCTATCAGCTTGCCAAAGAGCTGGGAATGCACAACGACGAGCTACTCAAAATTCTCGACGAGATGGGGGTGGCCTACAAATCCCACGCCTCGACCCTCGAGGACTCCACCGCTGAGACCGTCAAGGAACTCATCGGTGAACAGAAGGTCGCCGCCGAAGCCCAGAAGGTGGCGGCAGCGCGTCAAGCCCTGCCCCTGCGCCCGCCGGTGGTGGTCATCATGGGCCATGTAGACCACGGCAAAACCAGCTTGCTGGACTATCTGCGCAAGAGCCGCATCGCCGAGAAAGAAGCCGGGGGCATCACCCAGCACGTCGGAGCCTTCGAGGTGAAGACCGCTCCACGCAGTGGGGCCGGTAGCGGCACGGTGGTCTTTATTGACACGCCGGGCCACGAAGCCTTCACCAGCATCCGCCAACGCGGGGCCAAAGTCGCGGATATTGCCGTAATCGTGGTGGCTGCCAGCGAAGGGGTGATGCCGCAAACCAAAGAGGCTATCGCCCATGCCCAGGCTGCTGGAGCCAAGATTATCTTCGCCGCCAACAAAATAGACCTGCCCAACGCTGATATGAACAAGGTGTACCAGGATTTGATGCAACTAGGCATCGTCTCGGTGGCCTACGGCGGCGATGCTGAGGTGTTACCTATTTCGGCCAAGACCGGGCAGGGCATCCCCGAACTGCTGGAGACCATCCTGCTCACCGCCGAGTTGGAAGAACTCCGCGCCGACCCCAACGCCGAGGCCCAGGGCGTGATCATCGAAGCCAGGGTGGACAAACAAGCCGGGGTGTTAGCGAGCTTGCTGGTTCAGCAGGGCACCCTCAAGGTGGGCGATTTTGTAGTTGCAGGCGAACACTGGGGCAAACTCAAGGCCATGTCCGACTCTGAAGGCGCACGGCGCAGCGAGGCCGGGCCAGGCAGTGCTGTGCAGGTGCTGGGGTTTTCCGATCTGCCCATCGCCGGGGATACCTTCACCTGGGTTCCCGACCAAGTAGCCGCCAAGGAAATCACCGAGGAGCGCATCGCCGAGCGCAAGGGCCAAGACACCAGTCCCAGCGACGGAGGCCGTGCTCGCAACCTGGTTGATCTGATGCGCGGAATGCAGGAAGCCGAGCAGAAGGAAATCAACCTGATTCTGCGCACCGATACCCAAGGCAGCCTCGAGGCCATCCAGCAAATCCTGGCCCGTGAATCCACCGAAGAAGTGCGCATCAACCTGCTTTTAGCTGCGGTAGGGGCACCTTCCGAATCCGATGTATTGCTGGCTTCTACAGCCAATGGGGCCATTCTATCCTTCAGCGTCACCCCCTCGGGCTCGGTGAAGAAGCTGGCGGAGCAAAAAGGTGTACCTCTTCAGAGCTTCCGCGTCATCTACGAGCTGATTGACGAGATTCGCAAGATGGTCAAGGGTCAGCGCGAGCCGGTATTCAAGGAAGAAATCTTGGGCCAGGCCGAGGTGCGAGCGGTGTTCAAGCTCAGTCGCGGGGTGATTGCGGGCTGCATGGTCACCAGCGGCAAAATCACCCGTAGCTCCGATATGCGCGTGCTGCGCAAGGGCAAAGAAATCTGGCACGGCAAGATTGAAGGGCTCAAGCGGGTCAAGGACGACGTGCGCGAAGTGGCTCAGGGCTTCGAGTGTGGCATCTTGCTCGAGGGCTTTACCGAATTCCAAGAAGGCGACATCTTAGAGGCCAGCCAACAGGTTGAAGTAGCAACCGACTAGAAAGAACCTCTACAATGGTGAGGCTGATGCTGAGTCGATGGTTCGGGCTGATTACCCTGGGCTTTTTGGCCCTGGGGCCGGGCCTGTTCTGGTCGCCCTCGGCCAAAATTGCCGGACATTCTGCCGGATGGGCGGCAGTGCCCCTGCCGGGGATCATCCTCGAGGCCAAGAGCAAGCTGGTCTCGTTTAGCGAAACCCTTAGCCTTGCGGTCTTCACGCCACTCGTCCGCCTGCTGGTAGCCCCGGTCTGGAACACCCCCCACACCTACCAAACTCCATGTCTGGGGCAGCGCCTGTACCTGGTCTACTCTCGCTTGCAAACCGACGGGGGCTAGGATGTTGACCGTCAGCCCTTGACCGCAATAGAGGTCGCAAGCCTCGAGCCAAACCTCGTTTCTGATCTGCGACTTGCGACAAAGCTCTTGCGCTCAACCTTCCAAACTGCTCAAACCCCTCTCTCGACACCCCCTACCGAGGTGCACATGAATCAAACCCGTTTGTGGACAGGAATTTTACTGCTGGCGCTGCTGCTGGGCTCGCTGGTTGGCATCTGGAAGCCCTGGGCTCCGCAGGATCCCAAAATCAAGCTGGGGCTAGACCTGCAAGGGGGCTTGCGGGTAGTGCTAAGGGTAGATAACCCCAATCCAGACCGTACTAAGGCCAAGGATGACCTGGATAAAGCCCGTACCGTTATCGAAAACCGCATCAATGCGATTGGTGTGGCCGAACCCCTGGTACAGATTCAGGGCAACAACCAAATCGTGGTGGAGTTGCCCGGTCTCAAACAAGACCAGCAAGACCGTGCCCTCAAGCTGATTGGGCAAACCGCAGTATTGGAGTTCCGTATCCTGAATCAGGGTGCTCAGGGGATTACAGTGGCGCAAATCAACAACACTTTGCGCGATGCCAATCTGACCGGCGATGCCTTAGCCAAGCGGCGGGCCGAGCTCGAGCAGCAGCTCATCAAACCCTCCGATTTAGGCCCGGCCCTGCTCACCGGCTCCGACTTGCAGACCGCCAGTGCCATCTTCGACCAGTTCGGGCGCTCCCAGGTCTCCATGACCTTTACTGCGGCTGGAGCCAAAAAGTTCGAGGACGTAACTCGACAGAACATAGGTCGCCAACTGGCAGTAGTACTGGATGGCAAGGTCTATACGGCCCCCCAAATCAAGCAGGCCATCGGGGGCGGACAAGCCGTCATCGAAGGGCTTTCCGGCATTCAAGAAGCCTCCGATATCGCCCTGGTGCTGCGCTCGGGCTCACTCCCGGTCAAGCTCTCGGTGGGTGAGCTGCGCTCGATTGGCCCCACGCTGGGCCAAGACGCTATTCACTCGGGCATCATCGCCGGTATCGTGGGTGCAGCACTGGTTTTTATCCTGATTTTTACCTACTACGGCTTCTGGATGGGCCTGGTAGCCACCCTCGGCCTGGTTTATACCGCCATCCTGCTGATGGCCTCAATTTCGCTGCTGGGCGCTACTCTGACCCTGCCAGGCATCGCCGGTCTGATTCTCACGCTAGGCGCGGCTGTAGACGGCAACGTGCTTTCCTTTGAGCGCATCAAAGAAGAACTCAAAAACGGCAAGCGCTTCCGCTCGGCCATTCCAGGAGGCTTTTCACACTCGGTAGTTACTATCCTGGACGTGAACACCTCCCACTTGCTGGCGGCGGCGGCCCTGTATCAGTACTCCAACGGCCCGGTGCGGGGTTTTGCGGTGATGCTGGCTTTGGGCGTGGTGGTTTCGGTGTTCTCCAACCTAATCTTTAGCCGCTGGGCCTTGGAGGTCATTGGTGAGCGACGTGAGGTGCGCCCACCTTACTGGCTGTGGGGCACCAAAATTGACTTCCTGCGGCCTGCCCGCTATGTAACGGTAATCAGCCTGGTGCTGGCCCTGATTGGCGGCTCGATAGCGCTGGTCAAGGGCTTCAATTTCGGCATTGACTTCACCGGGGGCACCTCCTTTACCGTACGGGTGCCAGAAAATGTAGGGGCCGAGCAGATTCGCAACTTTCTCAACACCACCCGCATCGAAGGAGCCCGCGGCACGGATGCCGTGATCACCTCGCTTTCCAGCGTCACCGGCAAGGAATTCTCGGTTCGCACCCGTCAGCTCACCGACCCCAACCGCATCGCCCTCGAGCAGCAGTTCCAATCCCAGCTCAAGACCAGCGTGTTGCAATCGGAAACGGTTGGCCCGGCTATCGGCGGCGAGCTGCGCAAGAACACGATTTTCGCAGTGCTGGTGGGTCTGGCCCTGATTCTGATTTACGTGGCTTTCCGCTTCGACTGGACTTTTGGTCTGGCCAGCGTAATTGCTGTGGGGCACGATATAGCAATTGTGGCAGGGGT
The DNA here is from genome assembly GCA_015478585.1 of Thermaceae bacterium. Classification (GTDB taxonomy): domain Bacteria; phylum Deinococcota; class Deinococci; order Deinococcales; family Thermaceae; genus Meiothermus. The sequence goes on along the minus strand of JADMIM010000057.1, from coordinate 18,393 downwards.
ATATAGCGCACTGGGTTTAGAGTTCACCGTGCCCACCGTGGCGGCCCTACTCACCATCATCGGCTTTTCCCTCAACGACTCGGTGATTATCAGTGACCGAATCCGTGAAAACCTCAAATCCATGCGCGGGCACAGCTACTACGAAATCGTGGACGTGAGCATCAATCAGACTTTATCGCGCACCATCATGACCGCTCTCACCACCATGCTGCCCATCTTCGCCTTGCTATTCCTGGGCGGGCCAGTGCTGCGCAACTTCTCGCTGGCAATTTTGGTGGGCTTTATCGTAGGAACCTACTCCTCGATTTACGTGGTCTCGGCTTTGGTGGTGTGGTACAAGACCAGGGAAGCCAAGCGCAAGCAGCTAGGCCGGGCCAAATCGGCCTAGAACAATCTGCTCTGCATCACATCGCAGTCCAACCCCCATCGGCGTAGAACTCGGCCCCGGTGCAGTACGAGGCATCGCTCGAGGCCAAGAAGGTTATGAGCGAGCCGATTTCCTCGGGTTTACCCAGACGGCCCATGGGGGTCATGCTCAGGATGGCCCCCATAGTCTGCGCCATCGCAGGGTTGGTGGGGTCTTTCATCAAAGCAATCATCGGGGTATCAATAAAGCCCGGATGTACCGAGTTGACCCTAATGTTTTCCTTGGCGTAGCGCAGGGCCGCGTTTTTGCTCATCAGGCGTACCGCGCCCTTGGCGGAGTGATAGGCCACCGAAGCACCAAACCCGCCCACCGCACCGAAAATCGAGGAGATATTGACGATGCTACCGCCACCGGCCTTGCGCATCTCGGGAACGGCGAATTTCATCCCCAGCCAGACTCCGGTCTGGTTGATGGCGATGACCTTGTTGTAGCCCTCGAGGGTTTCCTCTTCCACGTCAGCAAAAGTGCCTACCCCAGCGTTGTTGACCAGGATATGCAAACCGCCATAAGTTTGCACGGCTTTGGCTATAGCCGCCTGCCAGTCGGCTTCCTTGCTCACGTCGTGATGCACGTAGACCGCACCCAGTTCTTTGGCATAGGCGGTTCCTTCATCGTCAGCCAGATCGGTGATTACTACCTTTACCCCTTCTTCGACCAGGCGTTTGGCGGCAGCCCCACCAATGCCTGTGGGGTGTGCCCCGCCCGTCACCAAAGCCACTTTATCCTTTAGGCCACGCATATAAACCTCCTAGCGCTCGAGGCCAGAGCTAACAAACCCCTCTATGCTCAAAGTTCCCGTGCCCAGAGCTTCGATGGCATCGCGCTTGAGCAGCAAATAGTCCAGCCGTTCGCTATAGGAGCCGTTTTCCAGCCGGGCGTTTCGCAGCACCAAAACGTTTTCTGGCCCCTCCCAACGGGCGGCCTGACGGCGAAAGGTCTCGAGTTCGGGGAACTCGGTGGGTTCAATCTCCTCGCCAGTAAGAATCTGTCCTCCCAGCAGCACAATACGGTTGCGCTTCATGGTCTACCTCCTTTTACCAGGCTTCGTCGTGGCTGGCTCCCTGGTTCATCTCGACCTCGAGCACCCGCTCTTTGACCCGCCACACCGAGTCGGGGTTGAGGCTAATGGAGTCAATGCCCTGCTCCACCAAGAAGGCCGCGAACTCGGGGTAATCCGATGGAGCCTGGCCGCAGATGCCCACCTTGCGCCCTTTGTGATGGGCAGTTTGGAGCAGCATGGCGCAGGCCCGCTTGACCGAGGGCAGCCGTTCGTCGAACAGCGCCGAAACCTGAGCCGAGTCGCGGTCTACGCCCAGAATCAGTTGGGTCAGGTCGTTGGAGCCGATGGAGAAGCCGTCGAAAAGCTCTCCAAAGGCTTCGGCCTCGAGCACGTTGGAGGGAATCTCGGCCATCACGTAGACCTCGAGGCTGTCCTGACCACGCTCGAGCCCGCCTTCTTTCATGACCGCCAGCACCTTGCGCCCTTCCTCGGGGGTGCGGCAGAAGGGAATCATCACCTTGAGGTTCTTCAGGCCCATCTCCTGACGCACCTTTTTAACTGCAGCCACCTCGAGCAAGAAGCCCTCCTTGTAGTCGGGGTGGTAGTAGCGGCTGGCCCCGCGCCAGCCCAGCATGGGGTTTTCCTCGCTCGGCTCGAAGCCCGAGCCCCCCAGCAAGCTGGCGTATTCGTTGGTTTTGAAGTCGCTGAAGCGCAGGATAACATCTTTGGGATAGAAGGCCGCAGCCAGCGTAGCGATGCCCTGCGAGAGTTTATCTACAAAGTATTCGGTCTTGCTGGAGTAACCCTGGGTGAGCTGATCTACTTGGCGCTGTACTTCCAGCGGCAGGGTCTTATAGCGGGTCAGGGCCAGCGGATGTACTTTCACGTAGCTGGCAAAGATGAACTCCATGCGGGCTAACCCAACTCCATCATTGGGCCACAAAGCCAGCTTGAAGGCTTGCTCAGGGTCGCCCACGTTCACCATAATCTGGGTGCGGGTGGAGCCTAGAGTGCTGGGGTCGAGGCGCTCGATACTGAACTCGAGCCGTCCCTGGTAGACTCGCCCAACCTCGCCCTCGGCACAGGAAACTGTGACCGCCTGCCCAGTAGATATTGCGGCCATAGCATTGGTAGCTCCCACCACCGCCGGAATGCCCAGCTCACGAGCTACAATCGCCGCGTGGGAGGTGCGTCCGCCGTGCTCGGTAACGATGGCCGAGGCTTGCTTCATGATCGGCTCCCAGTCGGGATCGGTGGCCTGAGTGAGCAGGACTTCTCCGGCTTTGAACTGGGCGATGTCTTTGGGGTCGAGAATGATTCGCGCCTCTCCCGCAGCAACTTTCTGCCCTACCGCGATGCCTTCAGCCAGCACCTGGCCCTTACCTTTTAAGGTAAAAACCTCGAGGCGCGGGCTGGTTTTCTGGCTGTGAATGGTCTCGGGCCGAGCCTGCACGATGAAGAGCCGCCCGGTCAGACCATCTTTGGCAAACTCGATGTCCATCGGGGTAAGCTGGCCGCGTTTCTTGGAGTAGTGGGTCTCGATTTTGACGGACCAGTCGGCCAGGGTTAGCACCTCGCCCTCACTCAAGCAGTAGCGGGCGCGGTCTTCGGCGGGAACCGGGAGGTTCTCGAGGCGGTGGGCAGTTTCGTTGTAGACCAGTTTGAACTCCTTGTTCCCCAGCTTTTTGCTGACCAGGGGCTTGTAGCCCTGAGCCAAGGTAGGTTTGTGTACCTTGAACTCGTCTGGCCCCACCTTGCCCTGCACGATGTTTTCGCCCAGGCCCCAGATGCCGTCTATCACCACCACCTCGCGGAAGCCGGTCTCGGTATCGAGGGTAAAGATTACCCCTGAGCTGGCCAGGTCGCTGCGCACCATGAGTTGCACACCCACCGATAGCAATACCTTTTCGTGCGGGAAACCCATGTCCTCGCGGTAGCGGATGGCCCTGGGGGTATGCAAGCTAGCGAAGCACTCCTGCACTGCTCGCAGCAACTCCGGCTGACCCCGCACGTGCAGGAAAGTCTGGTGTGCCCCGGCAAAGCTAGCGGTAGGCAAATCTTCCGCAGTAGCCGAGGAACGCACTGCCACATAGGGCTCGCCAACTTCGTAACGCTCAGTCAACTCTTGGTAGCAGGTAGTAATTTCCTGGGCCAGGTCGTCGGGCAGGCGGGCTTGCAGAATCAGGGTACGCAGCCGGTAGGCCCGGCCCTCGAGGTCTTCCACCCCCGCTGCCCGCTCCGCGTAGATTTGGCGGATAGCCTCGGTGAGCCGGTTTTCCTCGAGGAAGTGCTTGTAGGCTTGCGCAGTGATGGCAAAGCCCCCCGGAACGGCCACCCCCAGCGGCGAAAGCTCCCGCAACATCTCCCCCAACGAGGCGTTTTTCCCACCCACCGAGGGCACGTCTTCGATACCGACCGTCTCGAGCCAGCGCACCCAGCGCAATTGCCTCGAGGCTTGCTGAGCCCGGTCTTTCTCTGCGGTTTTCATAGGATGCTCCTTCAGGTTGAAGCTACTACGGGGAAGTTACCAAGGCATTACCTGTAAATTGATGCCCTCGAGAGACATTCCGTACCCGCCCAATTGCTATACTGAGAGTGCTCCAAAGGAGGGTCAAAATGGCTGACTCCAGGCAATATGCAGCCCGTTTAGCGATTGACTATCCAGCGCAACTGGACAGGATGACCACCTTCCTCCGCTTTGTTTGGATCATCCCCATCGCCATCATCCTGGGGCTAATCACGGGATCTGGCGAGACCATCACCAACACCGTTTTCCTCAACGAATCCGGCGAGGTCGTGCGGAGGACTAGGGATACGGCTGGGGGGTTAGTCAGTGGTTTGGCCGTTGCCACCGCCTTGATGATTATTTTCGTACAGCTTTATCCGCGCTGGTGGTTCGACTTTGCTAGAGAGCTGACCCGCTTCGGCTACCGGGTCGGGGCCTATTTGTTCTTGCTTACCGACCAATATCCGTCAACGGTCGAGGAGCAGTCGGTTCACCTAAACCTCGACTACCCGGACGTGAAAACCGATCTCAACCGCTGGATGCCCCTGGTCAAATGGCTGCTGGCGATTCCGCACTATGTCGTGCTATTCTTTCTGGGGATTGGTGCTGTCCTCGCGGCGATTATTGCCTGGTTCGCCATTCTGATCACCGGTCAGTACCCAAGGGGTCTTTTCGACTTCATCGTAGGAGTAGGGCGCTGGGGGCTGCGGGTTAATGCCTATGCATTTCTGCTGGTGACGGATCAGTATCCACCGTTTAATATGCGCTAGAGCCCAGCCTATCGCGGTTTCCGCTATTTTTGCCGCGACTCATAGCCGCAAAAAATGAGCTTGGTACACTCTTTCTATCGGAGTGGACTGCCGTCTTCTTTCTGAAAACCGCTCTTAGTTAGATTCATTTATAAAGCGGGAGACCTCATCAAGGGAAGTCGTAACGGCCTGGTAATGACCTACCGCTAGCCTAGGGCCAGGTCTTATGGAGGCTACTATGACTCAAACCCCGCCCAGTGGCTCGTTTCGTCGCATTCCTGGGATATTCGAGGAGGCCAAACCGCCACTATCGAACCTCGAGGCCATCGTGGAAGCTGAGCGCTGCCTGCGCTGCGGCGGCCCCTATGCGCCTGCGCCGTGCCTACGGGCCTGTCCGGCCAGCGTGAACGTGCCGGGATTTGTGGGGGCTATTGCCCTGGGAGACCCGGCCCAAGCGGCCAGCATTATCTTCGAGGAAAACCTGTTGGGTGGCACTTGTGCCAGAGTTTGCCCCACCGAGGTGCTGTGTGAGGGGGCTTGCGTGCTGCACCACGAGGGCCGCCGTCCAGTGGAGATTGGGCGACTCCAGCGCTACGCTACCGACTTTGCCTTCGACTTGGGGCTGCGCACTCGAGCCGTGGCCCCACCACGGGGCGTGCCGATTGCCGTGATTGGCGCAGGGCCTGCGGGCCTAGCCGCAGCAGGTGAACTGGTCACGCGGGGCTATACGGTGACGGTATTCGAGAGCCGAGCCGAGCCCGGTGGGTTGGCCCGCTTCGCTATTGCCCCCTACCGCCAGCAGCTCGAACCGCTACCGCAGGAGGCGCTGATGCTCAACCAGATGGGGGTGCATTTCCGCTTTGGGAATCCTATAGACACGCCCCAGAAGCTACACGACCTCGAGGCCAAATATGCCGCCGTGGTGCTGGCAGTAGGGCTAGGCAAGGATGTGGAGGTAACCTACCCCGGCGACGAACTCGAGGGGGTTTGGGATTCGCTGCCTTTTATCGAGGCCATCAAGACCGGCAAAACCCCCAAAGTAGGCTCGGAAGTCACGGTAATTGGTGGCGGCAACACTGCCATGGATGTGGCAAGGGAAGCCCTGCGGCTGGGGGCCAACACCGTGAATGTGCTCTACCGCCGCACCGAGGCCGAGATGCCCGCCTTCCCCCACGAGGTCGAGGAGGCCAGGGCCGAAGGGGTTCACTTCGAATGGCTGACCCTGCCCATTCGCTTTTTGGGTAAGCACCGCCTGGAGGCGCTCGAGTGCCAGCACGTGCGGCTGGGCGAGCCCGACGAGAGTGGCCGACGGCGGCCCCAGCCGGTAAGCGGAACCGAGTTTTTAGTACCCACCAAAACCGTGATCAAAGCCATCGGGCAGCGGCCCCGCATCGAGTTCTTGCGCTGGGTCGAGGGGCTGGAGATACGAGACGGCAAGATTGGCATTGATCCCCAGACCGCCCAGACCACCAACCCCCACTACTTTGCTGCAGGTGATGCCACCGGCGGGGCCACCGTGGTCGAGGCGGTGCGCGGGGCCAAGCTAGCTGCTGAGGGTGTAGACCGCTACTTGAAAGGAGGCCGCTTATGATCGAGGTTCGCTGGCACGGAAGGGGCGGCCAAGGGGCCAAGAGCATGAGCCAGGTGCTGGCCGAGGCCTGGCTGGGCCAAGGTGAGTTTACGCAAGCCTTCCCCGAGTACGGCCCCGAGCGCAGCGGTGCGCCAGTGACGGCCTACACCAGGGCCGACCACAAACCCATCCGTATCCACCACGCCGTGCGCAACCCCCACTGGGTAGTGGTGCTCGACCCCTCGCTGATCGGGGAAATCCCCCTTACTGCCGGGCTCGAGCCAGATGGCTGGGTTGTGGTCAATAGCCCCGAACCAGCCCAGAGCGTCGCGGACAAGCTTCAAGGAGCCGGGCGGGTCTTGCGGGTCAATGGCAACCAACTGGCCCAGTCGGTAGGTAGCAAATACGCCAACACGGTGATGCTGGGAGTCCTGGCGGGGGTCATGGGGCAACCCTCGCTGACTCACTTACAAGAAGCTTTCCGATCGGTGTTCAGCGGCCTCTCCCCGGCGGCCTTGGAGACCAACCTGAGGGCCCTCGAGGCCGGATATCAGACCCAGCCCGAAGAAGCCTGTAGCCTGGCTGTGGGAGCCACCAGCCAGCCCACCCCGCTGCGCACCGACCTTCCCGGAGGTGTGGTGGTGGCCGAAACCGCCCCACACCCCCGCACCGGTGGGTGGCGCACCGGGCAAAAACCAGCCGTGAACCTGCAAGCCTGCGTCAACTGTCTACTGTGCTGGGTCTACTGCCCCGATGCTGCCATTCTGACCGAGAATAAGGTTTTCACCGGCTTCGATTACGACTACTGCAAGGGCTGTGAGCTGTGCGTCAAAGCCTGCCCTACCGGGGCCATCGAGATGGTTCCCGAAACCTACCCGGTAGTGGGCAAAGGTGAAATCGGAGGAAGCCATGCTTAAGTCTGCCTCGCTGGTATTGCTTACCGGGGCCGAGGCCGCTGCCGAAGCGGTGCGGCAAATCAACCCCGACGTGTTCCCGGTCTATCCAATCACCCCCCAAACCCCCATCATCCAAAACTTTGCCCAGTTCGTGGCCGACGGCGCAGCCAGCACCGAGATCATCAACGTGGAATCCGAGCACTCGGCGATGAGCGCGGCGGTGGCGGCAGCCTTAGCCGGAGCCCGCACCATGACCGCTACCAGCTCGCAGGGGCTGGCCCTGATGGTGGAGATCGTCTACCTGGCCGCCAGCCTACGGGCTCCGGTGGTCATGGCGGTGGGCAACCGCGCTCTTTCTGGCCCCATCAATATCCACGCTGACCACTCCGATGCCATGCTGGCCCGCGACACCGGCTGGGTGCAGCTCTTTGCCGAAAACGCCCAGGAAGCCTACGACCTGATGCTGCTAGCCCCACGCCTGGGGGAATACCCCGAAGTGCGGCTGCCGGTGATGGTGGGAATGGACGGCTTTACCATCACCCACTCGGCGGAGCCGGTGTCCCTGCTGGACGATGCCGAGGTGCGTGGGTGGGTAGGGGAGTATCAGCTTCCTTATAGCCTGCTGGATACGCAAAACCCCATTACGGTTGGCCCTTTTGCTATGCCCGACAGCTATTTCGAGCTGCGCTATGCCATTGAACAAGCCCTCGAGCGCGTCCCGGCGGCTCTAGATGACCTGACCCAGCAATATGCCCGGCTGAGTGGGCGGGCCTATCAGCTGGTTGAAGGCTATGGCCTCGAGGATGCAGACCGGGCCATCGTGGCCATAGGTTCGACTGCGGGAACCACTAAAGATGTGGTGGACGCACTGCGCCAACGCGGAGAAAAAGTGGGGCTGCTCGAGCTGCGCTTGTTCCGGCCCTTCCCGGCAAAAGCCCTGAGGGAGGCTTTAGCTAAGGTTTCCAAGGTCGCGGTTTTGGATCGGGCCATGTCGCTGGGGGCCTCCCCTCCCCTATTCGCGGAGGTTTCAGCCGCGCTATATGGCAGTCCGGTTCAGCTTCAGAGCTATGTCTATGGCCTGGGCGGGCGAGAAATTTATACCCAAGACCTCGAGCAGGTATTTGCCGAGCTGCAAGAACCTTTGGGGCCAAGCAGATTCATTGGCCTCAAAACCCAGGAGGTTGACCATGCCAGATCTGAAAACCCTAGCTGAACGGGCCGAACTCGAGCCCCGTTTCACCGGTGGACACTCGCTATGCCGGGGTTGTGGTGCGCCCACGGTAGTGCGTACTGTCCTCAACAGCATTGCCACCCCAGTGGTGGTGGTCAACGCCACCGGCTGCCTCGAGGTCGCCACTACCCGCTACCCCACTACCGCCTGGGGCGTGCCCTGGCTGCATCTGGCTTTCGAGAACGCGGCAGCAGCAGCAAGTGGGCTCGAGACCGCCTACCGGGCGCTCAAGAAGCGCGGCGCGATTCCCGACGAACCGATTACCTTCGTGGTATTTGGCGGCGATGGCGGCACCTACGACATCGGCCTGCAAGCCCTGTCCGGAGCCTTAGAGCGGGGACACCACTTCCTCTATGTCTGCTACGACAACGAAGCCTACATGAACACCGGCATCCAGCGGTCGGGGGCCACCCCCTTTGCAGCTTCGACCACCACCAGCCCCTCGGGGCGGGGCGACTACGGCAAGCACCAAGAACGCAAGGACATCACCGCTATCGCCATCGCCCACCACGTCCCCTACGTGGCCCAGGCGGCTATCTCGCACTGGCAAGACCTCTCCGACAAGGCCGCGCGGGCCGCCCGGCAAAATGGCCCGGCTTTCCTCAACGTGCTCTCGGGTTGTGCCCTGGGTTGGGGCCATGCCCCTGCCGATACCATCGAGATCGTGCGGCTGGCGGTAGAGACCCGCTACTGGCCACTCTACGAGGTAGTGGACGGGCATTACTGGCTCAACTACCAGCCCCAAAACCCGCTCCCTATCGAGGAGTGGCTCTCCCGCCAGGATCGGTTCAAGCACCTATTCCAAGTGGAAAATCATCCGCACCTGGGAGAGCTACAAGCCTTGGTGAACAGCGAGTGGGAACAGCTCGAGGCCCGCATCCAGGCCGACACCCCTTGGTTCGAGGCTCACCCTGAGCTGGCCGGGGCTCGAGTTTGAGGGCGGGTCAGGCCAGGCGGGACATACCTACCGGGGATATGGGTGCAGAATGAATCTCGGGAGCAAACGAAAGGAGTCCGGTCATGTCAGAGAAGTTCGCAATGATTCTGGAAAGTGGCACCGCAGACAAGCTGATGGCAGCTTCGATCCTCGCGGCAGGGGCTGCCGCGATGGGTAAGGAGGTCACGGTGTTTCTGACCTTCGGCGGCCTCAACGCCTTCCGCAAGGGGGCCGAGCAAGCCCCGATGGTGATGCCCAACGAGTTCGCCGGGATGGAGGCCCAGATGGCCCAGATGCTGCAGGCCAAGCACGTGCCGCACTGGCTCAAAAACTTCAAGGATGCCCAGGAAGTCGGGGACGTACACTTCTACGCCTGCGGGAACACCATGGAAATGTTCGATCTCAAAAAAGACGACCTCGAGCCCTTAATCGAGGACGTGGTGGGGGTAGCCGCCTTCATCCAGAAGTCCGAAGGGGCACAGACCCTGTTTATCTAAGAGGAGGTGTCTATGTCTATGACCACAGTAGCCATCACCAAAGAAATTGATGCCCGTGGCAGCTTCTGCCCCGGCCCACTGATGGAACTCATCCGAAACGTCAAAACCGCACAGGTCGGCGACGTGCTGGCGGTGCTCTCGGGCGACCCTGGCTCGATAAAGGATATCCCAGCCTGGGTAGTCAAGGCCAACCAGGAGCTGGTGGGCCTGGAAGACATAGACGGCAGTGCCAAGCGTTTTATCGTCCGCAAGACCCACTAGAGCGTTTTTCATCAACGCAAGGTTCATGAAAACGCCATAGCTGGGCAATATCCAGCCACGGATACCAGCCCAGGGAGCGCTTCCCTGGGCTTTTGCAAGGAGGAAGTCGTGAACACCAAAATTCTCGTACTGGGTGGTGGCACTGGCGGAACCCTGGTCGCCAATCTGCTAGCCAAAAAGCTAAAAGGCGCAGCCGACATCACCCTGGTTTCGGCCCTGTCGCGCCACCTGTATCAGCCCGGATGGCTCTACGTACCCTTTGGCTGGCAAGACCCCAGAACACTGTCGCGTAGCCTGAAAAGCCTGCTCAATAAGCGGATCAACCTCGAGATTGGTAAGGCCGCGGCCCTCAACCCGGACACCCAGATCGTCACTCTCGAGGATGGCAGCGCCCTGGGTTACGACTATTTGGTGCTGGCGACGGGCTCGCGGGTCACTCCCGAAGACGTGCCGGGCTTGGCTGAAGGCGGGTATCACTTCTATACCGAAGAGGCCGCCTGGAGGCTACATGCGGCCCTAGAGGAATTCCAGGGCGGCAAGATTGTGGTGGGGGTGGGCGGCTTGCCGCACAAGTGCCCCGTGGCCCCCCTGGAGTTCACCTTCTTGCTGGATGAATACCTGACCCGCCGGGGCATTCGGGAGCAGAGCGAAATTGTCTACACCTATCCCATCAACCGGGTTTTTTCCATCGAAAGCGTGGCCGATGTGGCCGCTCCGTTGCTGGAGGAGCGCAAGGTTAGAGCCGAGACCTTCTTCAACCTCGAAAGCGTAGACCCTCACAAGAAAATGGCCTATAGCCTCGAGGGAACCGAACTCCCCTACGACCTGTTGGTGATGATTCCTCCCCACCGTGGAGCCAAGTTTCTCGAGAATAATCCCGTAGCTGATGCCCAAGGTTGGGTCAAGACCGAGCGCGAGACCCTACAGGTTAAGGGCTATCCCCATATCTATGCGCTGGGCGATACCACCGACTTGCCCATCTCCAAGGCGGGCTCCACCGCCCACTTCGAGGCTCCAGTCATCGCCGAACGAATCGCCGCCAGCCTCGAGGGCCGCCAGCCCGACCCCAAACACGCCACCTATGACGGCAAGGTGATGTGTTTTCTCGAGGCGGGCTACAACAAGGCCAGCATCCTCAACTTCGACTACAACACTCCCCCCACCCCACCCGCGCCCAACGCCTTCATCCACTACGAAAAGATGGCTTTCAATAAAGCTTATTGGTATTTAGTGCCCACCGGGATGCTTTAGAGTGGGCACAGAGCTAGATGCAAGACGCTGAACGCTGAACGCAAAGGGCCTTAAAGCTACACCAGGAAAGCATAATTGCCCCATAAAACAACATCGTCCAGGACAGGGTTTGTGTTTTTAGAGCGGTTTCCGCGATAGGTTGTTGAGTCTTCGACCTTCGACGGTTTTGCCCCTGGCGTTTGGCTCTTTTCCCACCTACTGTATACGGCTATAAAGCCTGGTTGAGGTTTGATTAACTTTCTGGGGATTGCTATGGGCTATCCTCGAGCCATGAAACCTTGGCTGCAGCGCAGCGTTGCCCTGATGGTGGTGGTTTGTGGTTTCTCCCTGGCTGGGGGGTTGGACTTTGGCCTCTCGGTACGCAACGGCCCCAACGGCAATTTCATGGGGCATCTGGGTTTTTATCTCGAGGGTTATCCAGTAGATTTCCGTTCACTGCTGGTGGTAGGTGCTCCGCAAGGGTTGTTCTTGAGTGGGGAAGTGCTTTACCCATTGCCCTTTTATATTTTGCTGCGCCCTTATATCGGGGGCGGGTTGGCGGTGGGCCTGACTGCTTATGCCACCAATTCCGAGTTGCGCCTGCGCTTTGGAGGCAGCGTGTATGGCATCCTGACCGCCGGGGTGCAGTTCCCCGACCGGGGCTACAGACCCTATGTGGAGGTTAGCCAATACATCGGCAGCGATACTTTTACCAAGTTCACGGTGGGGTTTGTGGCTAACCTTTTCTGACTTGGGCTAGCTCTATTTTTCAACCAGCTTGTAGATAAAACCACCCAAATCAATCAGGTAGACTTCGCCGCTGGAGTCTTCGGCGAAAGAGCTAAAGTTCATGGGTTCTTTGAGCAATTCTCTGGAAACCCATTTCCCGCCCTTCAAGGTCGCAGCCCAGACCCGCCCAGAACCAAAATCGGCGTAAAGGTAGGCTCCCTGGAGCGAGGCTATGGCCTTGCCCCGGTAGCGGTAACCGCCGGTGACAGAGTTGCCGCCCCGGTTGTTGTGGCCGTACTCGAGCACCGGAAGAATCAGCCCTTCCTTGTTGCAGCCGCTGGACGGGGTGTAGCAATGGGTTCCCTCCATCACCCGCCAGCCGTAGTTGCCGCCCCCCTGACCGGCAGGCTGAAAGTCTATTTCTTCCCACTGGTTTTGTCCCACGTCTCCCACCCACAAATCGCCGGTTTGCCGGTCAAAGCTGAAGCGCCAGGGGTTGCGCCAGCCATACGACCAAATTTCTGGGCGGGCTCCAGGCTGGTTGATCCAAGGGTTATCGCGGGGAATCCCGTAAGGCTTGCCGCCCTCACTTTTGTTGATATCAATCCGCAGGATTTTCCCCAGTAGGCTGTTTAGATTCTGACTGTGGTTCTGGGGGTCGCCACCCGAGCCACCATCGCCCAGGCCGATATACAAATATCCATCGGGGCCAAAGGCCAGCATCCCTCCGTTGTGGTTGGCATAGGGCTGGTCTACCGTGAGCACAATTTGGGCCGAAGCCGGGTCGGCCCGGTTGGGCTCAGAGGAAACCGTATATCTTGCCACCACGGTGTTGCCTTTGGGGTCGGTGTAATCCACAAAGAAATAGCCATTGTGCTGGTAGTCGGGATGAAAAGCCAAGCCCAGCAAACCACGCTCGCCGCAGCAAGAAATCTGCTTGGCCAGGTCGAGGAAGGCCCCTTCTAGCAATTTTCCGTTTCGCAGGATGCGAACCTTGCCACCTTGCTCGAGCACGAACATTCGCCCTGAGCCATCGGGTGCATAAGTCATAAACAGGGGCTGGTCGAGTTTCTCAGCCACCGTAGAAAGGCCCACAGACTGCGCCGAGGCCAGGCCCAACCCCACCAGCAACCCCATCAAGAACCACATGACTTTAGTGTAATCACTATCCAGACCAAAAACTATCGTGGTTCTCTGCTCAGATGAGCCCAGTCAATAGGCCCAGGCTACCCCAAGGCTCTTTTGGAACATCTCCCCCCAGAGGGGACACTTCACCCTGGCCGATAGGGCTACAGTAAAGACGAAAGGGATTGCGATGCCTACTCCAACCTCGAGCGAAGCCTCAGGCCCCCTAGCCGTGGAGACGGTCGGGCTAACTCGCGCCTATGACACTTTGATAGCCGTGGCGGACGTTAATATCTCCATTCCCAAGGGCAGTGTATTTGGTCTGCTTGGCCCTAATGGAGCGGGCAAGACCACCACCATCAAGATGCTGACTACCCTCCTGCATCCCAGCCAGGGGCAGGCTCGTGTGGCTGGTTTTGACGTGGTGCGCCAGGCGGCCCAGGTGCGACAGTATATCGGCTATGTGCCCCAGATGCTCTCTGCCGATGCCGACCTCAGTGGCTACGAAAACCTGTTAATTTTTTCCAAGCTCTACCGCATACCCGCCGGGGAACGTCAACAGCGGATCGAGGAAACCCTGAGTTTCATGGGTTTGAGCGAGGTGGCCCGCACTCTGGTGCGTCACTATTCGGGTGGAATGATCCGGCGGCTCGAGATCGCCCAGTCGCTGCTACACCACCCCCAGGTACTTTTCCTGGACGAGCCACCGTGGGTCTTGACCCGGCGGCTCGCCATGCCGTCTAGGAACACGTGCGGGCCTTGTGGGAGCGCTGGGGGACTACGGTCTTTCTCACCACCCATTACATGGAGGAGGCCGAGGTCTTGTGTCAGACTGTGGCTTTCATGCATCAAGGCCGGGTGGTGAAGTTGGGTTCACCAGCCCAGCTCAAGGCTGAAGCAGGCTCCAATGCCACCCTGGATGATGTGTTCATCCAGCTTACCGCAAGCGAGATTGAAGGGGGGTCGTACAGCGATGTTGCCCGGACACGCAGAGCCATCCAGCGACACGGTTAGGCCTCGAGGGCTAAACCTGGGAGACTTTTTGGGCCAGACTTTGGCCGTAGCCGAGGCCGAGGTCAGGAAGCTCCGCCACGACCCTGTAGAACTGCTGACACGGGCTATCCAGCCTACCTTGTGGCTCTTGGTGTTTGGTCAGGTCATGAGCCAACTGCGGGGGATATCTTCTGACGGCGTGAGCTATCGAGACTTCCTGGCCCCCGGTATCCTGGCCCAGAGTGTGATGTTTATCGCCATCTTCTATGGCATATCGGTTATCTGGGAGCGCGACAGCGGAGTGCTCTACAAATACATGGTCAGCCCCGCTCCACGCTGGGCTCTGGTGGTAGGCAAAGCCCTGGGCAGCGAGGTGCGTAGCCTCACTCAGGCCAGCGTAATCTGGATACTCTCGGCTTTGATTGGAGTACACCTGCGCCTCGAGCTGGGGGCCATTTTAGGGATGCTGGTTCTGGCCCTGCTGGGTTCGGCCATTTTTGTCACCCTTTCACTGATAATTGCCTGCTTGGTCAAGACCCGTGAACGGTTTATGGGTATAGGGCAGCTTCTGACCATGCCCCTATTTTTTGCCAGCAATGCCATCTACCCGATCTCGTTGATGCCCGCTTGGCTGCGGGTGGTTGCCCATATCAACCCCCTGACCTATCTGGTAGATGGCCTGCGCACCTTGATGCTCACCGGAGGAAGCAGTGCCTTTGGCCTCGGCCTCGACTTCGCAGTGTTGGGCCTCAGCACACTGTTGCTCGTGGTCATCGCTGCCCGGCTATACCCCACCATCCTGACCTGAAGCATCAGACTAGAGCGGTTTTCAAAATGACTCTACTGGATGACTACACCGCATCCCAGCCACCGTCGGCGGGAATGATGGCCCCGTTGATGTTGTGCGACTCATCCGAGGCCAAGAAAAGCGCCAGTGCAGCGATGTCCTCGGCCTCGAGGTAGGCCGGAACCAGCGCGGCAAATGCACCCGCACGCTCCGAACCTGCCTTATCCATCCGCTCGGGGGTCATGCTTTCGGCGATGTTGGTCTTGGTGGCACCGGGACAGATAGCATTGCAGCGGATACCCCGCTTGGCGTACATCCAGGCAGTGTTCTTGGTCAGCCCCACCAGGGCGTGCTTGGAGGCGGTGTAGGCCGCGCCTGCCGCCCCGCCGTGGAGTGCGGCGGTGGAGGCAATATTGACAATGGAGCCGCCGCCGTGGGTAAGCATGTAGGCTACAGCCTTGCGGCTGGTGAACATGGGGCCATCCAGGTTGATGCCCAGCACCTTGCGCCAGATGTCGTCGGACAGCTCACCCACACCCTGCATGAAGTCCATCACGCCCGCGTTGTTGACCAGCACGTCCAACCGACCATAGGTTTTGATCGCCAGCTCAACCAGACCTTCCGCCGTGGCCTGGTCGGCGATGTTGCCCTGCGCACTGACAATTTTCCCGCCGCTGGCCTCAATGCTGGCGACGGCAGCCTCCAGCCGCTTTGCATTCCAGTCCCCAGCGACAATGCTGGCACCTTCCGCCGCGAAACGCTTGGCCATCGCCAGTCCCATCCCTGAACCCGCGCCGGTGATAACTGCTACCTTGCCTTGAAGTCTCATGAATACCTCCCTTTACTGCTTTGCCCTGCCGAACTTTTCGGAAGATTAGACCTTTGGGACTGCCTGGTAGCGGTCTGGGAGTTGGGTGGGTTATCTGTCTGCTCGCACCCGTTTTACTTCCCGAACAGGCTTTGGGGCGGCCAGTGGTACACGAGCTGGCTCAGCAGCACCGCCAGGTTCACCGCCAGAGCCGCCAGGGTGTTGAAGGTGGGCCAGGTTCCCCAGAAAAGTGCGATACCAAGTGTCGAAACCACGGCTGAGGCCAGGGCAAGCTGCCGCCAGCCCTCCCCCGGCAGCCCCCAAAATGACAGCCCTGCTGCGACAAAACCCAGCAAGGACAAAACCCAAAAGATACTGGCTAAGGTCGTAGCCGCCGAAGGGGTGAGGGCAGGGAATAACCAGGACTTCGCCGACAACCAGCCACCGGTGTTGGTTCCTGGGAAACGCGCAATCCAGATGAGGGCTCCCAGGGCACCACTGTGTCCTAGCCCGTGCAGCAAGAGCACTCCGGCAACCAGGAGCTTGATAACCGGCTCAGACATAGAGCCCTCCTTTCTGGCTCAACGAGCACAGTAGTGCCGCACCGAGGGCAGCAGGCTCAGCCCGATGATGACCAAGCCCAGCCCCGAGATGAATACCTCGAGCCCAATCTGCACCGGATGCCGAACCCCCAGCATCAGGAACTGCACCGTGATCCAAATCAATGCCGCCATACCAACAGTTAAGCTCGCCGACCAGGCCCAATGTTCGTGGGTAAGGTACTCCAGGGCCTGCATCGCTCTCCACTGGGGACGCAGCCACAGGGCCAAAGCCGTGAAAAGCGGAAAAATGCCCAGCACCCCCAAGAGAATTAGGCCGGGAATCAGAAAGCTCGAGAAGGGGGTGTGCTCGAGCCAGCTCAGGGGAATGCCAATGGCCCGCCCCGAGGGGTCACCCACCAGGCCAAAGCCCCCCGCTAGGGCCCCCACTCCCAGCAGCAACAGCCCTAAAACCAACAGGTAAACCCCTGCTGGTCGCACAGACTTGGCTTGCATGGCTAACCTCCTTTCAAATCTGTTTGGGCAGCCCTCCACTGAGATTTTGCATCCAGCGCATGAAGCGATGCCCAAAATCAGCATTCTGGATATACATCATCGGGCAGCCCCCAGGAATAGCGGTGATGCCATTAGCCCGGCAAAACTCGAGGGCTTGGGGCGAGACACTGCTGCCCAGCGAGTGCATCCCGTTGTGCATCCAGACCCGCTTTATACCCAGTTCGGCGCACTGCTGCACGACTTGCTCGCCGACTTGGGGCCGAGTGACAATTACCACCCCATCGGGTGTTTCGGGCAGCGATTTTAGGTCGGGATAAGCGAGGTCGCCCTCGAGGGTCTGGGCCTGGGGGTTCACCGCGTAGACCCGATACCCTTCGGAGCGCAGCTTGCGGTAGATCAGGTTGGCGGCGTGTTTGCCATCACGCGAAACGCCCACTACTGCAATACGCTTCTGAGCCAGGAAGTCCTGGGTTGCCGCTTGCATGAGCATAAAATCACCTCAGCTCGAGGGTATCCTCATAGCATTACCAGCCCATTACTGGCGGGCTGGAGTTTAGGTGAGCGGAGAGCTGAACGCAAAACGTCGAACACTAAGGGCTAAAAACTTACAGCGAAACACAAAATCTAATGGGTCAAAAGCTACACCAGGAAAGCATAATTGCCTTATCAAGAAACACCATCTGGGACGCAGTTTATGTTTTTAGGTCTTTGATTTAAGCCTTTAGCTTTGGCCTTCGGCTTTTAGCGTTTTACTCTCAGCCCTCTGCAATTTGCTTCCCGCCCTTTACAAACTCCGGGCCGTGAAGGTGTTGCACTGGTTGATATCCCCGCTCTGGAAACCCCGCTCGAACCAGTTCACGCGCTGCTGTGAGCTGCCGTGGGTAAAGGCATCGGGCACCACCCGCCCGGTGGATTGTTTTTGCAGGAAATCGTCGCCAATCTGGGCCGCCGTGTTGAGGGCGGTCTGAAGGTCTTGGTTATCTATCAGACCCCGCTGCTGCGTAGAGTGGCCCCATATTCCAGCAAAACAGTCGGCTTGCAGCTCGAGCCGCACCGAATAGGCATTGGCGGTAGTCCGGTCAGACTGCTGCATCTTCTGCTGCACCTTTTGCGAAATGCCCAGCAGGTCTTGGACATGATGCCCAATCTCGTGGGCAATGGCATAGGCCCGGGCAAAGTCGGCATTGGAGCCTGCTGCCGCTTGAATCTGACGGAAGAACCCCATGTCCAGATAGACTTTCTGGTCAGTAGGGCAGTAAAACGGCCCTATCGCGGTCTGGGCAAAACCACAAGCCGAGTCCACCCCGCCCTCAAAAAGCACCAGCTTGCCAGGCTGATAGGGCGACCCCACCTGCTGCTGGAAAATCTTGCTCCAGGTGTCTTCGGTGTCGCCCAGCACGGCCCTGACAAACTTCGCGGTCTGGTCGTTGGGGTTTATGGGCTGGCTGCTTACCTGGGGGGATACCGTTCCTCCACCGCCCGAGAGCAGGCTCAATACTTGAAGCGGGTTGAGGCCAAAAATTAAGCTCCCCACCACCACCAAAATGATGCCGCCAAGCCCCAGGCGCATCCCACCCCCCAGGCCGCCCAAC
>JADMIM010000056.1 GCA_015478585.1 Thermaceae bacterium | reverse complement strand
GGCTTTATGCAAGGCCCTACCCGAAGTGACCGGAGCGGTGGTGGCCTCTTCGGAGGGTCTGGTAATTGCCAGCTATCCAGCCCAACTCGAGCCCACCCGAGTTGCGGTGATGGCGGCGATGGCCCACGACCTGGGCAAGCGCGTGGCCGAAACCCTGGCCCAGGGGCTTTTTCAGGAAGCCGCAGTCTGTGGCGAGAAAGGCAGCGTGGTGCTGCAAGGCACCGCCGAAGGGGTGGTGCTGGCGGTACAGACTCCCGCCGGAGTCAATCTGGGACTGGTCAACCTCGAGGCCAGGTCTGCGGCTTACAAAATCAGAAAGGTCTTGACTGCCCGGTTGCAGCAGTAGCCTCAAAGACCAAGATGGGCCTCTAACTTTGAATGAGGACTGGATCAGGTGCCTGGCAATCTGATGAAAGATGTGCCCGAACCGCTCTTGAAGCGGCTCAACGAGGTGCTGGTGGAGGTATTGCAGCTAGTGGAATAGCGTCATTCAGATCTCAAGTTTGCTGGCGAGCAATGCGGCAAGCCCCGGTATGTTCAGTGCGGCTACCTTTTTGATCAGCGCGTCGAGGTTCTGATGGAGCCTGGCTCGGAGCGCCACGGCATCGTTGTGGCCCATCTGTTGGAGGGCTTTGACGAAAGCGGGCTCGAGCCCAAGTCGAACTTCAGCCGTAGAACCTCCCGTATCTTCCGCATCGAGACCCTTTCTCTTGGCATGGGGTACGCTAACCCACCATCAAATCTTGGATTCTTGCATCGCTGCCGCCTGCCCGGAAAGCCGCAAAATCTGCCCGCCTTCAAATCAAATCGGTGGCCGCTTTCAGCGCAAAACCCCGTCGTCTTGGCTCAAATTACACACCTTGGATCAGGACGGCTAACAATGCTCCCCTCGACGGCTCTGGTGGGCGCTATGCGGTTAGCCGGTGGAACCGGGTAGGTATCCAGATGATCCACCTGGCAAGTTCCCTCAGCCTAGCGGTGCTGGAGACCCTGGCCCACGTCAGCCCCACCGAGTTCGGCGAGCGGAAGCTGTTGGAACTAGAAGTACCCGGTGGTTCCCTCGAGACCGTCTCCGAGGCGCTATTCCTCCAGCTCCTGCGCGACGTGCCGAAGGGCAACCGTAACTGCGTTTGTTTGCCATTGCACCTCCATTCTTCCAGAGGCGCTCAGCTTCTCTGTCCATTTTTTCGGGGGAGGTTCAATGGAAGGCAAACTGTAACGAGCAGACCCTCGAGGGTTCGCCTCGGAGTCCTACCGCACCAGTATCAGGTTCTGAGAGCGGTCATATACCCAGCGGCAGGCAGACCCGCTTACTGGTGGAGCCGCTACCCTAGCGGCACGGCTTTGAAATCGAACCTCGAGCCCGGTCACAAGGCTGGCTGTTACCTGGATGTAACCTCGAGCACCCTAGAATGGCTTCGTTATGAGACCACTTAGGCACCGTGCCCAGGGCGGAGGCTCCCGCGCAAGGTCTCCCAGTATACAAAGGAGTTTGGGCAGCCCCCCTCAGTCAACCCAGCGCCGAAAGGACAACGCAGGAGGCAAACTATGGCTTTGACACTTGGTCATCACGTCTTTGCATCCATCAACGAAAGCGCCTTCAATAAATTCATCGGCGCTTTCCGTTTGGCCCGCCCCAAGTACTTTTTCTATGCCTGCCCGCCGCTGGGCTCCGGCGTGCCTGGGGTAGCTTTTTATGTCATCCCGCCGCTTCCGATCCCAGGGACGAACTCGGGTATGCCGATTTCTGTCCGTATCCTCCAGGCCAGCCTTGATTTTACGCCCACTCAACCAGGGCTAAACCTGCCGCCACCGTTATCACTTGGCCCCAACCAGTTCGCCCTCTCGGTCGATCTGGAAGTCTGTTTCCTGTGTGGAGTTTTGCAGAAAGCTCCCGATCCCGCTGGAAACCAGGATCGCAGGAATCCAGAGGGGCCGGGTCGGGAACCCTATCACAACGACGGTCGAATCCAAAAAGAGTGCGCCAAACTCTCCATCTGGGCGATCGGTCATCCGGTTTCGACCCCGAATACCCACGGCGGGCGGGATATTGGTTTGCACATTGACCACCTCGTGATCAAAGAAGTAGGTGCGCTGGAGGCACTCCTCGAGTGCTATAGCGAGACTATGCTCAATACTTTACTCGACACTCTACGCTATCCCGTTGAGCAGTTCGCCTTGGGGGCCTTCGGGAGCCTTAGCCTTGCCGATGGCCCCAAGATTGCTGACAACCAACTCAAAGTGTGGGCCGATATCAGTTAGGAGGAGCAGCATGGACACCACCCTCGCAGTTAGCGAACCTGGAGTAAACGTTGTATTACAAAAAGCGCTGGCGCTGGCGCACGCTTCAAAATCGGCCTCGGCTTCATGGGGTCCCTTCGAGGTGGGATACTCCGCTTCAGTCGCCCTTTCTGGGGGAACAGCCACCCTGCAAAACGCACCCGCCAACAAGCTGGATCTTCAGGGTATTCACGTAGCGGGCTCGGTTTCGGCCTATTTTACCTTCGATCTCGGGAAGATATTGCCCACCATCTGTATACCGCCCTTCCAGGTTTGCGTGAGCATCCCTTTTATCGGTACGGTATGTACCCCACAGGTCTGCATTCATTGGCCTAGCGTGACGATGGGGGTCAATCTACCCTTTGCCTTCAACCTGGATGTCTCCTTTGGTTTTCGGGTGGACGACCTGGGCAGCCAGTGGGGGATTGACCTTTTGATAGATCCGTTCTCGCCGAGATTTGACCTCTCGCCCATGGGTCCGGTGATCATCGCTGCGATCCAAGCCCAGGTCTCGGCGACGCTCGGCACGATCCCCTTGATCGGTGGGCTGATCGCCGGACTGGTCAACACCGTGATTGGCACCTTAACCCCTCTGGTAAGCGGGATCATCGCGGCTTTTGGGGACTTGATCAACCTGATCTTGTCCCTGCTGGATCTTCTGAATGTGTCTATCCCGTTCACCTTGCTGAAGTTCGACAAAACCCAAACCTTCTTACCGGCAAATGTCCCGCTCATGGGTGATGCCCCGGTAAACATGACTTTAGCCGTGCTACAAGCTCAGGTGCTTGACCGGGAGCTTGTCGCTGAAGCTTCCCTGGCCTAGGAGGCGACTATGGACTTTGTGAACTCCAAACACCTTACCCTTCAAGACGGCTACCTCCACCTTTTTCAGGAGGAGGGGGTTTATATCTATGGGGCTCAAGTCACCGAACAAGGGCCGATGGAGGCGGGCCGCATTATCGTCGAGGGAGGTAAGTCTGCAATCGGGAAAGGCCAGCAGCAAGATATTGTGTTCCACTGGGATGTATCCAGCCAACGCTACCTTCCCCGACCCCAAGACACCGAAAAAAAGCTCGGACGGAACGACTTCGTTCTATTCCACTTTGAAGCGCCTATCCCTGGGCAACCCCCGTGCTACATCCTTGGGCGAATTGACAAGAAGGTTGCCTTTGATAGCCGTAGCTTGGGGTCGCATGACGCTTTTTCCCATTTTTTCATGTCGGGCGGCGAATACGCCTATCGCTTGGGGAAAAAAGAGTTCCGGCTCAACGTCAGCGATCACCGTGAGCTTTCTCTCGAGCAACACACCAAGATGGCCCAGGAACCCGTTTTAATCGTCATCAACGGCTCTGACCCGAGCGTCAAAAATGCAAAGCTGGTGGCAGGTCAAACGGTGATCTGGGCAGTAGGAGAAGGCCAGGGGCTGAGCATTGAGGCTTATCCGGCGAAAGGCTCGAGCCCTAGCAGCCGGTAAGGGCCTGGGACTAGACTTTGTTGATATTTTACCTCCTCCAGAAGGGCTCACAACCTGACCATGTAATCAGATAATTACCGCGCCCATGGGCGCGGTAATTTGGAAGACATCCCAAAACGCTCGAGGAGAGCCGTGACCTTCCCCAGTTCAATTGGGGGCTTGCCTTCAGGCAGCAAGAAAGGCTAGCCCCCGGGATTGGATTTGCTGTTATCGCTCTCTTCATTGGCAGTTGGCTCTGCTCTCAGGTTAGCCGCAGAGCGGCTATGCGCTACGCGCACCCCCTATCAGAGCCAACTGCCAATGAAGAGCACTCTGGCGAACTTCACCCGAGCCTATCGCGCTGCCCAAACCATACCGCGCCGCACGATCTCCCTGGCTTCCGGCACCTCAAAATCGGCCCGCACATGCCCCAGCGAGCAGTAGAATACCCGCCCGGCTCCCCAGCGCCGCTTCCATACCACCGGCATCACCGTGCCTGCAATCCACTCACAGTGCTCACCGCCAAAAGTCGTTGTTGCTAGCACTTCGTTGGAGGGGTCGGTGTGCATGTAGTATTGCTCGGAGTGCATCTTGAAATCGCTCAGTCCGGCCATTATGGGGTCGTCGGGGCGGGTGATTTCGACGGTGTAGTCAATGATATTGCCGGGGTGGGCCACCCACTGCCCGCCGACCATGAACTGGTATTCGGGGTTGCCCCTAAAGGCATCAGCCATGCCGCCGTGCCAACCAGCGAAGCCCGTGCCCAACTTCACGGCCCCCAGCAAACCCCTCTCCTGCTCGGGGGTAATCGTGCTCATGGTGTAGACCTGAACGATTAGGTCTTGCGAGCGCATAAACTCGAGGTCAAGGTAGGTGTCCAAGGAGTCTGAGACCGTCACGCCAAAGCCCTCGCGCTCGAGCATCGGCGCGAAGAAGTCCACACATTGTTTGGGTTCGTGTCCTGCCCAACCGCCCCAGACAAACAGGGCGGTTTTCGCAGGTTGGCGGGGGGTTTTAGAAGGTTTGCTCACAGGGCTCCAATCGTCGCCGGGGCGGTTATCAGGGCTTCTGGCCTGGACGGGCGGCTTTGAATCTCGAGATGGCGGGCCTGCCGGGCGGACTCGAGGAAGCCGTGCATGACCTCTAGGACGTGGTAGGCCAGTTCGCCGCTGGCCCGGTGTGGGCGGCCCGTGCGGATGGCCTGGGCCAGGTCGGCCACCCCCAGACCCCGGCTGTTCTCGCCAAAGGGGCGGCGAACCAGAACCTCCGACCAGGTTTTCTCGGCGGCCTTGAACAGCCGCACTGGGCCGCCGAAGGTGTTGGGGTCGGGGAGGCTGAGGCTGCCTTTAGAACCATAAATCTCGAGCCACGGCAGATTCGTAGCCTGGATGTCGAAGCTGGTGAGGATGCTGCCCTGTACCCCGCTCTCGAACTCGAAGAGACCCGAGACATGGGTGGGGGTGTTGACGCTGATTTTCTGGCCGTAGCGGGGTTGGCTGGTGATTGTCCGCTCGGGGAAGGTGGCTCTGGCCTGCCCCACTACCCGCCGCACCGGCCCCAGCAGGCTCACCAAGGCCGTGAGATAGTACGGCCCCATGTCGAACATCGGCCCCGCGCCAGGCTGGTAGTAAAAAGCTGGGTTGGGATGCCAACTCTCGTGGCCTGCAACCGTCATGAAAGCGGTGGTTGCGACCGGCTCGCCGATGATTCCGCTATCCAGAATTTCGCGGCAGGTCTGTAGTCCAGCTCCGAGAAAGGTGTCAGGGGCGCATCCTACCCGCAGGCCCTTAGCCCTGGCTAGCTCGAGCATCCGCTGGGCATCGCTAAGTTCTAGAGCCAAAGGCTTCTCGTTATAGACATGCTTCCCAGCCTCGAGCGCAGCCAGTGCCACCGAGGCGTGGGCATCGGGGGTAGTGAGGTTGAGGATCAGGTCAACCTGGTCGTCGGCGAGAATTTCCTGTGGTGAACTGGCTTTGGGGATCCCGTGGGTGCGGGCCGCTTCCTGGGCACGGGTGGGCTCGAGGTCAGCGCAGGCCACCAGCTCAATATCCTTGAAGGTCGGGAGGTTCTTGAGGTATATACCGCTGATATTGCCGCAGCCAACCACGGCGACTCTTAGAGGTGGGGTCATGTGGGTTCTCTTTCGTTTGCTGTGGGAGCGGGGTGCAGCCGAAGAATCTGATCGCGCTCCTGAACAGGATAACTAGAGCAGTTCCCACGAATACCCCGAATAAC
Source organism: Thermaceae bacterium (assembly GCA_015478585.1). GTDB lineage: Bacteria > Deinococcota > Deinococci > Deinococcales > Thermaceae > Meiothermus. The sequence continues at coordinate 19,644 of JADMIM010000056.1, read as the reverse complement.
GGTTTTTGTTTTTCGGGGTACATTACGGCGCACGCGGAGTCAAGGGCCACAGGCCCCCGGCCACGCCGGTACTGGTGCGCCGTAATGGTGGGAAACGCGATAGGGTAGATAAAGATGGCCTGTGTGCTTGCGAAATGACGACGGGTAGGTGTAGGGACAAGGCCCATGTCGTCTGTACACTCTGCGTAGATTGATGGGTCGGGCGTGAAGGAAAACTCTGGGGCTGGAGGATTCTCTTTGTTCATAGCCTTGCTCGGCAGATTGGTCTTGTCCTGAACACGGTTAATTCTCATCAGGAACACAACACTCAACCCTTGAGGGCCCCAGCCATCATGCCCCGAATAATCCGCTCCTGGCCGAACAAATAAGCCATGATCATGGGTAGGGCGGTCAAAGTCAGCACCGCCATGATGGCCGGGACGTTGGCCGAGTACTGGCCCTGGAACTCCCAGATTGCCAGCGGCAGGGTGCGCTGCTGGGGCGAAGAGGTCAGGGTGTAGGCGAAGACAAACTCATTCCACAGCATCACCGTGTTGTAAATGCCCATCGTCGCCATGCCGGGGCCGGTGAGTGGCAGGATAATGCTGAAGAAGGTACGAGCGGGCGAGCAGCCGTCTACCCGTGCAGCATCATCGAGTTCGCGGGGAATCTGCCGTACGAACTCGGTGAGGATAAAGATGGAGAGCGGCAGGCTGAAGGCCACATAAGGCCCGATCAAGGCCCAGGGGGTGTCATAGATGCCCAGTTTAGTGGTCAGAGTGTAAACCGGGATCAGGGTCACATGGACAGGGACTGCCAACCCCGCCACGATCAACCCGAACAAGGGTTTGACCGGGCGATAGGGCAGCCGGGCGAAGACGTAGGCGGCCATCGCGCTGAGAATCAAGATTAACCCCACCGAGAGGCTCACCACCAGTACGCTGTTTCCCACGTAGTGGAAAAACCCACCCTCCAGCACCGAAAGGTAGTTGTTGAAGCTGGGCTTGACCGGCAAAGCCCACACTGGGCGAGTATAGGACTCCATCGGCCCCTTAAAGCTGCTGCTGACCATGAACCAGAAGGGGAACAGGGTGATTACTAGCCAGACCAGAGCCAGCAGCCAGGTTAGGGGGTGGAACTGGGTACGCTGCATGCTATACCTCGGTCTGGAAACGGCGGGTGAGTAGCAGCACCAGGCCCGATATGACCAGTACCATCAGGATCAGGGCCACTGCCACGGTGCTACCGTAGCCGAAGTTGAAGGAGGCAAAAGCCTGCTTGTACATGTAGGTCGCCATCAGTTCGGTAGAACCGCTCGGCCCGCCGCCAGTGAGGACATAAATCAGGTCGAAGTAGCGCAGGCTCCCGATTAAGGAGAGCACCGCCGAGGTGCGAATTGTGCCCCGGAGCATTGGCAAGGTGATGCGCCAGAAGAACTGGTTGTCGCTGGCCCCATCTATCGTGGCGGCATCATGGAGTTCACTGGGGATGGCCGCCAGAGCGGCTTGGAACACCAGCATGTAGAAGGGAATGAACTGCCAGCAGATCACCGCCAGTACCGCGTAAAGCGCCAAGGCCGGGTCGCCCAGCCAACTTTTCGCCAGGGCTTTGAGTCCGACGCTATTCAGCACCGCGTTGAGCAGGCCGAAGTTGGGATCGTAGATGTACTTGAACAGGAAACCAATGGCGACGCTCGAGACTAGCAAGGGCATGAAGTAGGCCAACTTAAAGAGCCGCAAGCGCCGCCCACCCCTGTCCAAGAGCACTGCCAGCCCCAACGCTACTGGGAGCTGCACCGCGATGGAAAGCCCCGCAATCACCAGGTTGTTACCCAGCGCCTGCCAGAACACTCCGTCCTGGAGCAGCCTGGCCCAATTGCTCAAACCAACATAGGTCTGAGATTTGCCCAGGCCGGTCCAGTGAGTAAAGCTCAACCGTAGCGACTCGAGGATGGGCCAAGCTACGAAGACCAGCAGCAGAATCACGGTTGGGGCAAGGAACAAAATCGCGGTGGGAGCGTACTCGTTGACCCGTCTGCGCCGGGCGGCGGGGGAGGAAACCGTCACGCTAGCCATAGCTGGGAGGGCCGAGTTCGCAGGCCCCAGCCTCCTATTTCCCGTAGACCCGCTTGGCAGTGTCTTCCATGACCTTGGCGGCCTGTTCGGGGGTCATGGTCAAGCCCATCAACGCCTGCACGGTGTCCTTGTGGGCCTCGCCAAGTTCGGGGGGCAGATACTGGTCGTACCAGAGCTGGGTTCCGGGAGCCTCACTGACCAGCTTAACGATGTTTTTGAGGTCGGGATTTTTCGGCGTGACTCCCTTCACAGGGGGAATCCGGTCGGCCTCGATGCGCTCGGCCACGGCCTGATCGTCAATGAGGTACTTGATCATCTCGAAGGCTTCCTTGGGGTATTTGCAGGTGCTCGAGATGCTGTAGTAGTTGTCCCCCACCGTCCCCACCACGTTCTGCGCTCCAGCACCTGCTCGCAGTGCAGGGAAAGGGAAAATCCCCACCTTCTTGGCGAAATCCGGGTTCTCCGAGGGGATTATCGAAGAACTCCAGTTGCCCATCAATTCCATCGCAGCCTTGCCCGAGTAGAGCAGGGCCCGTGACTGCCCGCTGTCGTAATCCAGCCCGTTGAAGCCCTCATTGAAGTAACCTGCCTTAACCCAATCTTGCAAGATTTTCCCGGCCTGAACGAACACTGGGTTTTGGAAGCTTCCGCCGGGGGCACGGGTAGCGGCGGCTACAAAGGCCTTGGCTCCGCCCAGCCGGTCTACCAAATACATGAAGTACATGGAGCCGGTCCACTTGGTCTTGTTAGCAAGAGCGAAGGGAGTGATTCCGTTGGCCTTCAGGGTTTTGGCAACGCTGGTCAGCTCGTCAATCGTAGTGGGTTCCTTGAGGTTGTACTTGGCGAAGAGTTCCTTGTTGTAGTAGAAAACCGAGATGGCTACGTTTTCCACCGGAACCCCATAGATCTTGTTGCTAAAGGTGATAGCGCTAAAGCTGGCTGGGAGAAAGCGGTTTTTGTAGTTGCCCTGATTGAGCATGGGGGTCAGGTCAATGATCTGGTTGGCCTTGACGTATTCGTATAAAGGCCCTCCGCCCCAAGTGGGAAACACGCAGGGGCCTTCACCGGCCCCCATCGCCACTTTGATTTTGGTCTTGTAGGCATCGTTCTGGATTGGCACCACCTGCACGTTCACATCTGGGTTGGCGGCCATAAAGCGATCCACTTCCTTCTTGATCAGCGATAGGCCCGGCTCGGTGGACTGGATGTTCCAGAAGACGATCTCCTTCTTCTGCTGGGCTAGCGCCCCACTCCCGATCAGACCCAAAGCTGAAACTGCGACCAATACAGCAAAAACTTTACCTTTCATATCTTCCTCCCGATGTCCTGTACATCCTGATACCTCCCCTGCATCAAGCTGACTACAAGCCCTCGATTCCCCGGTGGGGCCCGGGGGTTCATACCGTCTGTGGCCCCCGATACGGCCCAGTCGAAGCGCGGATGACTAGCTCAGTGGGCAGCTCGAGGTGGTTCACGGCAGGCTCGAGGCCCTGGATCATCGAGAGCAAGAGCCGCGTTCCGGCGGTTCCCATCTCGAAAGCGGGCTGGTGAACGGTGGTCAGCGGCGGGAAGACCTGGGCGGCCTGAAAGATATCATCGAAGCCTACTACCGAGAGATCCTCGGGAATGCGCAGTCCATGATTCTTAATGGCATCGTAGGCTCCGAAAGCCGCCACGTCGTTGGCCGCAAAGATCGCCGAGGGCGGCTCTTTCAAGTTCAGCAGCTCGTTGGCAGCAGCGAAACCTCGCATCTGGGTAAAGTCTCCCGGACGAATTAATTGCTCATTCACCGGCAAACCCGCCGCGCTCAAGGCATCCCGATAGCCCTGCAAGCGGAGGTGGCTGGATTTGACCTTGGGATTTCCGCCGATCATCCCGATCCGGTGATGCCCCAGGGCCAGCAGGTGCTCCACTACCTTGCGCGAACTGAGGTAGTTCTCGGCGCACACTACCGGTAGCGAGCCCTTCTGGTTGAGGGGTTCCACCACCACGATCGGAAGCTGAGCGCGAAGCTGGGGGTGGTCGTAGCGCTCCAAGCTCCGGGGGATGACCAGCAGCAGCCCGTCGGCCAACCCCCGGCTGACGGAAAACATACGCTCCTGCGGGTAGTTGAGGTGATCGGTGAACAAGAGCAGGTCGAGTCCGGCCTCCTCCAGCGCCTTCCCTGCACCGTGAACTACCTCGCTCACGAACGAGGACTCCATCGAGGGCACCACCATCCCTACGATATTGGTCTTGCCCCCCGCCAGCTTTCTCGCGGCGTAATGTGGGGTGTAGTTTAGGCGCTGGGCGATCTCCATGACCTGTTTGTAGGTCTCTCTCGAGACCCCCGGCTGGTTATTAAGTACCTTGGAGACGGTCATCTTGGAGACCCCCGCCAAGCGGGCGATATCGGTTAAAGTAGCCGGAGGATTCCTCATGCTGCGGGGCCAAGTTGTCTGTAACGCGGTAAGTTTACCGGTAAACTTACCACGTTGTCAAGACCGCATTCAAGTTACGCAAGACTCAGCCAGCGGAGTCCAGGAAGGCACTTGGATGGGACAGGTCAAGGGTCAATTTGCCAGAAATGAGGGGTGGCACATGGGTATGGGAAATGCTGTTAGCGCACCTCAACCCGTCGTGGACGGCCTAAAATCGCTCCTGCGACCAATGTCAGCAAGAGGTTCAGTCCCAGCCAAGCCATATCCGCACTGCGCCCTGAAATCCAGGTCAGATTGCCAAAGAACACCATGTCCCACAACAGGTGCGAGGCCAACCCCAGCCCCAAGGCAAAAACCAATTGAGACTGAAAGCCAGTAGCCCAGGCCAGTACCAGAAGCGGTAAAACACTGTGGCTGAGCGGATTGCGGTGAAACCCAATGCCCACAATCAAGTCCCAGTCGGGAACCCAACTGCCCAAGTAGAGCGCACAGAGCGCAGGAATCCATCCCCAAAACTGGTTGGGCAGATATGTTTTCCCCAACCCTAAAACCAAAGCGACCAGTAAAAACCCCGCTGCCACCCCAGCGTGAATAAGGCGGTCAGTGCTGAAGGCTGCCATACGCGGCACGAATTCCGAGGCCAGCACCATCAGAGCAGTGAAACCGACCAGTCCCAAACTGCGCGTTGCCAGCATCATGGTCAAAGGGCCCGGCGGATGGCGGCTTGGTCGGCCTCGGTAAAGCCATAGAGGGTGACCTCGAGGGTATCGGGGGCGGCTTTGATTTCCTCGAGCATCACCCTTACTACCTCGTCCACCCCTAGCCCACCTACCCCGGTTCCCAGCAGCGGAAAGGCCAGGGTACGAATTTCCTGGGCGTGGGCCAGTTGTAAAGCGCTCTGGGTGGCGGCCCGTACCGTCTTCAGACTAGCGGGCTCGTCTCCCAACACCGCCGCATGGATGATGTAGCGCACCTTTAGCGTGCCCGCGCCGGTAATCGCGGACTCGCCCACCCTGATTTTGCCGATGGTGTCGCAGGCTTCCTGGATGCTGGGGCCACCCTTGCGGGCGATGGCCCCCGCTACCCCAGAGCCCAATTGAAGATAGCTGTTGGCAGCATTGACTATTGCCTGACCCTCGAACTCGGTAATGTCGCCTTGGGCAACGCGGATAAGCGCCATGCCCTGATTTTAGCGCAGTTTTCCAGGGGTCGAACTGCCCATGGCGCTAGGCCTTGGGGCCTCGAGGGAAAACTTGTTTTCAGGACGGGTGTAGGAAACCCCCTGAGCCAACTGAGTGAGGCCCAGCGAGGTCTTGAAGAGCGTGGGTAGGGTCTGCCAGCTTCCTTGGGGGGAAGTTGCCCGGTAGACGTGAAAATGCAGGTGGGGGCCGCTGGTATAGCCGGTATTGCCGGAATAGCCGATTACCTCACCGCGCTCCACACTGTCGCCGACCTTGACCAGGCTGCCCCCAAAACGCAGGTGGGCATAATAGGCGAAAGTGCCGTCGGAGTGCAGGATAGTGATGTAGTTGGCGCACAGTTGCAGCGAGGGGTCTATTTTCCCGATATGAAACCAGCTTTCTACCGCGACCACCACGCCTTCTCGTGCGGCGTAGATGGGCGTACCCTCGGGTAGGGCAAAATCCAGGGCGTACTCGAGTTTCCCCTGATGCGAAAAGGCCCCGTCGTAGCCCTGGTTGATGCCAAAGCTCTGGCCCGGTGCAAACGGCAGGTCGTAAACACTGCCGTCGGGCACGGCATTAATATCCCCCATGATGTAGTGCCAGCTATAGCTAAAGGCCCAAGGCGCGTTGTTTTGGGTGGGCTTGGCCCAAAAAGCCAGGCTCAGGCTGCGGGCCGGAAAAACCTGCACGAACTTGGCTTCACGCGAAAGGCTGAGGTTGATGCCGCGAATGTCGAACTCGAAGGTCACGGGGGCATACAGTGGGTTTTGCACGAAGACATAGGGATTGCCCAGCACACGGGTCTCGCGCAACTGCGGCAGGGCGACACTTCCGGCCTGGGCCAAGGCCATAGACAAGGCAACAATCCAGAAGGATGACAGTCGCTGCACAAGTTCAAGCTAGCAAATGCCTGTTCTCACCGTAGCGCAAATGCACCAAGGCCCTTGACCGTCTTCCGCATCTCTGCCCAAGCCTCAAATGAGTCGCGTCCCAGACGGTGTTTTCAATAGGCCAATTGGGCTGTCCTGCTGTAGCTTTAACCCTTTGGGGTTTTGAGTTTCGCCTTTAGTTTTTAGCGTAATAACGACTTCAGGATAAAAGCTGTCTGGGTATCCGCTTCAATCCCCCCTACCCCCTTACTAAAAGGGGGGCTAAAAAACCTGGCTAATCTCATGGTGCGAAGCCGGGTCGGTCTAGGTGAGCTTGGTATAAGACCCTTCAGCAAGAGCCGAATGGGCTTTTGGCCCTCTGCTCTGCGCTCTCTGCTCTCGGCGTTTTGCGTCTGGCCCTCTACTCTTCTCGAGCCTTCTCGCGCAACTCCAGGCTGCGCAGCCCCAAATTGGCAAAAACGATACCCAAAGTGCCGAGCAGGGCGTAGACCATAAAGCCCGAGCCGGTCAGCGAACCCACCGCCGCAGCCCCCCACAGCGTAGCAGCGGTGTTTAGGCCGCGCACGTTCATGGTTCCGTCGCGCAAAATCACCCCTGCACCCAGAAAACCTATCCCCGAGACCACCTGGGCGGCAATGCGGGTAGGATCGCCCCCACCCAGCAGGCTCGAGAGCATCACAAACTGCGCTGCAGCGCAGGCCACCAGCGCGTTGGTGCGAATTCCTGCCAGCCCTTGGCGGCGGGCACGTTCGTAGCCGATGGCTGCGCCAAAGGCCAGGGCTACCACTAGACGCAACGCGAAATCAGGAACGCTCATGGGTCTCCTTTACCGGCCTAGCTTTGGAGTGCAAGTATACCCGCTCTAGCACAGCTCGAGAGGTTTCTCCAGGGTGAGCCGGGTATAAGCCAACCTGAAGCCCGCCCGCTCGATGTTGCGAGCCGACGGACTCCCTGGCGCAGCCATCACCGTTGCCAAATCGCAGCCCGCCTGAGCCGCCAGGATCAAGCGGGTTCCGAGCAGTGCCCGCTGGATTCCGCGTCCCCGGTATTCGAGCGCAGTAGCTGCTCCGTTCAAGAAAGCCAGGCCCTCACGGATACCCACGGCCCCTACGCCCATCGGTTTTCCATCGGCCCAAGCGATAAAGCTACGAGCCTGTGGGCGTTGCAGGGCCACTTGAGCCAACAGCGGCCCGTTCACCGGGTGCGAGAAGCCCCAGGTCGCCTCCGAAGCCCGCAGCCACTCCTCGAGGCTTTCTACCTCACGTACCTCGACTCCACCCGGAATTTCTGGCTCGAGGGCGGTGACTTGGCGCACGTAAACGTTGAGAAACCGGCGAGCCGTATAGCCGCGTTCGGCCAGGCTACGCAATATTTCCTCTCGTCCCAGTGGGCTAAAGGTGATACTTGGGGCAATGCCCATCTGGGTGCAAGCGGTTTCTGCTTTGGTCAATGCATACTCATCGAGGTCGGAAAACTCCGCGTTCCCGACGCGGTTGACTGGGAAGCGCGGCCCCATCAGCACCGCAGTTCCACCCCCCACCCCCAGCACCTTGGCCTGTACGCCCGCTTCGAGGCGGTTGAGGGTGTGAGCATAGTCGGCGGCCCCCACAATATCGGCCCGCTCGAGGCGTTGGGCCAGCTCGAGGGGGGAGGTCATATTGCCCCAAAACCGCTCTGGTCTCACAGCCGGTAGTGGGTATAGGGATTTTCGTGCGGGGGGCCGTCGGAAATCCACAGCTCCTGGGTTTTGAGGTTCATCACCACCGAGGCTACCGTGCGGTAGGGCTCGCCCAGGTCGTATTCCTCCTGGCTGGCGGTGCGACAAACCGCGTAGGGAGCACCGTCGCGGTCGCGCAGGGCGGCCTGGAAGTCCTCCAGTCCTGGCTTGGGGGTTTGCTGCAAGTGCCTTTGCAAACGCTCCTGACGGTGATTGGAACGGTCTAGCCATTTCACCGGCGGAACTTCTATACCAAAGCGCTGCGGCTCCACGAAGTGGTTGGCATGCACCAGTTGGCGCTGATCTTCCCAGGTGACAACGGCACTGGGGGCCACCTCGAGGTCTATGGCCCGGCTGCCCTGACCCAAGATAAAGTTTCCTGAAGCCGTGCGCGGAGCCTCGCCAATGATGCTTTGTGCGTCCTCGAGCCTGCGCGCCCGCAGTGCTTGGTAGGTGCGCAGGTGAAAGGGCTTGCCCAGGCCCGCCCAGTTGTCGCCCACCGCCACCAGCCCATTGATGCACAGCCCCAGCCCGTGCGAGTTGAGCCCGATTTTCCCGCCGAAGATACCCGCCTCGGTAAAGGCCAAAACCCGTGTGCCATCCGGCTCCTCGATGTGCTGGAGCGCACCCCGCACCCCCTCGAGCCAGTCCCAGTTCTGACCCATCCAAAGGGCCTGGTCGGCGGTGTGGGGCGGGAGTAGGGCGAAAGCGGTACAGCCGTTGGGCGCTTCGTGGGCGATATACTGCGGCGCGGCATCCTGTCCAAACTGATAGTAGATAATCTCGTAGCGCACGTTGAGGGTGGCAATGTCCAAGAGGGGCTGGCCTGAACCTGCGGCGAGGCCCTCGAGACCCTGCACGTAGGCCGGGCTTTGCTGGCGGATGGCCTTCAGATATATCTCACCACGCCGCCGGGCCTGGGGCGGGGGCAGCTTGCACTCGGTCTCGAAGCGGCGAAAATACAGCTCGAGGTTGTGGGCGATGGCCCCGCTCAGGGTTTTCCCCTGGCTATGGCCCTGGTCGTAAGACGAACCCGATAGTTTGAGATAGGGCAGGCTCATGAGCCTCCATTATGCGCCATTGCGGTGCTCTGCTTTAGATGAGCCCAGTAAATAGGCCCAGGCTACCCCCAGGTTCTTTTCGAAAACCGCTCTAACACTTAAGGCCGCGCCGCACTCTGCCTCCTGCGCGGCGCGGTGGGTCTCGAGCGCTCCCAGCACGTCTTCGGGCAGATACACCACCCGGCGGCTGCAACGGGTCTTGGGCTCGCTGAGCATCACCTTGCCGCCGGAGACGGTCACAGCCCGGCACTCCCCCACCGACCAGCTCTGCATCCTGTTTCACGGGTGGATGTACGCGGCCTACCACCTAGGTAACGCCCCTTTACCCCAGATAACCCGCCCCTGACTCACAAACCCCATAAACTGAAGAGGTGCGGGTGGTCTGGCTTGTCCTCATTCTGGTTTTCTCCGGCTTCTGGCTGGTGCGCAGTGTCCAGGCCCGCCCTATCCCGCATGGGCCGGGAATTCTGGCCCCCTATGCTCCGACACAGACCATGCTAAGCAAGCCGGGGACGCTGCAATTCAAGGGTTACACCATCAATGCTGTGGCTCGTTTTGAGATACAGGCCAGGGTACTCTCCAAACACCTCTACCGCTACGATGCGGGTGCAAAGCTCTCGCCGGTGGATTTGGCCTTGGGTTGGGGCCGGATGTCGGATTCCTCGGTGCTCAAATATTTCAGCATCCGCCAGTCCGACCGCTTCTATTTCTGGAGCGCTGGAGAGCTGCCCATTCCCTACGAGGAAGTCGTCAACAGCAGCGCTAATATGCACATGATTCCAGCGGACGAGCGGATAGCGAAGTACCTACAAGGGCTCAGACCCGGCAACATCGTGTATCTGAAAGGCTATTTGGTGAACGTTACCGGGCCAAATGGCTTCTACTGGAACACTTCGCTGACCCGGAGTGACAGCGGAAACGGAGCCTGCGAGTCGGTCTGGGTAGAGAGTCTGAGCATCAAATAAACCTGTTGGGTACAACATCTCTGCATAGGCTTGCTGAATAGCGTATATCGTAATATCTTAAAATTATCAGCGGCGAAGAAGCCGCCTTTTTTATTGCCTCGAGCACGTATCTGATGGGCTTAACCGCCCAGTACCCTCTCCCGTCCAGGGGGAGGAATTATTGTTGCAGCAATATAGGATGCCCGCCCTTTTGCTAAACCCGCTATTATGACACGACCATAAAAGGCGTGTCCAGTCTTGGTGATGGCCTGAGTGAGTGGTATACTCGAACGTCATGAACCGAGTGGACAGCATCGTCGTTCGCGGGGCTAAGGAACACAATTTGAAGAACATCACCGTTGAACTGCCCCGTGGGCAGTTCAATGTAATTACGGGGGTCTCAGGTAGTGGTAAAAGTACCTTGGCATTTGACACGATTTACGCCGAGGGGCAGCGGCGCTATGTGGAGTCGCTTTCTTCGTATGCCCGGCAGTTTCTGGGGGTGATGGAGAAACCCGATGTGGAGAGCATCGAAGGGCTCTCCCCAGCCATTTCGATAGACCAGAAGACCACCTCCCACAACCCACGCTCGACGGTGGGGACTGTTACCGAAGTCCATGACTACCTGCGCCTGCTGTTTTCCCGCGTGGGGACGGCCTACTGCCCGCACTGTGGGCGGCCCATCGAGCGACAGTCGGCCTCGGAGGTTACCGACCGACTGTTCAAGCAACCACCGGAGACCAAGGCCATCCTGATGGCCCCGGTGGTGCGTGGGCGCAAGGGCGAGTACCGCAAGGAATTCCAGCAGCTCCAGAAGGAAGGCTACGCCAGGGTGCGGGTAGACGGTATCATCTACACCCTCGAGGAGGCCATCGGGCTCAAGTTGGAAAAATACGAGAAGCACGACATAGACCTGGTGGTAGACCGGGTGGTCTTGAAACCCGAAGAACGGGTTCGTATCGCCGAATCTGTCGAGCTGGCGCTACTGCGTGGGGAGGGGCTTCTGCGGGTGCTTTACCCCGACTCGGGCGAGGAGGAGATGTACAGCGAGAAGTTCGCTTGCCCCGAGCATGGCAGCGTGCTGGAGGAACTCGAGCCGCGCATCTTCAGCTTTAATGCACCCTACGGAGCTTGCCCGGACTGCTCGGGGTTGGGCTTCAATCAGGTTTTCGACCCCGAGATGGTGGTCAACCCCGAGCTTTCGCTGGCCGAGGGAGCCATCATCCCTTGGTCGAAGGGCCGCGACAACGGCAAGGGCTATCTCTGGGACAGGCTACGCGCACTGTCGGAGCACATGGGCTTCGACATGAAGACCCCCTTCAAGCAACTGCCCAAGGATGCCCAAACCGCCATCCTGCAGGGGGTCAAGGAGCCCTTCGAGGTGGTCTTCCGGCGCAACGGGCGCGAGACCCTGCGCTTTAGCGTGCAGTACGAAGGAGTAGTTCCCTGGCTCGAGTCGCGCTACAACGAGACCGACTCCGAGGGCTTGCGCGAAGCCCTGGAAGCCTATATGACCCTCAAGCCCTGCCCGGCCTGCGCGGGGACGCGCTACAAGCGCGAGGTGCTCTCGGTGCGTATCGGCAACTTCAACATCGCCGAGACCTCCAACCTGCCGGTGCGCGAGGCCAAATACTTCTTCGAGATGCTCTCGCAAAACCGCGTGGTAGAAGCTTGCAACGCGCTTCAGTCTTATCGCATCGGCCTCGAGGGTTTGGCCGAACCCCAACAAAACCGCGATCTCAACGATTTTCAGACCCAGGTCGCGGCCCCCATCTGGCGCGAGGTGACGAGCCGCTTGGGCTTTCTCGAGGACGTAGGGCTCGACTATCTGACCCTAGACCGCGCGGCCAACACCCTTTCCGGTGGTGAGGCCCAGCGTATTCGGCTGGCAACGCAGGTGGGTTCGGGATTGACCGGGGTGCTGTACGTGCTGGACGAGCCTTCGATTGGCCTTCACCCCAAAGATAACCAGCGCCTGATCGGAACTTTGAAGAAGCTAAGAAACTTGGGCAACACCCTTTTGGTCGTCGAGCACGACGAGGACACCATGCGCCAGGCCGACTGGATTATAGACATGGGGCCGGGTGCAGGCGTACACGGCGGGCACGTGGTCGCCGAGGGGACACTCCAGGACATCATCGCTAACCCCAATAGCCTCACCGGGGCCTACCTGAGGGGAACCAAGCACATCGCAGTGCCCACCATCCGGCGCAAAGGCAACGGCAAGAGCCTGGTGGTGAAGGGTGCAAAAGAGCACAACCTCAAGGATGTCACCCTGAAGATTCCCCTGGGCCGCTTCGTGGCAATAACCGGCCCCTCCGGGTCGGGCAAGTCTACGCTCGTCCACGACGTGCTATATGCGGCGCTGGCTCGAGACTTGATGCGGGCCAAGAGCATTCCCGGCAAGTTTGCGGGCCTCGAGGGCCTCGACCACCTGGATAAAGTTATCGAGATTGACCAGTCCCCCATTGGCCGCACCCCACGCTCCAACCCCGCGACCTATACCGGTATCTTCGACGAAATCCGCGACCTCTTCACCAAAACCCCCGAGGCTAGAAAGCGCGGCTACCAGGCCGGGCGCTTCAGTTTCAATGTCAAGGGTGGGCGCTGCGAGGCTTGTGGCGGGGACGGCACCAAGAAAATCGAGATGCTCTTTTTGCCCGACCTCTACGTGCAGTGCGATGTCTGCAAGGGCAAGCGCTACAACAAGGAGACTTTAGAGGTCAAGCTGCGCGGCAAATCCATCGCCGACATTTTGGATATGACCGTGGAGGAAGGCTTGGAGTTCTTCGAGAACATCCCCACCATCGCCCGCAAGTTGCAACTGATGATGGATGTGGGCCTCAACTACATGCACCTGGGGCAGCCCTCCCCTACCCTCTCCGGCGGCGAGGCCCAGCGCATCAAGCTTTCCACCGAGCTGGGGCGGCGCAGTACGGGCCGCACCCTGTACATCCTGGACGAGCCCACCACCGGCCTGCACTTCGAGGACACCGCCAAGCTGCTGGACGTACTGCACCGGCTGGTGGAGGGCGGGAACACCGTGCTGGTCATCGAGCACAATATGGACGTAGTAAAAACTGCCGACTGGTTGATAGACCTGGGGCCGGAAGGCGGGGCCAGGGGCGGGGAAATCGTGGCCGAGGGAACGCCTGAGGACGTAGCCCAGACCAGCAGCCCCACCGGGGCTTTCCTGGCGCGGATTCCCGAGATTGCAGGCAAGGCCAGTGTGGCGGCGGACTAAAATGGAATCCGACCTCCGGCTAATACCCAAGCATCTAGCCGAGAAGTCCGTATCTGAACGGGAAATTGTGCTTCCCTACAATGAAGTCTAAGCATTCTTCACTGGCTAGGCGAGCATGAACACAAGGTTGCAGGATGGGAAGGTTGGGTAAAGTATCCTGACGGATTACTGGGTCACTCGAGCCAATATCAAGGCGCAGTCGTCTCAACCAATGTAGACCTGGCAACAGCAATAAAACTCTGCAAATCAACTATTCAAATAGGGCAAGAAGAATGGAACCAGAACCCGGAGACTGTTGACGCTCAGCTTTACTTTTGCATTACGCTAACTTGAAAGCGGTACAAGCCTTGGTGTCAAGCAGAACACTGACCATTCCAGAGTTTGGGGTCTATGACCCCGATGTGGCCAAGCTCTTCCCTGATTCCGCGGTCAACGAGGCGCTACGGACTCTGGTCAAAATCGCCACTCGGCAGTCCAAACGCGCGGGCTAATCTGGCTTGGAAAAGTCTGGTGTTCTCCAAAAAATATAGGGCGGGCACGAGGCACCGCCCTACCAAACTGTGGCGAAAATCTTACTTCAGCAGGGCCGCACCGAAGGGGGTTTTGACCTGCTCGCACCACAGCAAGACGCTCTTGTAGTGGCTGAGGTCTAGACCTTTGGGAAGCTTGACCTCGAAATTTCCATCGAAGGCTTTTTTGAAGAGGCCCACCGCTACGTATTTGGTTTTTTGCAGGTTGGCCCCGTCGCCCTTTTTGGGGGTAGCAGCGCTGAGCCAGAGTTGCAGGTCGGGGCCGACTTCGGTCTTGAAGTTGTTGAGCACCAATACCTGGGTTCCGTCAGCGTGCTTGTAGATGGTGACGGTGCCTTTGGTGGGAGCCTCGAGGGTGTAGAAGCTGCCCTTGGCTACCGCAGTTCCCATCTGCTGGGCCATAGCTCCAACCAGCACTGGCAGGTTATTCATCATGGCGCTATCGCTCATGCTCTGGGCGCTGGCAATGGCCGCGAGGGCCAGGGTCAGGGGGGCGAGGATACGGATGAGTGCTTTCATGGTTTTTCTCCTTGGGCTCGTTGGTCTCGAGCGGACGAGGGCCGATTTAGCGGACTGGGACAATAAAGCTGACCTTCACGTCGGTGGCCGGGTCGGCCCCCAGAATACGGATGTTGTAATCGGTCAGTATCACGTTGAAGCCCGTAGAAACCCGGATTTTTCCGTCTTGCAGCTTGAGCTGGATGGGGGTTTGGAGGGTGTGCGTAACCCCGTTGAGGGTGAACTGACCGTCTACCGTAGCCTGCACCTCCTTTCCAGGTTGGAGAGCCTTGACCCCGCTGATATGGGACAAGACGAAAACCGCTTGGGGATGGGCCGCAGCACCCAGAAAGCGCTTAGCGTGCTCGTCGCGCAGGGCGATACCGGTCTCGAGGCCACTCAGGGGAACCGTGACCGTGCCCGAGGCCGTGGAAAGATCGGCGGGGTTGAATTTCAGGGCGGGCTGAACCTGGTCAATATGCCCCGCAACCGGAATCAGGGTCACGCGGAAATTGAAATCCACCCGGTTCCCGCTGGGGCTGCTCATGGCGAGCGCACCGCCCACCAGGGCCACTACGATGAGTGCTAGAAAGGCTATTTTGGCTATTGTCCTAAGCATGGTGTTCTTCCCTCCGAAGGTCTGTACGGGAGGGGCTGACAAATCGGATATGGCGCTAAGGACGGAGAGCTAAAAGCTAAAGGCCGAAGGCAACCGCAAAAGACAAGATGCAAGAGGTCAAAAGCTACACCAGGACAGCATAATTGTTATATCGAGAAACGCTGTCTGGGACGTGGTCTGGGTTTTTGGTTTTTTGAGTTTTTAGCATCCAGTGTTAGACGTTTGAGGTTTAGCGTTTAGCTTTCGGCCTTCGGCGTTTTGCGTTTTGCCTCTAACCTTATGTTCAGCCAACTATCTGGTATGTGATATATTACATTTCAGTATGCCTATCCCTGTCTCCGCCCTAGCCCTCGAGCGCCCGTCCTTGCGCGAGAGCGTGTACGAGCGGCTGCGCGACTGGATTGTGGAGGGGAGCTTGGAGCCCGGCGAGCAATTGCGCGATCAGGAGCTGGCCCTTCGCCTGGGCGTAAGCCGGACTCCGGTGCGGGAAGCGCTGCGGCGGCTCGAGGACGAAGGTTTGGTGGAGACGGCTTCTAATCGCTGGACGCGGGTCAAGAGCGTCGGGCTGGAGGAGGTGGGGCAGATTTATCCCATCCTGTTAGCGCTGGAATTGTTAGCCCTGGAGCTGGCTCTATTGGCTTTGAACAAGGCTGATATGGCGGCTATGAAACAGGCCAACCAAGACTTGCAAACAGCCCTCGAGGCCCGCGATTCGGCCAAGGCTACCGAGGCCGACGTGCGGTTCCACCAGGTCATGATTGAGCGCTCGGATAATCCCGAACTCATCGGTATCCTGAGCGGTCTCAAACACAAGTACCGGCGGCTCGAGCAGGCGTATTTTGGCTCGGGCACGCTGGGCAAAGACTCCCCCAAGCAGCACCAAAAACTGCTTCGGGCTTTAGAAAAACGCGACCTGGATGGAGCAAAAGAAGCCCTGCTAAGCAACTGGAACGTTAAGGAGAATCTATGAACCTCGAGAAGTTCCCCCACTACCCCCTGATGTTTGGCCCTTCGCCCCTGCACCCGCTCAAGCGCCTTTCCGAACACCTGGGCCTGGAAATCTGGGCCAAGCGCGACGACTGCAACAGCGGCCTGGCCTACGGCGGGAACAAGGTGCGCAAGCTCGAGTACCTCCTCCCGGATGCCCTGGCTCAAGGCTGCGACACCCTGGTTTCGATTGGCGGGATGCAGTCCAACCACACCCGCCAGGTCGCGGCGGTAGCCGCCTTTGCTGGGCTCAAGGCCCATCTGGTGCAGGAACACTGGGTCAACTGGCACGACGCGGTCTACGACCGGGTGGGCAACATCCAGCTCTCGCGCATCCTGGGGGCCAAGGTCGAGCTGAACCCCTCTGGCTTCAGCATCGGCCTCCGGGAGAGCTGGCAGCGTGCGCTGGACACGGTTCGGGAACGCGGCGGAAAGCCCTACGCGATTCCGGCGGGGGCTTCCGACCATCCGCTGGGCGGGCTGGGCTTCGTGGGCTTCGCTGCCGAAGTCGCTGAGCAAGAACGGCAACTGGGAGTTTTCTTCGACCACATCATAGTCTGCTCGGTCACGGGCAGCACCCAAGCAGGTATGATCGTGGGCTTCACGGCACAGGAAAAAGCCCGCAAAGTCATCGGGATTGATGCCAGCGCCAAGCCTCGGGAGACCTTCGAGCAGATCCTGAAAATTGCCCGCTTCACCGCCGAGGCTGTCGAGCTAGGACGGGAAATTACCCCGGAGGACGTGATTTTAGAAACCGCCTACGCCGCCCCCGAATACGGCCTGCCGAGCGAGGCCACCCTGGAGGCCATCCGGCTATGTGCGCGGCTCGAGGGCATGATTACCGATGTGGTCTACGAGGGTAAATCCATGCACGGGATGATGGATTTGATTCAAAAAGGTGCGATTCCCAAGGGCTCCAAAGTGCTGTACGCACATCTGGGCGGGGCTCCTGCGCTCAACGGCTACGCGGGTTTATTCGTTTGATTGACGAATGATTGGAGTACGTGGTGAGCGAGGTTATTAAACTGCTCGAGCAGATCGTCCACATCAACTCGGTCAACCCCGATTTGGTTCCGGGAGCGCCGGGAGAGGGCGAAATTGCCGGTTTTATCGAGGTTTGGCTGAAAGAGCGCGGTTTCGAGACCCACCGGCTCGAGGCCACAAAAGGCCGTCCCACGGTTGTCGGGGTCGCCAAAGGCACGGGTGGAGGGAAGTCGCTGATGTTCAACGGGCACACCGATACGGTGACGCTGGAAGGTATCCCAGACGGGCTAAACCCAACCATCCAGGACGGGAAACTCTATGGGCGCGGGGCTTATGACATGAAATCGGGTGTGGCTGCGATGCTGGTCGCGGCTGCCAGGGCCAAAGCCTTGAACCTGCGCGGCGATGTCCTGGTGGCCTGCGTCGCCGACGAGGAGTACGGCAGCCTCGGGAGCTTCGAGCTGGTCGAGCATTTCCGTGCGGATGCTGCGATTATTACCGAGCCGAGCGAGTTAGAGATGACCTTGGCGCATAAGGGATTTGTCTGGCTCGAGCTAACCATCCAAGGCCGAGCCGCACACGGTTCCCGGCCCGACCTCGGTGTGGACGCAATCGTGAAAGCTGGAAAAGTGCTGGTCGAACTCGAGAAGCTCGATAGGCGACTGCAAGAAAACCCGACCCATCCGCTGCTCGGCTCCGGTTCACTCCACGCCTCCCTGATTTCCGGCGGACAGGAACTCTCGAGCTATCCGGCAAAATGTACGGTCTGGCTCGAGCGCCGCACCGTCCCCGGCGAAACTCCTGAAATTGTGGAGGCACAAATCCAAGCTATCCTCGACGAAATCACTGCCTCCGACCCGGATTTCAAAGCCACCTTGCGGCGGGACTTGGCTCGAGTCCCCCACCAAATATCCCACTCCGAATCCATCGTGCAGATTCTGCGTGAACAAGTGGCTCGTGTCCTGGGCGTGGTTCCTAGAATCAAAGGGGAGCCGTTCTGGACGGACTGTGCGGTGCTGTCCGAAGTCGGCATCCCTTCCTTCTTGTTCGGTGTAAAAGGAGCTGGGGCGCACGCGGCGGCGGAGTGGGTGGACTTGGCGAGCCTCGAGCGCCTGAGCGAAATCTTGTACCAAACTGCAAAGGAGTTTTGCGCGTGAAGCACCGTCTTTCCCTCGAGCACATCGAAGAGGCCAGCCGCATAGTTGACCCCGTGTTCCTCAATACGCCGCAGTACAACTGCGAGTCATTGAGCCAGGTGCTGGGCCTCGAGCTGGTCGTCAAGGTCGAGACCTTAAACCCAATTCGCAGTTTCAAAGGCCGGGGCGCGGATTATTTCATCTCCAAGGTGATGGAGCGCGGGGATAAGCGTCAGATTGTCTGTGCCAGCGCGGGCAACTTTGGGCAAGCGATGGCCTATGCCTGTCGCAAACACCAGATTCCACTGATTGTCTACGCCTCGACCAAGGCCAATCCGCTGAAGATTGAGCGAATGTGCAAGCTGGGAGCTGAAGTCCGGCTACATGGCGAAGATTTCGATGCCGCCAAGCTCGAGGCTAAACGTTTCTGTAGTGAAACTGGGGCCTGGATGGTCGAGGACAGCAAAGAGGTCGAAATCTCCGAGGGGGCCGGGACACTGGGGCTCGAGCTGCTCGAATATCCACAGCCGCTGGATGCCGCCCTGATTGCCCTGGGCAACGGGGCCATGATCGCCGGGATGGGACGCTGGATCAAGGCCCATCGCCCACAAACCCAGGTGGTCGGGGTTTGCGCTGCTGGTGCGCCCGCGATGGAGCGCTCCTGGCGCAGCGGCACGTTCGTCCAGACCAATTCAATTAGCACCATCGCCGACGGCATCGGCGTGCGGGTTCCGGTTCCTGAAGCTTTAGAAGACCTCAAGGGTATCGTGGACGAGGTGCTGCTGGTCGAAGATGATTTGACGATAGAAGCCATGCGGCTGGCCCATCAACATTTAGGATTGGTGCTCGAGCCCTCCGGCGCGGTGGGTATCGCCGCGCTGCTAAAAAGCTCACCCTTCCAGGGGAAGCGCGTCGCTACAGTGTTGTGCGGTGGCAACCTGACCCCTGAGCAGATGGAGTGCTGGCTATGACCCCACCCGCTACCCCTCGGCAAGCCTTCTGGCGTGGAGTCTGGCAAATTTTGCCGATTACTCTGGGGGTGATTCCCTTCGGCATGGTGACGGGTATCGCCGGGGTGAGTGCCGGTTTGAGCATCCCCCAGATTACCTTCATGTCGGGGTTGGTCTACGCGGGCGCGGCGCAGTTGGTCTCGCTGCAACTGATTGGGGCCGGGGCAGCGATTCCTCTGGTGTTATTGGCCCTGGTGGTGGTCAACCTGCGCTACGTGATGTACAGCAGCGTGCTGGCCAAGCCCTTAGAGGCTCTCTCAGCCCGGATGAAAGCCCTGGCTGCCTTCTTGATGGTGGATCAGAATTTCGCCCTGATGATGGGCCAGTACGAAACCCTCGGCCCCCGGCTGGCCCCCTGGCTGTATC
>JADMIM010000055.1 GCA_015478585.1 Thermaceae bacterium | reverse complement strand
CCCCTGAAGTACCCTGCCGAGGCTCCCACCAGTGCCCCAATCAACACCGCCGCGCCATTGGCAATCAGGCCCACCAGCATCGAAGCCCTGGCTCCCCAAATTAGCCTCGAGAGCAAATCCCGGCCCAAGGTGTCGGTTCCCAGCAGAAACTGCCCACCCGGCGGCAGGGGTTTGCCCTCGAGGGTGAGGCCATCGAAAAACTGCTGGCTAGGGTCTTTGGGGGCCAGCCAGGGAGCCAGGAGGGCCAGCAGCAGTATCAGAATTACCACCGCCAGGCCAAACAGGCCCGCTTTGTTGCGGAAAAAACGCTGGCGGAATCGAGAAGTCATGGTTTTCACTTCTTGGTGCGCGGGTCGAGCGCGTCACGCAGGCCGTCACCAATCAGGTTGAAGGCCAGCACCGCCAGAAATATCGCCAGGCCAGGGAAAATTGCCATCCAGGGGGCATAGGCCAAATAGCCCCGCGCGGCGTTGAGCATCGAGCCCCAGGAAGGCGTGGGAGGCTGAATGCCCAGGCCCAAAAACGAGAGCGTGGCCTCGGCCAGCACGGCAGCAGCGGTGCTCAGGCTGACCTGTACGATTAGCGGCCCGGTGATATTGGGCAGAAGGTGACGCAGCAAAATACGCAGGTCTCCCCCACCCAGCGCCACCGCCGCCTGCACGTAGTCTCGAGGCCGTTCGGCCAGCGCTTGACCCCGCACCAGCCGGGCGAACACCGGGGTGGTGACGATGCCGATGGCGATGAGGGTGTTTTGCAAACTGGGGCCCAGCACCGCCGCCAGGGCAATAGCCAGCACCAAGAAAGGAAATGCCAGCATGGCATCGGTCAGACGCATCAGCAGGTTGTCCAGCCAGCCGCCGTAGAAACCCGCTACCAGCCCAATTAAGCCACCCAACACCAGCGCGATGCTGACCGAAATCAGGCCCGCCACCAAGGAAACCCTGGCCCCGAAGAGCACCCTCGAGAAGATATCCCGCCCCAGCTCGTCAGTTCCCAGCAGATGCTTGGACGAAGGAGCTTGCTGCAACCCGGTGAAATCGGTCTGGGTAGGCGAATAGTGCGTTAACCAGGGAGCTAGCACCGCGCCCAGGGCCAGCAGCAAGACCATCACCAGGCCCGCCAGGGCCAGGCGGTTGGAGAGAAAGGAGCGGAGGGTGCGAGTCATAAGAAGGTGAAAAGGGCAAAAGGGTAGAAGGTGAAAAGTTAACTACTGGCCTTTATTTTTGACCTTTTCAACTTTTCACCTTTTTACCTTGGTCTTTATCCATAGCGAATCCTGGGGTCTATCGCGGCATACAGCAGGTCTACCAGCACGTTCACCAGAAACACCGATATCGCCGAAATCAGCACCACTGCTTGCAGCACCGGAAAGTCGCGGTTGAACACCGAGTCCACCACCAGCCGCCCGAAGCCCGGTATCGAGAAAACCTGCTCGGTGATGACTGCACCGCCCAGCAGCCCGCCCAGTTGCAAGCCGATTACCGTCACCACCGGAATCGCCGCGTTACGCAGGGCATGCCGCCAGACCACGATGCGCTCCCCTAAGCCCTTGGCCCGTGCGGTACGCACGTAGTCTTGCGAGAGCACCTCGAGCAGGCTGTTGCGGGTGAAGCGGGCAATCGCTCCGGCCAGGGCGGTTCCCAGGGTAAAAGCGGGCAGCAGCATCAGGAGCAGGTTTTTGCGCAAATCCACCCAGGGCTCGACGTAGCCCGAAGGTGGAATCCAGTCCAGGCGAATGCTGAACAAATAGACCAGCAAAATGCCCAAAAAGAAGTTGGGGATGGAAATGCCGGAAAGCGCCAGCACCGTCACCCCGGCATCGGTGGCCGAGCCTCGGCGCAAAGCTGCCACTACCCCCGCCGGAACCCCCAGCAGGAGAGCAATGGCTAGTGCGAAAAAGGCCAGCTCGAGGCTGGTAGGAAGTTTCTGCCAGATAATCGGGCTGACCTTTTCGTTGTCCCGAATTGAGCGGCCCAAATCCCCCTGCACCAGGCCGCCCAACCAGGCTCCGTACTGCACCAGAATCGGGCGGTTGAGGCCCAACTGCTCGCGCAGCTTGGCGGCAAGCTGGGGGTTGGCCTCCTCACCCAGCAGCAGGGTGGCCGGGTCGCCGGGCAGCACGCGGGTCAGGGCAAACACCAGCAGCGTGACCAAGAGCAAGGTGGGTAGTCCCCCCACCAAACGCCGCAGCACGAAAAGAATCATGGGCTATGACCCCTCGAGGGCCTGCCACCCGCTTCCCCCAGACGACCCCGCCTGGCCCCCTTTAGCAAGAGGGGCCAGGCCGAAATCTCAATTACCAGAGCCGGGAATTCTTCCACCATACGGCTGGTCTTGTCCTACTCGCCCAAATCCGCCGCCCTAAAGCGCAGGATGCCGTCGGGAACGGTGGGGATGCCACTGAGCTTCTTGGACATCCCGATAGTGGTCTGTGGGACGTAGGTGTAGACATAGGGCAGGTCGTCCAGCAGGATTTTCAAAGCATCGCTGTAGATAGCACGCCGGGCCTCGGGCACACGGATGGCCCGAGCCCGGTTGAGAAGCGCGTCCACCTTGGGATTGCAGTACTGCGAGTAGTTGTTGGGCGACTTGCAGCGTACGAAGTCGTAGATGTTGCCGTCGGGGTCGGGCCGCCCGCTCCAGCCCAGGGCCATCGCCTCGAAGTCGCCCTTGGTGCCCCGGTCGAGCAGGGTGCCAAACTCGACCTGCTCGATTTTGATCTGGATGCCCGCCTGGGCCGCCATAGCCTGATAGACCTGGGCCAGTTGGGCCAGCACCGGGCCGGGGGCGATGGAGAGGGTAAAGCTAAAGCCCTGCGGCTTCCCACCCTCAGCCAGTTTCTTCTTGGCTAGGTCTAGATCCTGCTTAGGAGCAGGGATGCTCTTGTCGTAGCCCACGCTGCCCGGCGGAAAGGGGCCGTTGGCAGGCTGAGCCGTACCCAGAAAGACCACCTTGTCCACCGTGTCGCGGTCAATGGTAGCGGCAAAAGCCTGGCGCAGGGCCTTGTTCGCCAGGGCTCCCTTGCTCACGTTGAGGTAGATGCCCTGATAGCCGATGCCGGGGAAGGTGCTCACGCTAAGGTTGGGGTTTTTGCGCAGGGTCTCGAGGTCTTTGGCGGCCACTGGGCTAATGATATTCACCGCACCCGAGAGCAGATTGGCGGTGCGCACGTCGTCGTCGGGGAAAGGGCGGTAAATAAGTTCGTCTACCTTGGGAAAGCCCTTCATCCAGTAGTTTTCGTTTTTGGCCAGCACGATACGATCCTGGCGGCGGCGCTCGACAAACTTGAAGGGACCGCTACCCACAGGGTTGTTGGCGAAATCGGCCCCCAGCTTCTGCACGGCGGTGGGGCTCACCATCATGCCCGAGCGATCTGAAAGAATCGCCAGCAAGGGCGAGAAGGGCTCCTTGAGCACCACCCGCACAGTATAGGTATCCACCACCTGCACGTCCTTGACCGGGGCCAACTCCCCAGCCCTGCGCGAGCCGGGAGCGGTGCGGTAGCGATCCAGGTTGAACTTCACAGCCTCGGCGTTGAAGTCGCTGCCATCCTGGAACTTCACTCCCTGACGCAGCTTGAACATGTAGACCGTGCCACCCCCCTCCACGCTCCAGCTCGTCGCCAGCATCGGCACGATTTTGAGGTTGGCATCGAGGTCTACCAGTTTGTCATAAATCTGGTTTTGTACCTGGCGGTCTACCAACGCCGAAGAAAGCAGGGGGTCGAGGCTGGGGGGGTCGGAGTCTAAACCCACGGTGAGGGTGGTTTTAGCTCCCGCCATCCCTGCCAAAGCCCAGATTGCCAAAGTCACTGCTGCCCATTTCTTCATCCTCGAGCCACCTCCTCGTGCTCTGCTAAAGCAGAGCCTTCCACCGTAGAAAGATGCGCCAACATCGCCACTCGAGCCTCCTCGGGGTCTCGCTTGCGGATGGCCCCAAAGATGCGCCGATGTTCGCGCAGGGTGTTGGCCGGGCGAAAACGCCGAGCCGTCGCCGAAAGCCGGGTCTGCCACAACTCGACCACCAGGAGCTGCAAAACTTCGGCCAACAGACTGTTATGAGCGGATTCGGCCAGGGCTTTGTGAAAGCCCAGGTCGAGTTCTAAGAATTTATGCAAGTCTATCGAAGCTCCTTTTTGCTCCTCGAGCAGTCGCTCCAGTTTCGCCAAATCCTGTTCGGTGGCCCGCTCTGCCGCCAGCACCACCACCCCCGGCTCGAGAATGCGGCGCAGCTCGAACAGCTCGACCACGAAGGCGGGCTCGTGCAAACGGGTGTGTAGGCGCTGGGCGAAGCTTTCGGCGGGCAGAGCCACCCGCGTGCCTTCTCCCTGGCGAATCTCGAGCCAGCCGTGCAGCTCGAGAATCCGCAGCGCGTCTCGCACCGAAGCCCGGCTGACCCCAAACCGCGAAGCCAGCTCACGCTCCGGCGGAATTTGCTCGCCCGACTGCCAGACTCCATCCTGCAAGAGCTTTTCCAGCTCCTGGGCGAGCTGCTCGGGAATGCGGGTGCGGCGAACGAGCATAAAGGATTGGTCGAGTGGTCAGACCAATGATTGCATGAAAATACTCTTTTTCAGGCTTCAAGATTTGCGGCCTGACCCACAGTTGGGAGCTAGGTTGTTCTGGCCTATGGTGGCAAAAGGCTTTGCTGCCGCGGTTTTCACGAGCATTGGGCTGGTCGCAATTCACACCGGGCAATGCCGAAAACTGCTCTTAACCACCTTCAAGATGATGGAACTTTGGTGGGGCAACCCCCGCAGGCCACAAAACCTGTCGGTGAGGGGCCTATCCCTACAACGGCTGTTTATTTTGAAGAGCCCTGTAGAGCATTTCCCACGACAGGTGCGAGATATTAGGCTTCTATCCGGGAAAGTAATGGCTGTAGACCTCTTGCAAAAACCAGTGGGTAGCTATTGGCAGCCAGCGGCAACTTCTACGGAAGTCTACTGAAATACATCCAGCCCGGCCATGAGCGAGAGCTTGATCTGCGGCCCCACGCTGGGAAAGAGCAACTGGAACTCCAGCTCGAGCGGCAAGCTGGCCTGGGAGGGCACAAACAGCTCTCGACCTAGATAAAAATCCAGGCCCAAGGTGGCATTCCCACCGCTAAAACCAGGCAGGTAAATCAGACCGGTGCCCAGGTAGTTTTGCCCGGCCCACTGGGTGGTGGTCAGGGTGAGCGCGGTTGCCCCCTGAAAAAACTCCAGCCCCAGGCTCACGTTGCCACCGGAAATAATCTTGCCCACGAAGCTGCCCACGATGGAAAGCACGTCGCCACTGCTGCTGGCCTGGGGCAAGTCGGGCGGGGTGAAGGCACTCTGCGGGGTAAGCCGCACCCCAAACTCCACGCCGCCGCTCAGACCCGCTCCAATCACCCCGTATCCCGCCCGCAAACCCAGATAGGGCGCAGCCACATTGATTTTGGTGCGGGCCGAGAGTGCGCTGCTGCCGCTGAGACCCAGCACGTCGGCCTCGACAGTGGCCTGACCAGGAGACAGGGCCAGGATTTGCCCATTGGCATCCACCTGCACCACTGAAGGGTTGGTGGACTGAAACATCACCTGGGCTTTGGGGATGGGGGTTCCTGAGGAGGAAAGTACCAGCGCCTCGAGCTTGTGGGTTCCGCCCACCGGCAGGTTGAGGGTAGACGGCTGCAATACAATCTGGGCTGCCACCTGCGGCTGGAGGTCGCTGAGGCTGCGGGGAAAGAGCTGGCTCAAGATTTTGCGGGCCAGCACCTCGGGGTCGTAGGGGCTGCCAGTGGTGAGGACGGCAGTGCGCACCACCTGGGTGCTACCCTCGACAGTCTGATAGCGATAGGCAGTAATCACCAAATTGCCCGAAAGCGGGGTCAGGCTCCCGCCAATCACCACCTGAGTGCCCTGGGCCAGGCCGATGGTAGCCGCCTCGAGGGCCGGAAGGGTGGAAACTGGCTGCACGTCTACTTGGGCTACTCCCTGGCGCTGCAATACCACGTACAGGGTTTGCGGCAGCAGGGTGGTGAGGGTCAGGGCATCCTGCGAAGCCCCATCAGGAGCGGTGAAGCCCAGCACGCTCACCGAGGCCGGAAGTTGTTGGGCCAAGCCTAACCCCCATAGACCCAATCCTATGCATATAGACCAGAAGGCTTTCATTCAGACCTTAGCGTACCAGCACCAGGGCCAGCAGCCCGGCTACGATGCAGTAATAAGCAAAAGGGTTGAGCTTGCCGACATGAAAATAGCGCACCAGAAAGGCCGTGGACAAATAAGCTGCGATGCCGGTGAGCACACCGCCCAGCAGGGCCTGCAAGAGATGCTGGTGGTTGTGTAGCAGTTTGGGCACCTCGAGCACCCCTGCCGCCAGGATGATAGGGGTCGCCAGCAAAAACGCGAACCGGGCGGCAGCCTCGTGCGACAAACCCACCGCCAGTCCCGCGGTCATGGTCAGGCCCGAACGCGAAAGCCCTGGAATCAAGGCCCCAACCTGGGCGATGCCAACCAGGATGGCTTGACCATAACTGAGTGCGCTAATGCGGCTAAGCTCGGTCTGGGCGGCCCGCCTGCGCAGGATTTCGCCTACCAGCAGAATTAGCCCGTTGACCACCAAGGCCCCGGCCACCAGCTTGGGGTCGTGGAACAGCCGGTCAAAGGTGTTGCGGAAAATCAGGCCAATCAGGCCCGCCGGAACCGTGGCGGCAATCAGCAGCCAGGCCACTCGGCCCGGTGGGGTCTGCTGGCCCCGCAGGCTGGCGAAGAAGCCACCAATCAGCTCGAGCCAGTCTCGCCAAAAATAGATCACCAGGGCTACCGCCGTGCCCAGATGCAGCATCACCAAAAACGGCAGCAGTTGCGGAGCCTTCTGATTTAAAGACCAGCCCAGCAGCGCCGGGAGCAGAATGGTATGGCCCAAACTGCTCACCGGGAACAGTTCTGTAACCCCTTGTAGCACCGCCAGCACAACGAGTTGGACAAAGCTCAGCATTCGGTTCTTCCTCCCAGACTTTTCCTAAGTTGGCACGCTAACGTCAGCAGATGATATGGATGTGAAACCCTCGAGCCTCACCTCAACACGAACTCAGCAGCAGCGCTCGAGTTCTGCATTTCTTAGGTCGGTGATGCATTAATTACCCTATCAAAGAACCTCCTTCAGGACGCATCTTAGCGGCCTGATGAATCCCAAGCCCGGCTGCGGAGGGCTTCCAGCAGCACCGGGATGAGCGAAAGCACAACCACCACGGCAATAACCAGGACGATATAGCGATCGAGGTGGGGTACTAGTTTACCCAGGGCGGCTCCCGCCAGCGGAACCCCGGCTCCCCACAAAACCCCGCCCAGAACGTTATAAGCCAAAAAAGTGCGGTAGGGCATCTGGCCGACTCCGGCCAGGGTGGGGGCAAAGGTGCGTATCACCGGCACGAAGCGGGCAATCACCAGGGTTCTGGCCCCGTAGCGCTGGAAATACGCTCTGGTGCGCTCTACAAACTCCGGCTTGAGCCACCTCGAGCCGGGCCGGTTAAACACCTGCGGGCCAAACTTGGCCCCGATGGCATACCCCAGGCTATCGCCTAAAATGGCCCCCAGCGTACAGGCCAGCATTACCAGGGGCAGCGAGAGCGAGCCCTGTGCCGCCAGCAGCCCCGCCGTAATCAAGAGGCTATCTCCAGGCAGGAAAAAACCTAACAGCAGCCCGGTTTCAGCAAACACCACCCCCAATAGCCCCAAGTACGAGGCCGTCAGAACCGCTGTAATCAGTGCGCTCACAAATTACCCCCCAGACCCAGCACGTTGGCCTGGGCTTCAATCAAGCGAGCTTGTAGCAGGTTGCCGTTGCGGTCGTACTGGGCCTGCCAGCCTCTGGGCTGGAGGGGCTCGAGCCAGGCTGCCTTGGCCTGCTGGGGGGTGATAAGTCCGTCTTGCACCATCACCTTCAGGCGCACTTGCATCTCCCGGCGGGCCAGTTTTAGGTGGGCAAAGCGGGCGTTAGGTGCGGGCAGCAGGGCCGCCAGATACACCCCTTGGGCCAGGGTCAAGTCGGCGGGGGGCTTGCCAAAGTAGGCCAGGGCAGCGGAACGAATGCCCGAGAGGTTGGCTCCCCAGTACACCGTGTTGAGATAGCCCGCCAAAATTTCCGACTTGTTGTAGCGCTGCTCGACTTGATAAGCCAGCAGCATCTCACGAAACTTGCGCTCGAGGGTTTTGTCAGGGGCCAGCAAGGTCGAGCGCACCAGTTGCTCGGTGAGGGTCGAGGCTCCCTGGCGGTGGCCCCGCAGGGTCTCGTAGAGGCTACGCGCCAGAGCGCGCAGGTCGAAGCCAGGATGCTGATAAAAGCGGCGGTCTTCGCTGCTGATAATGGCCGCCACCGCGAACGGCGCAATATCCGGGAGGGCTACGGGCAGGTCGGGGCGGGCTGTAGTGAAAGGCTCGGGCAGGGGCTTAGGTTGGGTAGTACCCAAGCCCACCAAGGTTTTGAGGCCACCCAACTGGGCCACGTCCGGTAAGTTTTGGCTCCAGACCAGTAAAAGCGTGCCCAAAGCCAGCAGTCCCACCGCCATTCCCAACCCAACCCATTTCCAAGCTCGAGCAAGAGGCTGGCCCCAACTCATGGTTTCCTCGAGAGGAGGTGGTGGCCCCTTGTGCCAAACACCAGCAGCAGTGCCGTCACCCAGGCCAGCGATACCCCCCAGCCCGCCAGCACGTCGGAGGGGAAGTGTACACCCAGATAGAGCCTCGAGAAGCTCACCGTGAGGGCAAACAGGGTGCCCAGCCCTAACACCCACCAGCGCCAGCGAGTAGGCCAGGCCAGCACCACCAGGGCCGTCATCACCGCTACCACACCCATGGCGTGGCCGCTGGGAAAACTATAGTCGTGCTCGGGGGTGGGTGAGAGCCAGAGGTCGGGGCGAGCCCGATGAAAAATGGCCTTGAGCCCAAGGTTCATGGCTTCTGCGCCCCCAGTTGCCACAGCGAAGAACACCGCCTGCATCCAGCGCCGCTGCCAGGCCAGATAGCCCAACACCCCTGCCACCAACAAAAACATGCCTTTGGCCCCGCCCACCAAACTGACCCCCACCATCCACCTATCCAGCGTGGCACTGGCATGGCTATGAATCGCCAGCAGGAGGCCGTTATCCCAGGCCAGCGACTGATGGCTCCACACGTCCTCCGCCAACCAGCCAAACCCCATCAGGGGGAGGAGCAGGCCCAGAACAGCCAACCACAGGGTAGGCTGAAGAGGAATCTGGGAAAGTTTCACCGGGGGATGCGAAGTGCTTCTCATACCTCCGACAGGGTAGGCGTACAAAGTAAAAGCTAAGTAAAGACTGCCGGACTTTGGTAGACCTCCACTACGTTATCGTGGTTCTCTGCTTAGATGGGCACAGTAAATAGGCCCAGGCTACCCCAAGGTTCTTTGCGAAAACCACTCCAAGTATCTCCACAATAGATTTGCGCTGAATCTGACGCTCGCGTCTTCAAGAACGGGCATTTACAAAGTCATTGAACTGCGGATATAGCGCTAGTCAGATTTGGGGGTACTTAGCAAATAACCCCCAGCAGCCAGAGTGCTGGGGCAATCAAGGACGCTTTTTTCCACTCGAGCAAGGAGCCTGCTATCAAGCCTTTTGACGACTACCCCAAAGCCCCGCGGCAATAGCCAGCACGAAAAAGATAATGCTGCGAAGGGGATGATGTGCGCCCAACCAGGAATAAAGCCCGATGATCACCAGGATAGCTGCCACGATATAAAGGGTTTGACGATTCATAAAATTTTCCTCCCGCCCGAAGTATATCTAAACGAGCGTTCTAGAGTGCAGATGTGGGAAACGCGACCAAGGCTGTCTCATCGCCAGAAAAATCTGCGCCGGAGCCAGGGACTCGAGGGAACCAGACCGCACAAAATATCACGGTTTGCATCAACAAGCCTCCACCATATCCGCAAGAGGCTCGAGGGTGGACACTTGAAGAACTCCGCTCGGGTAGCCGCAGAGCGGCTATGCGCATGGCGCACTCCGCCCTCGGGTAGCCGCAGAGCACTAGGCCCACCTGTTCCGGCAAAACCGGAATGGCCTACGACCACCCTTCGCGTCCTACATGAATTGCCACGCTGCTCCAGTTGGCCCTTCGTCCAAGGCTATTTTTTCGCAAAAGTGTATACGGTGCTGCAATCCTAATCCTACTTGGGTTTGTAGATATCCAAACCGCCCGCCTTTAGAAAAGCCTGCATGAGGAAATCTACCGAGACCAAAGGTTTGGAGTTGGGGTCGCCCGGCAAAAAACCCGCGAAAACCTTCAATACATCAGGATAACCGTCGCCACTGGAATCTTTCATTTCCGCCAGGGCATCATAGAGAGCTTGGTTGATGCTGGTTTTGAGGTTGGAACGCACCAGTTCGCCAAAGGGGTTCCAGCCTGGGCCACCCCCTGGGTTGATATGGCAATACTGGCAGGTTATGGTGCGAACACCATCTTTATCCGGCACGAGATGAAATTGCTCGATTAATGCCAGGCGATAAGCAGGACGCGCAACCGCTACCGAGGCTACCAACACCAAGACCAGGAACAGCAAACCCAACTTGCGCATAATCACCTCGAGGGGGAACTAGCTATTGAACATTGATCTTGCCTGTCATCCCAAAATGAATCTGGCAGAGGTAATCCACCTCGCCCGCGATATTCAAAATGATCGGCGAAGAGGATTGACCGTTGGATAGAGTGTTGACACTAATATCTTGCACACTGTTAGGCTTGCTCGGATCTTTGCCGACGTTATGAACATCGGTGGTGTCCACATTTTTGAACACCACACACCCGCCCCTCTTGACTGTGGCGGCATTGGGACTAAAGACATTTCCACGTTGCATCTGAATCTCCGTACAGGCTTGGGGATTAGAACTGGAGCTATTTCCGCCGCAACTGGCTAATGTTATCAAGAGTCCTAGAGCAATCAGTGAGCGCATAGCTACCTCTGTTTCAAGACTAACACGCAGTGGATTTGGTGGAGATTATTGCACGTTAATGACCCCTTTCATGGAGTTATGGATGGTGCACATATAGTCGATTTCTCCAGCAAGGTTGAGGGTGATCTGAGTAGACGAATACCCTGGGGCAAGAAGACTGACGCTGATGGTCTGTACACTGGTTTTGGCGGGGTCGTTGCCGACGCTGTGGGTGATGGCAGGATCGGCATTTTTGAATATCACACAGCCACCTTTCTGCACCGTGATGGGGGTGGGACTAAACCCAACCGCCACACTCACCATCTGAATCTGAGTGCAGGCTGAAGGGTTGGATGTGCTTGTGTTGCCACAACTCAGCAGGGTGAGCACGAGTGCTCCGGCCCATAAAATACGCATTTTGACACCTCGTTTTCGCCGACCCTAAAAGGCTTTGTGTCCTCAGGAGAGTAGTAAGCTCTGGTCGCATCTTTGTAACTTATTGCGTTTCCCACATTTACCCTGCACCGCGTGCAGGGTAAATCACCCCAGACACACAAAAAGCCAGCGAGGACTGTCTGGGGTGTTCGTGGGAACCGCTCTAACCTCCATACCCCGCTACGCCAAAGGCAGCATGGCTGGATTCAAAGGCTTTGATGCCTCGAGGCTATCGGATCACCTCCAGGGTCACAACAATGCTCTTTATCGCGGTTTTCATAATAACTCTGCCTAGGTGGCAGAGTTATCTAAGCCTTCCTACCACAAAAACCTTGAGGACGATGGACGCTTATTCATGGAAAGGCAGGGGAACCGTAGTTTGCTGTTCTTGTAAGGGGTGCTGTGCATCTACTCGCGCCTAGGCTGCTCGCGCTTACCCGCAGCTTTATGGGCCTCGAGCAGTGCCCGTATGGCCTTGCCCCGGTGGGAGTGGGCATATTTTTCTTCCTGCTTCATCTCGGCCAAGGTCTGCTGGGTCTCAGGGACATAAAACAGGGGGTCATAGCCAAAACCCCATTCGCCCCTGGGGGCCTCGAGGATTTCTCCTTTGGTCTCGCCCCTATACATTTCCATATAGCCATCGGGGTGGGCGATGACCAGCACCGCCACAAACTTGGCGCTACGCTGTGCTGCCGGAACGTTCTTGAGACGCTCGAGCAGATAAACATTGCGCTCCATGTCGGTTTTCTTACCACCAAAGCGGGCTGAATAGATGCCAGGCTCGCCGCCCAGAGCCTCGACCTCGAGGCCCGAGTCGTCGGCCAGGGTAGCCAGGCCCGAATGCTTGGCGGCATAGGCAGCCTTGAGGATGGCGTTGTCCTCGAAGGTCGAGCCCTCTTCGGGGGGCAGCTTGAAGGGAAAGTCCAGCAGGGAAAGCAGAACCCAGCCCAGGGAGGCCAACCCCTCCTTGAGTTCGTGAAACTTGCCGGGGTTGGAGGTAGCAATTAGCAGGCGCATAGGCGAACCAGGGGCTTGAGGGGCGTGCGGAACCGAGGCCATAATGCTCCTTATGAGTTTGTCCAGTCCGCCTTCGGTAGGCAGGTTATCTTGGTTTTGCCGCAGGTACAAAAGCGCATGGTGGCTCACAAGCTGACGGGCTGCACGTTCCCAGGGAGAAAGTTGCTCGCGCTCGAGGGTGTTCATCTCGGCTAAGGTCTTGCCTGCTTCGAGTACATAAAAGAGGGGGTCGTAACCTTTGCCGCCCTGGCCCTTGAGCTTGGGCAAAATTATCCCCAGGGTACGGCCCTGATAGACCTCGGTAGTGCCGCCGGGATGCGCCAGCACCATCAGCGTGACGAAGCGGGCCCGGCGCTCCTCGGTGGGAATGCCCTGTAGCTTGCGGATGAGGCTCCAGTTGCGCTCCCAGTCGCTACTGGGTTCCCCGAATTGCAGCGCAAAGTATTCGGTCTGGCCTTCCTTGGGGTACTCGAAAAACGAGGCATCAGCCAGTACCACCTGGCCCAGCCGGTTTGCCAATGCGGTGGCCTCGGTGCGCAGGCTCTCGAGCAGATGTTCGCCCTCGCGGAGTTGGAGGTCGGGTTGAGCATACTCGGAAACCGACTGAACCTGCCACTCCAAAGGTGAGAGCAAATCCCTCAGCTTGCGCAGTTTTTTGAGGTTGGTGGTGGCTGCGACGACCCGCATATATTCTGGGTTCTAGGATACGCTAGCGCGGAGTTGATTGTGGGTCAGACGCACCAATTGGGGCACCATTTCCAGACCTAGCTCGAGCATTCGGTAGTAGATCGCTTTGGGGATGGTATGTCCCTCACCTGCACCGTGCACCTCGATCAGGTCGCCGCTCTGGGTCGCTACCACCGTAAGGTCGGCCCAAGCTGCCTCGTCTTCCCCTTGGGAGAGGTCGAGCAGAAGCTGGTCTTGCCCTTGTGGGCCCGGCCCCAGCCAGCCCACGCTCACCGCTGCGAACTCGGTCAGGGGCCACTCATCAATCTTGCCCAGGTTGACCATCCGATCCATAGCGATATGCAAAGCAGCATAACCACCTAGCAGTGAAGCCACTCGAGTACCGCCATCGGCTTGAATTACGTCAGCATCTATCACTACAGTTTTGTTGGGCAGCAGGCTCAAGTCCAGCACCGCTCGGAAAGCCCGCCCCAGAAAACGCTGGATTTCGGCAGTGCGGCCCGAGAGCTTTTGCCGTTCGCGCTCTTTGCGGTCTTTGGTCGAGCGCGGCAACAAATTATATTCAGCCATCAGCCAGCCCTCTCGGCCGGAGACATGGCGTGGAACCCCGTCGGTGAGCGATACATTGACCAATACCCTGGTTTGCCCCAGCTCTACCAGAGCCGAACCCTCGGCATAGCTCACGTAGCCGCTGCGAATCGAGAGTGGGCGTATGTCGCTGGGGCCTCGGCCATCCTTGCGCATAAGTCCCGGCATCCTACCATGCTTGCTCTGCTACGGGAGAACCGTTAAAATAACCTCTCGCGGCAAGTGAGCCGCTGTTGCCGAAGTAGCTCAGCGGTAGAGCAACTGATTCGTAATCAGTAGGTCGTCAGTTCAATCCTGACCTTCGGCTCCAAACCCACAACCGGAAAAACTCGAGGTACGGGGCCTCGAGTTTGTCTATTTAGAGCGGTTTCCGCAAGGAACCTCGAGATGGCCTGAGGATATTTACTGTACGCGCGACAAGGGCTGTGGGGCCTCGACAAAAAAACGCGATAAGCTGAGTTTGTGTAAGCGAGGAGGATAATGATGCGGGTATTGGTGACAGGCGGTAGTGGAAAACTGGGGCGGGCTTGCGTGGAAGACCTGCTGGGCCACGGCTACGAGGTGGTCAATGTGGATGCGGTGGCTCCGGCCCAAGAACGGTGTCCCTTCACCCAGCTCGATCTCACCGACTTCGGACAGACCTTCGAGGCCCTGTCCGAGGTGGACGATCGCTTTCGCGGGGTGGATGCGGTGGTGCATCTGGCGGCTATTCCCGCGCCCGGACGCTATCCTAATGCGGTCATCTTCGAGAACAATATCTTGAGCACCTACAACGTGTTCGAGGTTGCCCGGCGGCTGGGTATCCACAATGTGGTCTGGGCCTCGAGCGAGACCGTCTTGGGGCTTCCCTTCGATGTGCCCCCGCCCTATGTCCCGGTGGACGAAGCTTATACCGGACGGCCCGAGAGCGCCTATTCGTTATCCAAGTTTTTGGGCGAGGAAATGGCCAAGCAGTTTTGTCGTTGGAACCCGCAGCTCAAGATAATCGGGCTGCGCTTCTCTAATGTGATGGAGCCCTCCGACTATGCCCGTTTCCCAAGTTTCGATGCCAATGCCAGGCTACGCAAGTGGAACCTATGGGCCTATATTGATGCCCGCGATGCGGCTCAGGCGATCCGCAAGGCCCTCGAGGCTCCGCTCACTGGAGCCGAGGTTTTCATTATTGCCAACGCCGATACGGTAATGCAAAGACCCAATGCCGAGCTGATGAACGAGGTGTTTCCGGGGACTCCGCTAAGGGAAGGTGTGGGGCCAAACGAAACCCTGCTTTCCATCGAGAAAGCCCGCCGAGTGCTGGGCTATGAACCGCAGAACTCCTGGCGAGCGGAAGCGCTCAAAAAATAAGAGGGAACGCAATCCAAACAGAGCCCGACCTGAGTATGCAGCGGGGTAGCCTCGAGGCATGACAGTGACGCTCAACAAACAACAAGAACCGCTCATACGTGGCCTTGTTGAGAGTGGTCGGTATTCCGATGACTTCGAGGTCGTATAGAAGTTGGTGCTCGAGTACGAAAATCGCCCCACCGAACTACGCACTGAAATCCAGCAAGGTCTGAACAGCAGCGAACTCTCACCGCTCGAGATGAACGAAGTAAAGTTTCAGGCCACCTTAGCCGGGCGCAACAGGTAATCCAGCACTTCCGACTGCATCCGCTCGATCTCGAGACGATACCCCGAAGCCATCTTTTCAAACTCTTTAGGCAAAGCAGTTTGTCGCATCTGCAAGAGCCAGCTTTGAAACTTAGCTATCCGCTCTTGAGTAACAGCTAACTGTTGGTCATTTTGTATCATGGCTGTTCCTCGACTATCTCAATAATGCCACGTTTCGTACCATCTCGTTTGGTTTGCCAGTAAGCGATGAACTCCTCGAGGGTGTCAAGCACCAACGAACTGGGCTTTACCCAAAAGATGCTCGCTCCATAATGGGCTTGAGCGAGAGAATGGTCGAACAGAGCTTCAGACTCGGGCGGACAGGTCTCGAGGTCAAAACTATCCTGCATGATGATGTCTATATCATTCGGCTCTGGCTTGGACGAGACGTAACCTCCCAACATGAGAAAGCGCTCGAGATGACGGGTTTGTTGAACCAGAGCATATAGGTGAACCAAGCGACGGGTCACCAACTCCCTTTGAAGGGAGCCTTTACCAAACCGCTCCAAAACTTCGTTTAGTGCGGCTCAGTGAATCCCGGCGGGTAGGTCGTCGCCTTGGAGCGGAGGTAATGGCACAAGCCAAGTATAAGAAAAGGCAGGCCTTCGGGCCTGC
Source organism: Thermaceae bacterium (assembly GCA_015478585.1). Classification (GTDB taxonomy): domain Bacteria; phylum Deinococcota; class Deinococci; order Deinococcales; family Thermaceae; genus Meiothermus. The sequence goes on along the minus strand of JADMIM010000055.1, from coordinate 9,752 downwards.
CCTTCACACAGCTTTTCGGCTTAAGCCTTGTCTGCCACCACGTTCACCTTGAGGTTGATGGGCACCTCAGGGTGGGGCTTATAGGATAGGGTGTACTCGCCCAAGTCCTTGATGGGCTTGTCCAGCACCAGACGCTTGGGGTCAATGGTGATTTGGTGCTGAGCTTCCAGCGCCGAGGCAATCTCGCGGCTAGTGACGGAACCATAAATCTTGGCCTCGCCAGCTTTCACCCGCAGTTGCAGGGTGATGGGCTCCAAGAGTTCCTTCAAGCGCTCGGCTTCGGCCTTGCGCTCGGCGGCTTTTTTGGCCTGAGCACGAATCTTGGCCTCGAGGGTCTTGAGGTTACTCTCGCTAGCGACGGTGGCGAAACCGCGCGGCAGCAAGAAGTTGCGGGCATAGCCGGGTTTTACGTTCACCACGGCCCCCACATCGCCCAGGTTTTCCAGGGGCTCGAGCAAAATTACTTTCATAGTGCCCCCTATTTCCGCACCAGCTTGTCGGTGAAGGGAAGCAGCCCCATCATCCGCGCTCGCTTGATGGTTCTCGCCAACTTGCGCTGGTTCTGGGCGTTCAGACCACTGCGGCGACGGGGCAGAATCTTGCCCGTCTCCGAGAGGAAACGCTTGAGAATGTCAATGTTTTTGAAGTCGTTGAGGTCAAAAGCCCCAACGGCTGCGGCCACTTTGGGCTTGCGACTGCGACGCATCCCGCGTTCGCCGCGCTCACCCCGTTCATTGCGGTCTTTGCCGCCCCGGCTCTGCATCTTTTTGGTGCTCAAAACGGTAAGTCCTCCTCAGGTGGGAAATCGTCTTCCAAGCCCTCGTCAATGTTTACCTTACCCGCACGGCCTTTTTGGGCAGCGACTGGTTGCTGCGCTGCCACTTGGGAACCGGCTCCACCTGCGTTTGCGGTTCCACGGGTAAGTTGCTCTAAACGGCTCGCTTCTACACGGGTAGTGTAACGGCGGGTGCCGTCTTGAGCGGTCCAGGAGTCGTTTACCAAGCGCCCGATTAGGAACGCTCCGTCCCCTTTTTTGAGTTCTGCCGCGAACTCGGCCAGGTCACGCCAGGCCTGAGCTTCGACGTAGTGCACCTTCTCCTGTTCGGCCCCCTTGGACACGTACTTTTCGTTTACCGCCAGCGAAAGGCGGGTTACAGCGGTGCCCTGCGGGGTGTAGCGCAGCTCGGGATCGCGGGTCAGGTTGCCCACCAGCATCACATGATTGAGCCCGTCGCGCAAACGTTCTTGTCCACGGGCATCGGTGACAGTGAGGGAACCCTTCTTACCCTCGAGCGAGACCACTTCTACACGGTCGGCGCGGATATCCAGGCTACTCTTCTTCTGCCCCTCCTGTTCCCAGGAGCGGTACTCCAGCCGCCCTTCTACGAATAGCGCCATACCGGCTTTGAGGGAGTCCCCCCAATACTCTGCGCTCTTGCCCAGCAGCTTGACCCGGTGATACCAGGCCAGTTCGCGGGTCTGCCCCTGCTCGTCGGTGACGATATCGTTGCCCGCCAGGTTAAGTTCCAGCACGGCGAGCCCGCCAGGGGTGTAGCGCATTTCGGGGTTTTGAGTAAGGGTGCCTACTAAAGTTACGCGGTTGAGGCCTCGAGCCATGATAATCAGTCCTTTGTGTGTGAGTCTTGGTCTAGTCTAAGCTGTCTCGTTTGCCTTGTCGCAGGTCGCAAGTCTCATATCACATGACAAAACCAACGTTTTTGACCTGGAACCTGTGTCTTGAGACTTGAGACAGACTTCTCGAGTTCGTTGCGGTCGTTGCTCTAACCTCTAGAACTCAGCTTTGAATGGCTACTTCTTCTTCTTGGTTTTGCGCCATTCGGGACGGTCGCGGATGATGGTAACGCGACGTACATGATCGCGCAGGCGAAGTTCTTTCTCCAGCGCGGTGTTGCTTTCCCCACTCGCTTCGACGGTATAAAATAACACGTTGCCTTCCGGGTCTTTTTGGATCGGGTAGGCTAAGCGGCGGTTGCCCCAGTCGTCGGTATTCTTGATGTTTACACCATGACGCTCTAAGGCCGCCTTGATGATGTCTTTCTCCGCTGCGGATTGGGCACCGTCTAGGTTGGGGTTAAGGATAACACTGATGTCGTATTGGGCCATGCTCACCTCCTTTCAGAACATGACTGCTGGGTCAGCAAAAAATGCGCCGACCCCAAAGTCACGCAAGAGCAGAGTATATCAGATGAACCTCGAGAAGGCCAACCATCCCAGCCTATCGTGGTCTTCATAAACGTTGACCCTGGGGCAGCCCTCCGGCAAGTGAAAAACGCTCATCTGTAGGCATCAAATGCGTGAAGCAGGATTGCCAAACCCCATATGTCCACGAAAACAGGTATTCGTTCAGGCCGCTGGGGAATATACACTGACATATGTGGGAGTACCGCCCATCTCCATCAAACAAGCCCATTCAGCCCGCCTCGAGGGCTATTTCTACACCCGTCTGCCCCTACATCACCCTCTGCGTCCGGAGCTAAAGCGGGCCTATCTAGCTCAGGAGCTGCGCCACCAACAGATCAAAGCCTGGCTCCTGCCTCTGCTGGGGGCTTGGAAAAACATGGGGATCGAGACCCTACTCTTCAAGGGTTTCGCGCTGGCTGAGTTTGTCTACCCAAGGCCAGGAATGCGCTTTTATGGCGATGTGGACGTGTTGGTTCGGCCTGCTCAAGCCGAAGCGGCAGCGGAAATCGCACAGCGACTTGGCTGGCAAGAGCGCTGGAGCCGTCACGATACGGTAATTCATTTCTCTCACGAGGCCAGCCACCTCTATACCCCGGACGGCCTGGTGCGACTCGACCTGCATCTGGAGGTGCTCCAGCGCCCTGGGCCAGGGTTGGATAGGCGACAGCGCTTTACCCAGGCGGTCTGGGATAGCTCGGAGCTTCAGCCGATGGGAGATGCCGTGATCCGCTTGATGCAACCCCTGGATGCTCTGCTGGTCGGGTTGTTGCTCAACCGAGGGTGGAACGACCAATGGGGAGCCAAGCCCCACGACTTAGCAGATGCCCAGGCTCTGGTAGAAAAGTTCGGTCTGACGCGAACCGACCTGAAGCGCCGAGCCCTCGAGCTGGGTTGTCCGCGGACCCTCGAGCTTCTCTTGCCGCGCTGCGACCCTTGGGAAGGCCGCGGCACAGTGGGCCTTCCACCCGTGTTTCAGCGACTCGTCTGGGAGTTGCGAACTGTGGGCGAGCTGGGTTCGTGGACTCTCGAACGCTGGTTCGGGCGGCTTTCACGACTTCCAGGGCTGCTAAGCGACGTGCTGCACGAGTTGCCTGGAGTGGTACGGATGCAGCGTGTTTTGCGCGATGGGCAAAACCTGCCCGAAACCTTTAGTCGCCTCGAGCGTCCGATAAAGCTCTACCCTGACGGGTCGGGTCGCCGCCTCGAGGAGGTGGTACGGGGGGTGCGCTGGCTACTGGGTCGGCGCAAAAACGGATGTGTACCCCGAGCCCTGGCAACCTATGTCGCCCTGAGGGCCGAGGGCCGAAACGTGGCCTTTGTCAGCGGGGTGCGGCGGGTACAAGGAAAGCTCGAGGGACACGCCTGGGTGGAACTTGACGGTCTCCCTTTGCTAGGAGACGAGGAGTCCCCCAGCCTCTACCAAGAGACCTTCCGTCACCCACCGCGTCCTGGTACTGGAGCTTGAAGCCGATGCGGGTCTTTTTCCTGCTGGTTTTGCTGGTGGGCTGTAGTGCTGCGCCCCCGGTTTCCGATAGCAGACCGCTAGGTACGGTGAGTGTGGCCTGGGATGTAGGGGCCAAGGCCAGCTTCGCTGACTCGAGCGCCACTGTGGCCCTTACCCCTCTGACTTATACCGATCTCGACGACCTACAAGGCGGCAACCGCTACCTCACCGTGACCTTCCGGGTGGAAAACCAAAGTACTGGGTCGCTGGAAAACCTGACCCTACGGGCCTACGCGGCTACCGCCAACCTCGGCGGCACGGCGGTGGGTACAGTTAGGGCTTTCCCCAGCCCCAGCCATCCCGATGGCACGGCCATTACCGACCCTCTGGTAGCCCAAAGCATTCGGCCCATCCAAGGCACCCAACTCGGGCCTGCCGGGCCAGAGCCCGACCCCCAAGCCAGCAACTTCGAGGGTTTTAGCCAGGCCGAAAGCACGGGGCTCGAGCGCGGGGCGCAGGCTCAGGGCTTGCTCGCAGGGAGCGAACAGGTACTCGACTACGGTTTCGCAGCCTCGGATCGAACCATCAACCCCGGAGCCACCAGCCTAATCAACGTCGCGGTAAAGTTGCCCAGAACCTTCTCCACCTCCCCTACCCCCTACCGCTTCAAGCTCAGCTTTCTCCTCACTACCAGCCCTACCCTGCGGGTCAGCCAAGCTCTGGGCGAGACCACCAGCCAAGCCCTAGCACGGGCCGAAGCACTACTCTCAGGCCGCCAGATGGTTCAACTGGTGCTCCTCAGCAGCGATCCCGTGCCACCTCAGAGTGGCCTCAGCGTGGTTCGCCTGACCAACCTCCGCATCGGCATTGCCCCGACCTACTTGCTACAGCCGTAGCCGGGTAAAATCCGGGTGTGCCTGCTGAAGCACTCACCCTCGAGACCTTCCGCCCCCACCTGGGCTCGGTGTTTGTTATCCCCTTCATTGAAGGCCACCTTGAACTCACGCTGAGCGAGGTGCGCCCTCTTTCCTCGAGGGTGCTGAGTGCCCCGCACCATCCCTTCGCCCTGCTTTTTCATGGGCCGGTCTCGCCGGTCTTGCCCCAGCGAATCTATCCGCTCGAGCACCCCACACTGGGCCGACAAGAAATTTTTATCGTGCCCATCGGCCCTGATGGCTCTGGGATGGGATACGAGGCGATTTTTAGCTAGAGTGGTTTCCAGCGCATGTACCAGTACACCCCGCGCACCTCGAGCCGCTCGAACCCCCACCGCTGATACCACTGCCGGGCCGGGTTGTTCTCCTCGACATGCAGGGTGACGCACTGCCCCTGTTGCTGGGCCTCCTCGAGTAACTTCGCTAGTAGCGCTCCACCGATGCCTTGGCCTCGGTACTCCGGCAATAGCGCAATGTCCATCAGGCAAATTTCCTGCGACGCTCGGTAGATGTAGATTCGTCCGACAGTTCGCTCTTCCAGCTCAATCACTGCGAACTGTGCGCCAGGGTAGTGTTCGAGGTAATGGCGGCGTTGCAACCCGAACTGCGACTGGAGGAAGGCCGCTTTTTGCTGGGAAGTCCAGGGCACCAGGGCCAGCTCCTGCTCGCGGGTGCTGGCGTAGAGGCCTTGTAGGAAAGGCAGGTCGGTGGGTGTCTCGGGGCGCAGATTAAGGGTTCCGGCGACGGTTTCAAACATTGGGGTAGAGGTTTGTCCAGCCGCTACGGGGGTGAGCCACCAGGCTCAGCAGGGCCGGGTGGTGGGCTGGGGGCTCGGGCAAAAGGGCAAGCTTGACCCGCACACTCCCCTGAACCCTACTGAGGTAGATCGGTTCGGTTCTCACAGCATCATGCAGGGCCAATAGCAATCCCCTCGAGTCCGGCTTTTCCGCCGCCTTCAGCCATGTTGCGGCCCACCGCCCCAAGGTCTCGAGGCCATCCCCCGCAGGTGCAGTGGTCGCGCAGAAAGCCCCCGTCAGGGCAGGGGGCAGTTGGCCCACACCGAAGCCACTCACGCTCAGGTTGGGGTAGTAGCGGGCGAACTCCAGTCCCTCCCGACTGCTCCCGAGCAGATGCACCGTCGCAGGGTTCAAATCGCGGATTTGGGCGACCACCGCCCTAAAGTCGTGCTTGCCCGTTGACCCGTCACTAACCAGGGTCGCCAAAACTTGCCCACCCCCAGCCTCGAAGCCCGCCCTGAAAGCATAGGGCAGGTCGTAGCCCGCCTCGAGCAGCCCCGTCACCACCACCGCCGTCCGGCCCCGGTGCTCCGCACTCCAGGCTCCCAGCGCCCACTCGGCTTGCCACTGCCGCAGCGAGTTTTTGAAAATGAAAGGGCTCGAGCTGACCCCACGGGGCATCAACACGCCAACCTCACTCAGAAGGACGGGCACCGCGTAGCGTTCGGCCAGGGGGCGTAAGGTGTCCTCGAGTCCGTCTCCCAGCACTACCAATACCGCCACTTTGGAGGCGAGCAACCCGCTAGCCTCCCGCATAGCCGAACCCGGAGTAGTGCCGAGACGGCCAGGCAGCAATTCCACACGCTCGCCACCGGCTCCCTCGAGGGCTGCCAAAAAGCCCTTCGCACCCGAAGAAGCCAGCACACCCACCCGCAGCTTGGGGCGTACCTCCCGCGCCAAACCAATCCCGGAAGCACCCAGACCTAAGCCCAAAACGGTTTTGAAGAAATGGCGACGGGTATGCACTTTAGCTCCTGGGGGGGAAGACACCCTGTAAAGCGATGATAAAGGTTAGGGTCAGATAGGGCTGGAGGTTGTTGTGGGGCTGGCTGCTTCCGACTACCCCGACAGCCTGGGGCGACAGGGCAGAGTTGGGGGCGACGCTAGCATACGGCTGGAGGTTGACCCCTCGAGCCAGCCCCTCGTTCGGATTGGGGGTGGCGCTATCGGCGATGTCGTTGATGGCCTGGAGCGCATGGCTATGGGCGGGCATCTCGGATGCCAGCAGGGTCACGGTGGGCGAGCCGCCCGACTCGCCCAGGTTATGGAGGGACAGCCCCGGCCCCTGACCAGGGTGCATGGGGGCACTGCCTTGCAGGTTGGGCAGGGCAAAATTGCTCTTGCCATCCCCGCCATAGGTAGCGCCCAGCAATGAGAACAGCGCGGTGTTCTGGCTTATAGGTAGAAGCTGGCCGTTGCACAAGGCCCAGCCCTTTGGCGGGAAGTTACCCGCGAAGATGCGAATTTCGGCTACGAAAGGATCCACTTGGGCCTCCTTACTGGCTCGGGTAAATCCCAAACAGCGAGATGATGAAGCTCACGCACAGATACGGCCCCAGGTTGCTGTGCGGCTGGTTGCCGCCTGCACTCCCTACCGACTGCGCGTTCAGGCCCACGGTAGGCGTGTCAGCCAGGTAAAGCTGGCCGCTGTCAGCCTGGGCCAGCAGATTCCCGGTAGGGGCAGTCTGGGTGGCAGCAGCACCGCTGGCTGCCAGGGTGTGGGTGTGCGCAGGGATTTGCTGTGCGGCCAGGGTGACGGTCTCGGAGCCACCAGTTTGTGCCAAGGTTAAGCCTGGCCCTACATGGACTGGCAACCGACCGCGCAGGTCGGGCAGGGCAAAGGTGCTCACCCCGTCGCCACCGTAGGTGGTGCCGATCAGATTGAAAAGGATGTCGTTCGCTGCAATGCTTAGAAGCTGGCCCTCGCAAAACATCCAGCCTGCGGGAGCAAAGTTCCCGCCGAACATACGAATTTCACCAACAAACGGTTGGCTCATACGCACCTCAGTTCTGCGTGGGGAAGATGCCCTGGAGGGCAATCACGAAGTTTAGCACCAGATAGGGCTGCATGTTGTTGTGCGGCTGTGAGCCGCCCACCGGGGCCAGGCTAGCCGGGATCAGCCCGGTAAGGCTGGCTGCCGGGCCATAGAGCGGGGTTTTGGGTGCAGCCAGGACATTGCCCGTCGGCAGATTGCTAGTAGCAGCGCTACTGCTGGCCTGGAGAGCGTGAGTGTGGGTGGGCAGTTCGCTTTGGTTCAGGGTATGGGCCTGCTCGCCGCCGACCTGCCCCAGCACGAAGCCGTTGCCGAGGTGGAAGGGAACCCGGCCTTGCAGGTTGGGCAGCCCGAAATTCTGCCGCCCATCACCGCCAAAGGTAGTCCCCAGAATGGAAAACAACGCCTGGTTTTGGGCGATGGGCAGGAGCTGGCCGTTGCAGAAGGCCCAACCCCTGGGCGGAAAGTTGAAGCTAATAATCTTGACCTCACCGATAAAAGGCTCAGACACGAAAACCTCCTTTAGAAGCTGGGGGCAGTACAGGTGCCGGTGCTGTAGTTGACCACCACAAAAGGCACAGCACCAGGCGGGCTGGTCGCGGAGCGCACGCTGATGGTGGCGGCGGGGTTGAGCCCTGCCACGAAACTCTGCACCGCACTGACGGTGGTTCCACTGCCGCTAAAGCCATTCAGCAAGAAGGCGTGGTTGGGAACCGTGGTGTTGGCGGGATTGAGCTGCTGCAAGCGGGCCGGGAGAGCAGTGGTGGTAGTGTTGCCGCTCATGTTCAGACAGAAGGTGCTGGGGCCACCAAAGCCGCTGGTTCCCGCCGAAAGGTTGAAGCCCCGAATGGCTAGGGTATTGGCATTGGCGTAGGTGGTGGTGTTATTGGTCAAAGTCAGGTCGAGGCGACCACCAGTGGTTCCACTGGTCACGGCCCCGATACCGTAAGAATCGTAGCCGGTGACAGTATTACCGTTTACCTGAAGGTGGGTGTTCCCGGCCCCCAGGCTTTGGATGTCAATGCCCACACTGCCCGCGCTATTGGCAAGGGTTCCAGGGGCCAGGGTGATGGTGTTGTTGTTAACCCGGCCCTGGTAGAGCGTACCAGCAGCGCTGGCCTGGGCGAGCACACCGATACCACCGTAAAGGGTTGTGGTGTTAGTAATGGTGTTGTTGCTAAAATCGAAGGTGCTGTTGCCGCTGCCTTGAAGCAGGGTGTTCAGGGCCAGCCCGGCATTGTTCTGGAAGGTGTTACCCGTAACCGAGAGGGTCACGGCGGCACTCGAGCTGCTGTAGAGATATACCCCGTAGCCACCAGAGTTGCTCAGGGTGGAGTTTTGCAGGGTGATGGCGTTGGAGCCGGTGCTCGAGCCGATGTTCACGCCGTCGCTGCCGAGCTTGCTACCGCCCGAGACCACCAGCTTTTTGAGGGTCACACTGACCGGGTTGGTTCCGCTCACCCCGAAGGTGTTCCCGGCAATCTGCAAGCCCTGAACGGTGTTGTTCTGGGCCAACGTAACCCCCACCCCGCCGGAGTTGCCAATGACCGGGTTGGTTCCAGCAGCGATATTTACATCATCCACACTCAGGCCCACCCCCTCCCCGAAGAGGCTCTGGTTGTTCTGGAGGGTGATGCCGGAGTTCTGGCCGCTGCTGCTACCGTTACCGCGGTACACGAAAATCACGTCGCCTGCCTGCGCTGCGGTCTGTGCCCCAGCTAGGGTGTTGAAGGGGCTGCCAAAGCGACCTGAGCCATTGACCCCGCTGTTGTTAACAAACCAGTACATCCCGGTGATATTCGCAGTCGCGGGCTGGGCCGGGGAAGTGCAGGTGCCGTCGGAGACTTTGTAAGTAAAGTTAGTGCTGGTGCGTTTACCGGCTTGGGTAGTGAAGGTAAAGCTGCCGGTGTTGTCGGTGATGAGGTTGGTATCGGTGCTAGCAAAACCATTAGCGCTCAGGGTGGCTCCACCTAGGGCCTGGTAGCCCCCTAGCAAAGCACTGTCGGAGAAGGTTTTGGGTACGTTGCCGGTGACGCTGATGCTGGGCGGGGTCTCGTTGATGATGGCGAAGTTCCCGCCCATCCAGGCCGAGTATGCGCTCCCGACCCCAGCCGTTTTTACGCTGGGCACGAACACTGCAGCTGGATTAGTGCCGCTATAGCTGCTGCCACACATCACCTCGAGCTGAGTGGCGCTGATGGCGCTAGCCCGTGTGGCAGCCCCCGAAGCGGCTTGCTCGTCGAGGCTCTCCGTCACCCGTGTGATGCTATCCTCGAAAATCAGGAAGGTCATCGAGTAGCGGTAGGCGGTGTTGGCCGGGTCGCCGTTTTGTGGAACCCGCAGGGCCACCGTAAGGCTGTTGTTGCTCGAGCCCACCGCC
>JADMIM010000054.1 GCA_015478585.1 Thermaceae bacterium | reverse complement strand
CACCAGCACCGCCCGCTCCCCTGAACCATCCTTCACATCCAGCACCCGAGCCTGTCGGGAGAGTTCTTCTTCCAGGGCGGCTACAGCCTCCGAAACATTCCAGTCCAGATACTCAAAATAAGGCTTGGAGGGCAATACCTGCCAGTCTTCTTCTTCGGCTTTGGGTGGGGAAAGCAGGGCCAAATCCAGCTTGTCTGGCTGACCATTGACCACCTCGAGGGCCGCGACTACGTCCAGGCGGTTCAAAAAGAGCATCGAGAGGTCGGAGCGCGACAGGCCGCCGTTGCCCCGCGTGCCGTCGTCGCGGGGAGCCCTGCGGCCCCGCGATAAGTGCGTGTGAATCAGGCGGTAGCCCGAAAGCCGGGTTTCGACCTGTGCGGTTTGCGGCACCGGGACTTCCTTGGCATCCCCCACCGCCACCCGCAAGACCCGGCCCGTACGATCCAGGAGCAGGCTGATCGGCTTTTCCAGCTCACCCGACAGGCTCGCCAGGGTACGGGCCAGTTCCGCCGAGAGCAGTCGGCTGGCTCCCACACGACGGTTGTACAGGTTGGCGAGACGCTTTTTTGCACTGGGCTTGAGACCTTGGATGCGTCCGAAGATTTTCTCCACTAAGCAATCACCGAGCCGGACCAAAGACAAACGCCCTCCGCCGCTAGTTTCACGGTAAGGAGAGCGCTTGAGGGTCTCAACTCGCCTATGAGTATAGCACTCTAGCCCCCCACCCAGGTTGATTTAGCTCACATCTGAGTGCGGGGGTATCTCACCCTATTCCCACCTTTGCACTTCGGCTCGAGAGCGGAAATTATCCCGTACCCATGGTATTTCGCTGTACAGGACATTGGTGCGTAAGGACTGACCTGGGAGCCTCTTGGAGAGACAGTAAACTTTGCTTATGCTGGAAAGTTCTATAAGTCGAGTAGAGCGGGAGTCGGCCCTCTTCAAGCAGAACCGTGACGGCTGGGTGCGGCTAATTGCTGACTTCCACCAGTCGCTCGAGCAAGTGCGCCTGGGAGGCGGCCCCAAAGCCATCCAGCGGCAGCACGCCAGGGGTCGTCTGACCGCCAGGGAACGCATTGCCAAGCTGATAGACGGGGGATCGGAACTCGAGGAAATTCTCGCTTACGCAGGCTGGGAGATGTACCCCGAGTGGGGCGGGGCTCCCGGTGGGGGAACCGTAACCGGTATCGGCAAAATCGCCGGGCACGACTGGATGATCGTAGCTAACGATGCCACGGTCAAGGCCGGGGCCTTTTTCCCGATTACCGCCAAGAAAGTCCTGCGGGCACAGACCATTGCCCTCGAGAACCGCATTCCCACGGTCTACCTGGTGGACTCAGCGGGGGTATTCCTACCCCTACAAGACGAGGTATTCCCTGATCAAGACGACTTTGGGCGCATCTTTTACCTCAATGCCCGGATGAGCGCCCTGGGCATCCCGCAGCTCTCGGCCATCATGGGCAACTGTGTGGCGGGCGGAGCCTATCTGCCCCTGATGACCGATGCCCTGATCATGACCGAAGGCTCTGGGCTATATCTGGCCGGGCCTGCCCTGGTGAAAGCCGCTATCGGGCAAGAGGTCAGTTCCGAAGAACTGGGCGGAGCCCGGATGCACGCCGAGGTCTCAGGAACCGTGGATTTCTACGAACCCGACGACGATGCTGCCATAGATCGCATTCGGCTGCTAGCCGAGCTCTACGCCGCCCCCGAACTCGCACCCTGGGCCAGGGAACGCCACCCCCAAACTGCACCGGTCTATTCACCCGAAGATGTGTATGGTCTGGTCTCTCCCGAAGGCAGCCGACCCTACGACGTGCGCGAGGTTATCGCCCGAATGGTGGATGGTTCGCAGTTCACCGAGTTCAAGGCCGACTACGGGGAGACCCTAGTTTGCGGTCATGCCCGGCTGGGCGGTTTTCCGGTGGGCATTGTGGCCAACCAGCGCTCGGTTATCAAAAAGCCCGCGCCTTCCGGCGGGGCTGGCAAAATCGAGGTCGGGGGGGTGATTTATGCCGAGGCTGCTGACAAAGCCGCGCGGTTTATCCTCGAGGTCAACCAGCGTTTCATCCCGCTGTTGTTCCTAATGGACGTGACCGGCTTCATGGTGGGCAAAGAATCCGAGCAGCACGGGATTATCCGCCGTGGGGCAAAACTGGTGAGCGCAGTTTCCAACTCTGTAGTCCCCAAAATCACCTTGATTACCGGTGGCTCCTTCGGCGCAGGGAACTACGCCATGGCTGGGAAAGCCTATGGGCCACGCTTTATCTACGCCTGGCCCAGCGCCAAATACGCGGTGATGGGCGGGGCTTCGGCGGCCAAAACCCTGTTGGAAATCGAGGTTTCCAAGCTGGAGCGTGAAGGCCAGACTCCCATTGATAAAGACCTGGACGACCTTTACCAGCGCATCAAGGGTCGCTACGAGGAAACCCTAGACCCCCGCTATGCCGCCGCGCGGCTGTGGGTGGACGAAGTGATTTTCCCTCACCAGACGCGAGAGCGGCTGATTCGGAGCTTGGAGGCCTGCTCACTCAATCCGGTGCGCGAGCGAATGAGCCTTGGCGTGTTTCAAGTCTGATGCCAGGTGGGTAGCCAGGCACGATATGATTGTGCGCGTATGTTGGCTCAGGAAATCGTGGAAGCCGTCCAAACTCGCCGCACCTCACCGGGTGAGGTGCTTCAGGAATATCTACAGCGCATCGCGCGGCTCGAGCCCAAAGTTCATGCTTTTATCCGCCTGAACCCCAGGGCTCAAGCCGAGGCAGAAGCTATCGAAAAACGCCTTGCAGACGGTGAAAACTTGCCACTGGCCGGTGTGCCCATCGCGGTCAAGGACAACCTCTGCACTCGAGGTTTGCAAACCACCTGTGCCTCGAGAATCCTCGAGCACTTCGTCCCGCCCTACAGTGCAAGCGTGGTCGAAAAGTTGCATCAGGCCGGGGCTATAGTGCTGGGCAAAACCAACCTCGACGAGTTTGCTATGGGCTCGTCTACGGAATACTCGGCGTTTGGCCCCACCCACAACCCCTGGGACTTGGAACGGGTGCCCGGCGGCACTTCGGGTGGCTCGGCGGCAGCAGTGGCCGCAGACTTAGCCCCACTTGCCCTGGGCACCGACACCGGTGGCAGCGTGCGCCAACCCTCGGCGCTGTGCGGGGTATATGGCTTCAAGCCCACCTACGGACGAATCTCGCGCTATGGGGTAATTGCCCATGCCAGCAGCTTGGATCAGGTGGGAACCCTGGCCCGTTCTATGGAGGACTTAGCCCTGCTCACCGACGCGCTGAGCGGCCCCGACCCGCTCGATTCGACCAGCTTGCCAGTCCTGCCCAAATTTCGAGAAGCCCTCGAGCAGACCGCCGATTTTACGGTTGGCATCGTCGCGGAAGCCTTTGCTTCGGGCAACAGTGCGGGTGTCAATGCCGCTTGCGAGAACTTCCGCGCAACCCTGGAAAGAAGAGGGGTGCGCTTCGTGGAAGTCAGTATTCCCAGCCTCCACTACGCTCTGGCTACGTATTACATCGTAGACACCTCAGAAATTAGCTCCAACCTGGCCCGCTACGACGGCACCTTGTACGGGCTGCGTGTAACCGGGCAAGACGTGGGCAACACCATGATGCGCACGCGCGAGGCTGGGCTGGGGCCAGAGGTCAAACGGCGTATCCTGATGGGCACTTTTGCCCTGTCGGCGGGCTATTACGAGGCTTATTATGGCAAAGCCCTACGGGCTAGGGCTAAACTCAAAGCCGATTTCGACGCAGCTTTTGCCCAGGCCGATTTGCTCCTCATGCCCACCAGCCCCACCCCGGCCTTCAAGCTGGGCGACAAGCTTTCCGACCCACTCTCGATGTATCTTTCGGACATTGATACCGTCGCCATCAACCTGGCAGGGCTTCCGGCTTTGTCGCTTCCGGCGGGCCTCGAGGGGGGCTTGCCCATCGGCCTTCAACTCATCGCCAGGCCCCTCGAGGACGAGCGAATCTTTACGCTAGCCAAGGCTTTTGAAAAAGCCAGCGAGGGGGCTTTCGTACAAATCGCACCGGTATCTTAGAGTGGTTTTCATGAATAAGCGTCCATCATCCTCGAGGTCTTTATGTTTATGAAAACCGCGATAGAGCTAGGGTCGTCCGGGAGGTAGCTCGAGTTCTTTAGAAGCGTTCAAAGATGGCGGCCTCACCTTGACCCACGCCCACACACAAGGTAGCCAAGCCGTACCTGGCACGCTGGTTTAGGGCGGCGCGGCGGTGCAGTTCGTGGATGAGGGTGGTGCTGAGGCGTGCGCCCGAACAACCCAAGGGATGCCCCAGCGCGATGGCCCCACCGTTGACGTTGGTGATTTCTTCGGAGATTTCCAACTCACGCAGTACCGCAATGGCCTGAGCCGCGAAAGCTTCGTTGAGTTCGACCAAATCGAGGTCTGATTGGGCCATACCAGTACGCGCCAGCACTTTGCGGGTAGCTTCAATTGGCCCTAAACCCATCACCCTGGGGTTAACCCCGGTGGCGGCTGAACCTACCCAGCGAGCCAGTGGTTTGAGGCCCAGTTCTGCGGCTTTTGGGGCTGACATCAAGACCAACGCCGCAGCCCCATCGTTGAGTCCTGAAGAATTGCCCGCGGTCACGCTGCCACCCTTGCGAAAGGCAGGTTTGAGGGCCGCGAGCTGTTCCATGCTGGTTGAAAGCTCATAGCCCCGCTCGGTCTTGGTGTAGCGGGGGAACTCGTCGGTTTCAAAATAGCTCTGGCTGCCTTTTTGGCCTGGCACAAGAACCGGAACGGTTTCGTTTTTGAAGCGCCCGGCTTGGATGGCTTGGACGGCCCTGGTTTGGCTTTGTAGGGCGAAACGGTCTTGGTCGGCGCGGGTAATTTCCCCACCTCTGATTTCGCCACGCCTGCTCATCTCCAGGATGTTCTCGGCGGTCTCACCCATAGTCTCGAGGGGAAATAGGGCTTCCATGGCGGGGTTGGGGAAACGCCAGCCCAAGGTGGTATCAAAACCGGTGATGTTGCCCGAAGGGCCGAAGCCCATGGGGTTTTTGGCAAACACATAAGGAGCCCTGGTCATGCTCTCCACCCCACCGGCAACATAGACTTCACCTTCGCCTGCTCGAATAGCCCGTGCAGCTTGGTTGATGGCGGTCAGGCCACTGGCGCACAGACGATTGACCGTCACGCCCGCTACCGAGTGGGGCAGCCCGGCCAGCAATGCGCCCATGCGGGCTACGTTGCGGTTGTCCTCACCAGCTTGGTTGGCACAGCCAAAAATCACCTCCTCGACCCGGTAGCCCTCGACCCCTACTCGCTCGAGGGCCGCCTTGATGACGATGCCTGCCAGGTCGTCGGGGCGAACCCCCGAAAGACTTCCCCGAATCTGCCCGATAGGGGTGCGCACCGCGCTCACGATCACCACCTCAGTCATATCTAACCCTTTCTGCTCGCACGTCCCGATTGATAAAAAGCCTGCTCGAGGATTGTACTTTTAGAGCAGTTTTCATGAAGATTCCGCCGATGGCTATCGCGGTTCTCGGCTCAGAGCGGCACAGCCTATAAGTCGCTCCATGGTGAGATTGCCGGGAGGATATTTTGCAACCTCATCATGTCGCTCTCCTTTTATGCTGTCCTGGTATAGCTTTAAGGCTCTTTGGCGTTCGACGTTAGTCCTTCGACGGTCTTTAGCTCTCTGTCCTCTGCTCTGCACCTTTAGCTTTTGGCGTTAGACGTACGACGTAAGACGAGCTCTTACATCTAACTCTCTGCTCTACTTAAACCCAAGTCGGGCTAAAAACGTCAGCAGGCTTTCGCGTTGTCGGTAAGACTCCTTGAACTGCCCTTGCACTGGATAGCCGCTGGCCTGAAGCCCCAGGCGTTCGGCAAAGATAAGTGCTCTGGGCAGATGGGGTTCGTCGGTGACGATAATTATGGGGCTTTTGCCCACCACCGGGCCGAGGTTTTCAAGGTTTTCCCAAGTGGTACGGCTTTTTTGTTCGCAGTAGAGGGCCGATTTAGGCACTCCTCGGCTTTCCAGATAGCGGCAACCCACCCCGCCCTCACTGTAGGCATCGCCCAGGCCGTATCCACCGGTAGTGGCGATGTGGGCAGCCTTGCCTTGCTGGTATAGCCTCAGGGCGGCCTCGAGGCGATTGCGCAGAATGATCGAGGGATGCCCGTTGAACTGGGCCGCACCCAGCACCACAATCCACTGGGCCTTGACCGGATAACTGGGCTGGGCGCGGGCCAACGAGAGGGTGGGGGGCTGAAAATGCTTTTGCACCAGGCTGAGCGTGCTCGGAAGAGCCAGCAAACTCAGGATTCCAAGTGCAATTAACACGGTCAGCCAGCGCATTTCGGTTAAGAGTGTACACCCTTTTGATAAGAGCTGCGCTCGAGGCTCGAGCTGACGCAGAGGGCAAAAATGTCGAACGTCGAAAGCTGAAAGCTAAAGGCACAACAACCCAAAAACACCAACCGCGTCTCAGACGGTGTTTCTCGATAGGACAATTATGCCGTCCTGGTGTAGCTTTCAACCCTTTATATTCCGCCTTCGGCTTTGAGCGTTCGGCTTAATGGTTCGACCTTTAGCACTCTGCTCTTTGCATCTTTACAGTCAACGTTTGTAGCGATCCAGCGAGGTGAGATACCCCTCGAGCAGAGCCTTGAACTGGCTCAAAAACAGGTCGCGCTCGTGGCGGGCCTGGTCTATGTCGCCTTTCATGCGCCTGATCTGGTCTACGGCTTCTTGCAGGGCGGCCTGGCGCTCGGACTCGGTCTCGCGCTTGATAATTTCCGCTTCGCGCTCGGCCTGGGCCTTGATTTCACGGGAGATTCGCTCGGCGGCCACCACCGCTCGCTTGAGTTCAGCTTCACCTTCTCTGGCTCCGGCAAGTTGGGTCTCGAGGTCGCGTACCTGACTGCGCAGGCGCTCGTTTTCTTCGACCATCAGGCTCATCTTGTCGGAAATACGGCCCAGATACTCCCGCACCTCGGCCACCGAATAGCCCCGGAGCCCTTGCCTGAACTCCTGGTAACGGATGTCGAGGGGGGTCAAGTCCACACGAAACTCGCCGGTCATGCGTTCGGGGTTTGGCTCCACAGCTTTTAGACTACCGCATAAATACTGGCTTGGCCGTTCACCAAGCGCGGTCTTGTGACGTGGATTTGGCCTGGAGGGTTTTCCATGGGGACTGCCGTTTATCTCTGAAAACCGTTCTAACGCCGCACCACATAGGTGCCGACCAGCTTGTCGTGCCAGCCTTGCTTATCCTTGTCCCAGAGAGCCCAAAGATAGCCAAGGCTGAACACCAGTCCACTCAGCCATTTGCCCACCACTTCCCGTAAGAAGGAGCGCCCCAGGCTGATTAGGCGACCATCTTGACCTACCACCCGAATGCCCATCATCCGCTTGCCCACCGTGGCCCCACTCCTCGAGAGTGGCACGATATCGTAGGCAACAACCGCCAGGACAGAGAAAATCAGAATCAAGGCCCCATCCAATGCGGCATAGCTGCTGGAAGGAAATAGGGTTTCCAACGAAACCACTATGCCCACCTCAATCAGGATTTTTACCCCCCAGTCAATTAAGTTGGCCAGGAAACGATGCCTTAGGGGGGCGTATTGGCCCATCGGTCTTCTCCTGCAAGTTAAGCGACCTTTCCGATATATGTCGTTCTGGTGTAGCTTTCGACTCGAGATATTGGGGCTTTCTGCTTTATCGTGAACCCGCTACTCGAGTAAAATCCCGATCCAGTCGGCTGAAGGCCGGGCCTTCCACCGCACCCACATCAATCTTGTCAGAGGATAGGGTTTGCAGCTTGACTACCCCGTAGCCATCCTGACGCACCGCGAAACTCCAGCGCATCTCGATTACCGCCACAACTTTTCCGCTTGGGTCTAGCTTCTGCGAAACATAGACGGCCGTAGGCCCTTGGCTCAAGCGCTGCGTCCAGCGTCCGTAGCCGGGCAGAGGCTGGGCCTCGAGGGCGTAGTAGGTGGCTACCGACTGGGCCAGTGCGGTCAAGACTGGGTTTCCTGCGGCCAGGTTCATACTGAAGTCTTTCGCAGCCGGAACGTCGTAGACCACCTCCCCCGGATTGGCCTGCACCTGGGGCGCACAGCTCGTCAGGGCTGCCAGACCCACCAGTAGCAAAGTAGCAAACAGGTTGCGCATAAACTTCCTCCTGCCCTAAATCTTACGGCATGGGTTACAGCAGGCCGGTGGAGAATTACCCAGCAAAAAAACCAGGGGTGAAAAGAGAGACCTCGAGCTTGTACTTTGCAGCTTGCACTTACCCCAGCAACTCACTCCAGTTGGTAGGTGTTTTAGCGTCGGTGTAGGCGGTGTCCATCTGGGCCAGTTGCAGTTTGCCCGCATATTCCTCGTTGACCGATTGCCAATAGGTGTACTCGTCCAGCACCCACACCCCACTTTCGCGGGTTCCGTTGCCGCTGCCGCGCACCCCGCCAAAAGGTAGATGGGCCTCGGCCCCCACGGTGGAATTGTTAATGCTGGTCATACCGGCTTTGATTTCGGTCTTGAAACGGTAGGCCCAGTCCCGGCGGTTGGTGTAGACCGCGCTGGATAATCCGTAGGAATGGGCATTGGCGGCTTGGATGGCCGCTTCTATCCCCTCGACCCTGACCAGATTAATGGTTGGGCCAAAAATCTCCTGCTCGAACTGGCGCATCCCTGGTTTGGCCTCCCAAACTGTGGGCCAGCCGAAAATTCCGGCATCAGGGTTGCCCTTGAACAGCGGATAAAGGTTCGAGCCCATGATGCGACCTTTACCGCACAGCAGCTTGGCCCCATCAGCCTCGCCCCAGGCATAATGTTCGTTCCAGCGCTGGAATAAGCGTTGGTTGATGAAGGGGCCATAGGTCAGGCTCTTGGGGTTTTCAAAGGGGTTGCCCACCAGGGTGGCTTCGGTTTTTTCCAGGAAGCGGCGTTTGAACTCCTCGTAGATGGGTGCGTCTACAATCAGGTTGCCTGCGCTGGTACAGCGCTGACCGCCGGTGGCAAAGCTGCTCCACCAGGCTCCCTCGACGGCTTGTTCGAGGTCGGCATCGCGCAGCACTACCAAAGGGTTTTTGCCGCCCAGCTCGAGGGTTGGTCGCAGCAGGTTACGCCCTGCCACCTCGCCAATCCAGCACCCCACCGCGGTGCTGCCGGTAAACGCAAACTTGCCAAGCAGGCCCTCGTCCATCAGCTCGACCAGCCACTGCCCGGTGGACTCCTGACCCCCGCCAAACACCAGGTTAATCACCCCCGGCGGTAGCCCCGCCTCCTCGAACAGCCTGGTGAAGACATAAGAAAGCGCAGGTGAGTCGTCGGAGGGTTTCCAGACCACCGTGTTTCCCGCCAGAACCGCCGGAATCAGCTTCCAGGAGGGCACAGCAATGGGAAAGTTGCCCGCTGTTATCATCCCTACCACACCCACCGGGCGGCGAAAGGTAAAGAGTTCCTTGTGCGCCATCTCGCTGGGCACGGTCTGACCGTAGAGCCTGCGGCCCTCGGAGGCAAAAAACACCGCGGTATCTATGGCCTCCTGGACATCCCCACCGGCTTCCTTGAAGGTTTTACCGACCTCGCGCACCATCAGGCGCACTAGCGTTTCTTTCTCGCGGGTGAGGACTCGAGCCAGCTCCAGAAGTACCGCCCCGCGCACCGGGGCAGGCCTGCGCGACCAATCCTCGAAGGCTTTCTTGGCAACCTGGGCCGCTCTTCGGGCGATGTCTTTGGAGGCTGTGGGAAAGCGGCAAACCAGATCCTGGTGGTCGGCGGGATTGCGGCGCTCTTGTACCTCGCCGTCGAAGATTTCCTCACTCCCCACCAGATGACCAACCTCGAGGGCCTTACCGTATTTGCTACTCAGGGTCTGCATAAGGGTTTTTGTACCTCCTGGGAAAAGCAAGCCGCTAAGCGCATTGCCTACAGAACAGAGTTCTCGAGACGTACTTTTTGACTTTAGCCTGCCTTGGTTATTGCGACACCAGCAACTTCCCTTTGAGGGCCTCGATGGTGGCCTGCGGAACCAGTTTTCCCACATCGCCGCCGTAGCGGGCAATCTCCTTGACCATGGTGCTGGAGACATAAGACCAACGGGTAGCCGCCATGATGAAGAAGGTCTCGGGGTGGTTGCCATACTGCCGGTTGAGGTGGGCCATCTGAAGTTCGCTCTCGTAGTCGGAAACGGCTCGCAAGCCCTTCACAATGACCCTAGAGCCTTGCTGTTTGGTGTACTCTGCCAACAAACCCCCGAAGGTGTCGGCCTCGACATTGGTCAGTTTGGCATTCTGAACGGCCTCGAGGATAATTTCTACGCGCTCTTCCGGGCTAAAGAGCCACTGTCCACGTTTGGAGGGGTTTTCCAGCACCGCCACCGTAACCCGCTCGAAGAGCTTGGAAGCCCGCGCAATGATATCGAAGTGACCGTTATGCAAAGGGTCAAAGCTGCCGGGATAGACTACGTGCATAGGGGAATTGTCTAGGGTCTGAGGTCTAGAGTCAAGGGTAAGCCGGGAAAGCAACCCCAGCACGAGCCTCGAGCGGTTTTCACGAATATCGCACCGCACCCGTTGCGAGCAATACCAAGTTTACCTAAGAGGTAGCTATTGGCTATGGGCGAAATCTGTTTCTACCCTCAACCCTCGAGCAAGGTCAGGGTGTTGAAGCCATACTCACGCCGCTGGCCGGTGGGAAGCGAAAGTTCGCTGGGGTGCTGGAGAATCCGCAAGCCCCCCGGTTCGATGATATCGGCCTGCAACAGCCGCTCGAAATCCGCCAGCAGGTCGTGGGGGTAGGGGGGGGCCATGAACGCCACCATAAAGCGCTCCCCTTCCCGGCTAGCCCGCAAAAGATACTGCTCGACGGGGATTCCCTCGAGCCGCACTTTTAGCCGGGCCTGGCGGGCATTTTCCCGTAGAAATCTCAGAGCCTGGGGGTCTTTTTCCACCAGCGTTACCTCGAAACCCTCCGAGGCGGCCTCGAGGCCCACTGCCCCGCTACCGGCATACAAATCCAGAAATCGGCCCCGGTGGTGGGTTCCTTGTGGATAACGAAAGCGCAGATAATCAAAAAGGGCTTTCCTGAGCCGCACCGGGCTGGGCCTGGCCGAATCTGGTACCTTCAGCGCAACCCCCTTGGCACTCCCACCCAAAATTCGCAGCATGGCAGGTTTAGCGAAAGCTCGGGACACGGGTCGGAATCTGCACGCTATCGGGGCTACGAAACCATATCTGGCAGGTAACCTGCCGCAGCGTAGAGGGCTTGACCCGCACCGCGCGCAGCATCCCACCCGACTGATTGAGCACGCTGCCCTGGGCGACCAGCTCTCCCCGCACCATTTGGCAGCTCCATTCGCTGACCTTGAGCTTGTAAGTCATGCCCTGAGCCAAGGCCATACCCATCAATACGCACAAAATTAGCAGGGTCTTCATGGCCCCAAGTGTACCAAGATATGGGGGTCGGCGAGAGCGGTGATTCGGGTGGGACACCGCTAGGGCTGGCCGGACTCGAGCGGTAACTCATGGCACAGGCCGCACCGTCGGCTCGGCAGGGGCTCGAGAGTCCAGGGTTGGGCTATTGCAGGCTGTCCGCGCACCAAGTTGGAACAGGGACAACTCGAGGGCGTAAACTTTTGAAGGTATGCAACGTGCCTTCATTGATGAAATCTCCAAATACGACGGCCAGGAAGCCCTGATTCGGGGCTGGGTGACGAACCGCCGAAGCAAGGGCAAGATTCACTTTCTGACCCTGCGCGACGGCAGCGGCTATCTCCAGGCCACGGTGTTCAAAGGGGAGCTGCCCGACGAGCAGTTCGAGCAGGCTGACCATCTGCCGCAGGAAGCCGCGATTGAGGTGAGGGGGTTGGTCAAGGCCGATTCCCGCGCTCCGGGGGGCTACGAGCTGGGAATAAAAAGCCTGAAAGTAATCAGCCTACCCTCGGAGGAATACCGCATCACCCCCAAAGAGCACGGGGTGGACTTCCTGATGGACAACCGCCATCTGTGGATGCGCCACCGCCGCCCCTGGGCAGTACTGCGCGTGCGGGATGAACTCGAGCGCGCCATCCACGACTTCTTCGGTGGGCGCGGTTTCATTCGCATGGACGCACCGATTCTCACCCCCAACGCCGTCGAGGGCACCTCGGATTTATTTGAAGTAGACCTCTTCGACGGCGAAAAAGCCTACCTGTCGCAGTCTGGTCAGCTCTACGCCGAGGCCGGGGCGCTGGCTTTTGGCAAGGTTTATACCTTTGGCCCGACTTTCCGGGCCGAGCGCTCGAAAACCCGGCGACACCTGCTGGAGTTCTGGATGATCGAGCCAGAAGTGGCCTTCATGACCCACGAGGAGAACATCCAGCTCCAAGAAGACCTGCTGGCCTACCTGGTGGGGCGCGTACTGGAGGGGCGGGGAGAGGAGCTGAAGCTTCTCGAGCGCGACGCTGCCAAGCTCGAGCCCACCGCACAGGGCCATTTTCCGCGCCTGCACTACAACGAGGCCATTGAGATGGTCAAAAAGATCGCTCAGGAGCAGCCGGAACTCGAGTTGCAGCCCCTAGCCTGGGGTGAGGATTTCGGTGCCCCGCACGAGGCCGCCTTGTCGGCCCGGTATGACCGTCCGCTGGTGCTCGAGAAATATCCGGCAGCAGTCAAAGCCTTCTACATGGAGCCTGACCCGGACGACCCCCGGCTAGTCCTAAGCGATGACATGTTGGCCCCGGAGGGCTACGGCGAGATTATCGGCGGCTCGCAGCGCATCCACGACCCCGAATTACTCCTCAAGAGAATCCGCGAGCACGGACTCCCAGAAGAAGTGTTCGACTGGTATCGGGATTTGCGGGCCTTCGGCACCGTGCCGCACGCCGGGTTTGGGATTGGTTTGGAGCGCACGGTAGCCTGGATTTGTGGGCTCCAGCATGTGCGCGAGGCGATTCCCTTCCCCCGCATGTATACCCGCATGCGGCCTTGATCACAGGGTTCGCGGACTATGCCCAGGTTGCAGAAATCAGTCCAGCAATTTTTCGCTCACAGCCGCGAAGAATGGCGAGTCTGGCTCGAGCGCAATCACACCACCTCTAAAGGTATTTGGCTGGTCTATAACAAAAAAACCAGCGGCAAACATCATCTCAGCTACGACGAGCAGGTCGAGGAGGCGCTGTGCTTCGGCTGGGTGGACAGCAGGCCGGGCAAGCTCGACGACGAGCGCTCGATGCTCTACTTCGCCCCGCGCAAAGCTAAAAGTGGTTGGTCGAAGCCCAATAAGGAGCGCGTAGAAAAGCTCATCAAAGCGGGGTTGATGGCTCCCGCGGGTTTGGCGAAGATTGAGGCGGCGAAGAAAGATGGCTCTTGGACAAAGTTGGACGCGGTGGAGCGACTCGAGGTTCCCCCCGATTTGGCTCGAGCTTTGGCAAAGGTCGAAAACGCCGAGGCCAATTTCGCGGCTTTTCCGCGCTCGGTCAAACGGGCCATACTCGAGTGGATTGCCCAGGCCAAGAAGCCAGAAACCAGGGCTAAACGTATCGAGGAAACCGCACGGCTGGCCGGGCAAAACCTCCGAGCCAACCAGTGGCGGCAAAGTCTAGAAAGCAGAGGATCGGGTGCTAGACCCTAAAAACTTGTCGAACCTCAAATGCCAAAGGCTAAAAGCAAAATGCCAAAGGGTCAAAAGCTAGACCAGGACAGCAAAATTGCTTGACCAAGAAACGCCGTCTGGGACGTGGTTCTCAATTCTGGAGCGGGAAACGTTTTGAAAAGGGCTTCTCTTGCGTAACATGAAGAAACCCTTTAGCTAACTTTGCCTACAATAACAAAATGACCAGTTTGCTAGGATTCAGCCCGGAAATGTTGGTGTGGTTGTTGGTGTTGGGTGCGGTAGTAGGTCTGCTCGCGCTGGCCTGGAAAGGCCCGGAACTCTGGACTTTTACCAGTCCCCAAGATCGGGCCGTGCGCGAACTGGCTAAAATGGCGCGACAAGCCAAGCGGCATAACACCATCGTGCGCTATCAAGCTGGCCTTCCCTTTGTCATCACCCATCAGCGGCGGGGCCTGGTTTATATGCTTCAGGGGCGTGTGGTCAGCCGCAGCGAATTGATTCGGGTCTTGGGAAGATCGGGCCTCGAGACCGTGGTGCGTGTCGAAGGCGAGGAGCGCATGAGCCTCCCCAACCCCACCCGCATGACCCTGCTGGATAGCCACTTGCCCCGCTAAGGAGACCCGCCTACTTCGGCGAGGCTGGACAAAGCCTGCATTAAGACCTCCCATGAGCCCTATTCTTGCTTTTCCTGACGAGACCCGGCTGGGTTGGGGAGTGGTGAATGAGCCAAATCTTAGGGTTTGAGCCATGCTTCTCATGAGAATCCCGGCTACCCTGAGCTTGTTATGGAAAGCACAGACCAACCCCTAATTCTGATTGTCGAAGACGAGAAAGATATCGCCCGTTTTATCGAACTCGAGCTGCAAGCCGAGGGCTACCGCACCGAGGTGGCTTATGACGGCATCACCGGGCTTTCACGCTTCCGCGAGACCAACCCCAATCTGGTGGTGATGGACTTGATGCTGCCAGTCATGGACGGCCTCGAGGTGGCGCGGCGGGTGCGCAAAACCTCCAATGTGCCCATCGTCATCCTCACCGCCAAAGACCGGGTGGAGGACAAGGTAGAAGGGCTGGATGCCGGAGCCGACGACTATCTGGTCAAACCCTTCTCCATCGAGGAACTGCTGGCCCGCATAAGGGCCCACCTGCGGCGGGTGACTCCAGCCATCACCGGCGAGATTCGGGTCTCCGACCTGATTATCAACCTCGAGGGCCGCGAGGTGTACCGGGGCGGACGGCGCATCGAGTTTTCCAACAAGGAGTTCGAGCTGCTCGAGCTGCTGGCTAAGAGTCCTGGCAAGGTTTTTAGCCGCTTCGAGATCGAGGAAAAGGTGTGGCCCGGCTATCAGGGTGGTAGCAACGTGGTGGACGTGTATATAGGGTATTTGCGGAAGAAACTCGAGGGCACCGGCGAGCGCCGCCTGATTCACACCGTGCGTGGCGTAGGGTACGTGCTGCGGGAAGATTAATTACTCCTCCAATCCAGAGGCTATCTCCACCACTACAACCCCCTGCTTGTGGCTCATCGCTCCTCACCTCGAGCCCTAGCGTGGTTCTCTGCTCAGATGAGCCTAGCAAATAGGCCCAGGCTATCCTAAGGTTCTTTTCGAAAACCTCTCTATAATCGGGTTGAGCCGTGTCGAACTTTTTGATTACTTCCTCCGGCCTGAGCAAGCGCTATGGCCTGGACTGGGTGTTTAAGGGCCTCGAGCTGCATTTGCAAAAGGGCGAAGTGGTGGCCCTGCTTGGCCCCAATGGAGCCGGGAAAACCACCTTGCTGCGCATTCTGGCCGGGCTGGTGCGGCCTACACAAGGTCTGCTCCAGCGCAAAGGTCGGGCCGGGTTTCTCAGCAACCCTCCGGCTTTTCATCGGCACTTCACCGGGGAAGAAAACCTGCACTACGCCCTGCGACTGGACAACCGAACTGCTCAGCCCGCGATGCTTAAATCGGCGCTGGCTCAAGTCGGATTGCCCACAGGCAAAACCCTGCTCTCGTACTCCAGCGGCATGAAAAAGCGCTTGGCGATGGCCAGACTGCGCCTGCTGGAGCCAGATATCTGGCTACTCGACGAACCCGAGGCCGCCCTGGACACACAGGGAAGGGAACTGCTCGAGACGCTAGTAGCCCAGGCCCGCAGCAAGGGCGGGGTTATCCTCGCTACCCACGACAAAAGCTGGCTTTCACGCTGTGACCGGGCAGTGGAGCTGAGGGGATTGGGAACTGGGTGAGGAGTGTAGGAAAAGCGGAGGGCAGAGAGCTAAACACAAGATGCCAAAAGCTAAAAGCAAATAAATAATTCCTAGAAAGTAAGTTCTCTCTCCCTCTTGGGAGAGGGTGGCACTAGCCCCAACGGGGCGGGCTTAGCCCGTGCGAGCACTAGGCCCACAGGGCCGGGCTTGGCCCGTGCGAGGGTAAGGGAAAGTGAGCAAAGGGCCAAAAAGCTACACCAGGACGACATAATTGTCCTATCAAGAAACACCGTCTAGACCGCAGTTTGGGTTTTTAGGTTTTCGACTTTGAGTTTTCGACGTTCGACCTTCAACGTTTTGCGTTTAGCTATAGTACCCTTCAGGCCTTTGCTTATTCTTCGTCGCTCGAGCCTTCGGCCTCGAGCTTTTTCAGCAGTTCCTTGAACTTTTCCTTGCGTCCGTCGGTTTCTTGGCTGCCCGACTCAATCAAGAGCCGGATTACCTCCGACTTGGAAACCAATTGCTCGGGACTGCTGAGTTCATAGGCCAGCTTGGTCAACAGGGCATCCTGTTCGTCGCTGATGACCACTTGTAGCCTTTTTTTCTCTTTTTTCGGCATAGTATGAGTGGGCACTGAGTATGGTAAGGCAGTAATACTCAAGTGCGCTTCTGCCTACACTTTAGCACCTGACGCTTGCGCTTGACAATGTGAGTAATACTGTTCATACTCAACTTGAGCAATATGTGTAACGTGTTATATCACATCTTTTGCATAAGTCTGATAAATACTGCACTCTCGGGAGACGACCTCATAAGCCTATGGAACGAACCCTAACCATTCGTGGTGGACAGCCTTTACAAGGCGAGCTGCGGATTTTCCCAGCCAAGAACTCGGCCCTGAAGCTGATGGCTGCCAGCCTGCTCACCGCCGAGCCCATCACCCTATTAGAAGTCCCACGTTTGCGAGATATAGACGTACTGCTCGAGCTTCTGGGGCACCTTGGAACCCGTCACGCATGGGAGGGCCGCAGCCTTCATTTGCATACGCCTGAAATCGTTCGCACCGATGCCCCCTTCGAGCTAGTCAGCAAGATGCGGGCCAGTTTCAACGTGCTGGGCGCACTCGCTGCCAGGGCCGGAGAGGGCACAGTTCCCTTGCCCGGCGGCTGCAACTTCGCCGAGCGTCCGGTAGACCAACACATCAAAGCCCTGCGGGCTTTGGGCTTCGAGGTCACTACCGAAATCACCGAGCAGGGTGTGGCTTACACCGCTCGTCGCCACAAACCTGCCTCGGGCCGGGTGGTCTACGACCTGCCCACCCTGGGTGGCACCGAACAAGCCTTGATGGCGGCTGCGCTGGGTGGCGAAGTGGTGCTGGTCAATACCCCGCAGGAGCCGGAAATTGTGGATTTGTGCAATTTCCTGAGCCTGCTGGGAGCCCAGATTAAGGGCTGTGGTAGCAGCATCCTGCACGTCAAGGGCAAGGCCGAACTGGGCGGGGGGAGCTATAGTGTCATCCCTGATCGCATCGAGGCCGGAACCTATTTGTTTGCCGCTGCGGCTACGCGGGGCTCCATCACCCTGACCCACGTCCAGCCTTTCCACATGGATTCCGTCCTTGACAAGCTGGCCCAATCCGGCCACCAAATCACTACCGGTAAAGACTGGGTCAGGCTCGAGTCCACTCCTAATCCCCAACCCTTCAACCTCGAGGCCCGCGAATACCCCGGCTTTGTCACCGACTTGCAACCCCCCGCTACGGCCTATCTGGCTACGGTGGGTGGAACCTCGCTGGTTTCAGATCGCATCTACCCCGACCGCTTCACCCACGCCAGCGAGCTCGCTCGTATGGGGGCCGATGTAACCCTCAAAGAGCGCACCCTGATGATTCAGGGCCGCCACCTGACAGGTGCCGCCGTCGAAGCCAGAGATATCCGCGCGGGCGGCGGCTTAATCATCGCGGCACTGGCGGCAGAGGGGGAAAGCCACATCGCTGGGATGCGCCTGATCGAGCGCGGCTACGACGATATCGAGAACCGCCTGCGCAGCTTGGGGGCGAACGTGGGCACCCAACTGCCCGAACTCTCGCTGGCAGCAGACTAGAGCGTTTTTCGAAAAGAATCTTGGGGTAGCCTGGGCCTATTGACTGGGCTCATCTGAGCAGAGAACCGCGATAAAGCGGCTTACCTGAATCTTGGGATAGCCTGAGTTGTATTATCCTTTGCGAAATTATCTAAAACTAGCTCGAGCGGTCGTCTCGAACGCAGCTATTGGCTATCAACTAGGAGCTAAGTATCTCCACCATAGATTTGCGCTTTAGGGGGTTCCCCGAATCTGACGCTCGGGCCTTCAGGAACGGGCCTTTACCAAGCCATTGAACTGCGGATATAGCGCTAGTCAGATTCGGGGGTACTTATCCGCGACTTCTGCAAGCAGTCTATTTACTGTACCTGTCTGAGCAGAGAGCAGCGATAAAAAAGCCTCAGCCCCAGGCTTCCAAGAGCCGCCGTAGGACTACCAACTGCCCGATATGGTAGGCGTTATGGTCGGCTACCAGCAGAAATTCCCGCAAATAGGTCTGACCGCTGCCGTGGGGGATTTTGTCGTAAACCTTGGTTTGGGGGTCGCGGGCTAAAGCGCATATGGCCTCGAGGTCATCCTCCAAGGCCCGGAGGCTCTCACGCCACTTTTTCGAGCTGCCCTCCTTGCTGGGCCAGTAGTCCTTGGGCCAGGTCAGTTCTTTATAGTCAGGGTTGACCATGAAGTCTAAAATGTCGTGCTGGGCAATGCGCAAATGCTCGAGCAAATCCCAGGCCGAGTAGGGTAGGTGTGGGGGTTTTTGATTCATTTTCTCGAGGGGAAAATTCTCTACAGCGTGCTCCAAGGTGGTGTGGGCATTCCCACCGCGCAGGAGTTGCAAGATATGCTCTCTCAACACTCTGTCGTTGTCCATGTCTCTTATTGTGCCGGATATTTCCGCAGAAATCTTCTCAAGGGCAGACCAGGATGTCGGCCCAACTGCGGGAGTGCCCCAGCACGATAAGGGCACTCCTGCAGCTTCGCTAACCAGTATCAAATTGAGCTGCACCAGGGAGATCCTTCAACAAAGACTGCGCACACCCCCTGGTTTGGCTCAACATGACCCCGCAGTGATTTGGTGGATTTTGGCTGGGGGCTATTTGCATCCCTGCATTTATATACATTCGCCATCTAGCCACCCGCCTCCACCCGTGCTATCCTAGCCGCTTGGAATGCCTGCACGACGCGACCTCAAAAAGATTTTGATTATCGGCTCTGGCCCCATCACCATCGGCCAGGCGGCAGAGTTTGACTACTCGGGAACCCAGGCCGTCAAGGCGCTACGCGGCGCGGGTTACCAGGTGGTGCTGGTAAACAGCAATCCCGCCACCATCATGACCGACCCGGACATCGCCGAAGGAACCTACCTCGAGCCCCTCACGGTAGAGTTCGTGGAGAAAATCATCGCCAAAGAGCGCCCTGAGGCCCTGCTGCCCACTTTGGGCGGGCAGACCGCGCTCAACCTCAGCATGGCCCTGTTTGAAGCGGGGATTCTCGAGAAATACCGCGTCGAGCTGATTGGGGCCAACGCCGCCGCCATCAAAAAGGGTGAAGACCGCAAGGAATTTCAGGAGGCTATGCTCAAAATTGGGGTGGACGTGCCCAGGGGCCGCATGGTCACTAGCCTCGAGGAGGGTCTGGACTTCACCCGCAGCGTGGTGGGCTATCCGGCGGTAATTCGCCCCAGCTTTACCTTGGGCGGTACTGGCGGTGGCATCGCGGTAGACGAGGCCGAGTTCGTCGAAACCCTGACCCGTGGCCTCTCGCTCTCCCCTACCCACTCGGCCTTGGTCGAAGAGTCCATCGTGGGCTGGAAGGAGTTTGAACTCGAGGTCATGCGCGACCACAACGACACCGTGGTGATGATCACCTCGATTGAAAACCTAGACCCGATGGGCGTTCACACCGGCGACTCCATCACCGTGGCCCCGGCCCAAACCCTCTCCGACGTGGAATACCAGCGCATGCGCGACGCGGCCCAGGCCATCATCCGCGAGATTGGGGTGGACACCGGCGGCTCCAACATCCAGTTTGCCTTAGACCCCAAAAGCGGACGGATGATCGTGATCGAGATGAACCCACGGGTTAGCCGCTCCTCAGCCCTGGCTTCCAAGGCTACGGGTTTCCCCATCGCCAAAATCGCCGCGCTGCTGGCGGTGGGCTACCGCCTGGACGAGATTCCCAACGACATCACCGAGAAGACCCCCGCCAGTTTCGAGCCCTCGATAGACTACGTAGTGGTCAAGATTCCCCGTTTTGCTTTCGAAAAGTTCAACACCCTGCCCAACACCAACCCCAGCGGCTTCAACGACCACCTGGGCACCCAGATGAAGAGTGTGGGCGAGGTGATGGCTATCGGTCGCACCTTCAAGGAGGCTTTCGGGAAGGCCCTGCGCAGCCTCGAGGCGGATGTTCGCTCGGAGTTCTCCGCCCTCACCACCGACGAGTTGCGGGCCCGACTCTACCCTAGCCCAGCGCGTATTTATGCAGTGCTCGAACTCCTGCGCCGCAACACCTCGCTGGACGAGCTGTACGACGCGACCAAGATTGAGAAGTGGTTTCTCAACCAGATGCAGGAGGTCGTAGAAGCTGAACAGCAGCTCGAGCTGGGCAAGTGGAGCCTGGAAGACTCCGAAGACTGGCGCTATGCCAAAGGGCTGGGGCTCTCCGATGCCCAGATTGGGCATCTGGTAGGAGTCTCCGAGGGTGTGGCCCGCAAACAGCGTCTAGCAGCGGGCAGTAGACCGGTTTACAAGACCGTAGACACCTGTGCTGCGGAGTTCGAGGCCTACACCCCTTATCATTACAGCGCCTACGAACTCGAGGACGAAGTACGTGCTACCGACAAGCCCAAAGTGGTGATCCTGGGCTCGGGGCCGATTCGCATCGGGCAGGGCGTGGAGTTCGACTATGCTACCGTTCACGCGGTCTGGGCCCTGCGCGAGGCGGGCTATGAAACCATCATGGTCAACTCCAACCCCGAGACGGTTTCCACCGACTACGACACCGCCGACCGCCTCTACTTCGAGCCGCTGACGCTCGAGGACGTGCTCAACCTGACCGACCACGAGCAACCGCTGGGGGTTATCGCAACGCTGGGGGGTCAGACCCCGCTCAAGCTGGCGAAGAAGCTGTCAGATGCTGGGGTAAACCTACTGGGCACGAGCTGGGAGGCGATTAATCGGGCCGAAGACCGGGCCGAGTTCAACAAGTTATGTGCCGAACTGGGCATCCCGCAGCCCAAGGGAACCGTAGCCCGCACCCCCGCCGAAGCCCTCAAACTGGCCCAGAGCATCGGCTACCCGTTGATGGCCCGCCCCTCCTACGTGCTGGGCGGACGGGCCATGCAAATCGTCCATAGCCCCGAGGAGCTGCGTTGGTATCTGAGCGGCATCTACGCGGCCCTGGCTGAGCGACCCTCGATTTTGCTCGACCAATACCTCGACAATGCCCTCGAGCTAGACGTAGACGCACTGTGTGATGGCGAAAAAGTGGTGGTGGCAGGCATCATGGAGCACATCGAGCGGGCCGGGGTGCATTCCGGCGACTCGGCCACCATTCTGCCGCCGGTTTCGCTGTCGCAAGAACAGCTTCAGACCCTCAGGGACTACACCCGCAAGCTGGCCCTGGCGGTGGGGGTGAGGGGTCTGATTAACGTGCAGTACGCGCTCAAAGACGGCACGGTATATATCCTCGAGGCCAATCCCCGCGCTTCGCGCACGGTGCCCTTTGTCTCCAAGGCTATCGGGCATCCGCTGGCCAAATACGCCGCCCTGATCGCAGTGGGCAAGACCTTGGAGGATATTGGTTTTACCCAAGACCCCACCCCCGGTTTTTATTCGGTTAAGGAAGTCCTGATTCCCTGGCTCAAGTTTCCCGGCGTGATTCCAGTGCTGGGGCCGGAAATGCGCTCGACCGGCGAGAGCATGGGCCTAGACTCCGACCCCTACTTGGCCTACTACCGCGCCGAGGTGGGGGTCAACCAAAAACTGCCCCTGAGCGGCAAAGTGCGCATCATTGAGGGAAGTCTGGGAGCGATTCAGGAATCACCCCTAAGGCGAGAATGGGCCGATGCCGGTTTCGAGGTCTCCGGCGGAGACTATGACCTATTGATTGCCTTAGAGCCACACCCCGAACTGCGCCGTGCGGTAGAGACCGGTAAACCCTTCATCACCACCCTCGAGGGCGCACGCTGGAGCTTGGAGGCCATCCGGCGGGCCAGGGAGGACACCGAGTTAGCGGTCAAGTCGCTGCAACACTGGCATCGGGCTTGAGCAGTCCCACCTTCAATCGGTTTTTATCCCACCCTTCTCCCCCGAAAAAGGTTCTTCGGCCTCGAGCTTTTTGAGCAGGGTGTGGTTGGTATAGTCCAGGCTCACCGGCGTGACCGAAATGAAGCCATTGCTCACCGCCCAAAAGTCGGTGCCTTCCTCGAGTTCACCGCTGGGTTTGCCGGCTACCCAGTAATAGGGCCGTCCATCGGGGTCTTCACGCTCGACGATAGAATCTTCGTAGCGGCGGGTAGAAAGCCGGGTAAGCTGGATGCCCAGCGGGGGATGGTTGGGAAAGTTGACGTTGAGCAGGGTTTTGGACGGCAGGCCGTGCTCGAGTACCCAGCGTGCGATGGGTAGGGCGTTGCGAGCCGCTTCCTCGAAGCGGAGTTCCTCCCCAGCCGCATCCAGGCTGAAGGCGATGGAGGGAACCCCTATAGAAGCCCCCTCGAGGGCCGCGGCTACGGTTCCTGAGTGGGTCAGATCCAGGCCCATATTCGACCCAATATTAATCCCCGAAACCACCAAGTCGGGCTGCCCCAACAACTGTGCCCCCAGCACCACGCAGTCGGCGGGGGTGCCATCTACGCGGTAGGCCGGAATCTCGCCAAAGCCCGCCGAGGCAGTGTGTTTAAAGCGCAGGGGTCGCCGAAAAGTGATGCTATGCCCCACCCCAGACTGCTCCACATCAGGGGCTACTACATTCACCTCGCCCAGTTCTCGCAGGGCAAAAGCTAGGGCTTTGATACCGGGAGAAAAGATACCGTCGTCGTTGGCAATAAGAATACGCATGACCAACAGTCTATCGCGGTTTTTGGCTTTCAGCCTTTATGGCGGTTTCGGTTATTTTTCCGGCTACTCCTGGCGGCATAAAGGAGCTTGGCAGGGTCTTTCGAGAAGGCCCGCTCAGACCAAAGCGCTATGCATACCAGTTGCATACCATATCCTCGAGCCGTAGTATATCTTGAACAGGCGTAAGCGCGTTGGGCAGTACAGGAGGCGGTATGCAGCGTAGGTTGGGGTTAGCTCTATGGGTAATGTTGGCTTTGGGTCTGGCTCTGGCGCAGACCCCGGTGCGGGGTGGCACGCTGCAAATTGCCGTAGATTCTTCGCCTGCGGGCCTCGATCCGCAAGTAGCGACGGCTTTCGCCACGTTTTTGATCACCGGAGAAATCTACGAGGGCCTGGTAGAAGTCAATGAGCGGCTGGCAGTTCAGCCCTCGCTGGCAGAGTCCTGGAAAATTAGCGATGATGGGCTCAAATATATCTTCAAGCTGCGCCCTGGGGTGACGTTCCAAAACGGCCAGCCCCTGACCAGTGCCGACGTGGTCTATTCCTTTGATCGTGTGCGCGACCCCAAAACCGGCTCACCGCTAGCCAGCCGTTTCACCTTGGTCAAAGAGGTTAAGGCGACTGGGCCAGCCGAAGTGACCTTCGAGCTTTCTCAGCCCTTTGCGCCCTTCCTGAGCGAGCTATCCAACCTGGTGATTGTCCCCAGCGAATATGTCAAAGGGGGCGGCGACTTGCAGCGCAAGGCCGTAGGCACCGGACCTTTCCAACTCAAGGAGTGGGTTCCCGACACCTATATTTTGCTCGAGCGTAACCCCCACTACTGGCGCGAGTCGCGGCCCTACCTGGACGCACTGAAGTTCAACATCGTGCCCGATGCCGCCACCCGTCAGGTGGGTCTAGCCAGTGGAACCTATCAGTTCCTGCCCAATATAGACCCTACCTTGGCCGTGGCCCTCAAGGAAACCCCCGGCGTGAAGCTGTATCAATCCCAAGACCTCTCCTACAGCCTGATTGGCATGAACGCCAGCCGAAAACCTTTTGACAACCCCAAAGTGCGCGAGGCCCTCAACTACGCCATTGACCGCAAAGCCCTGGTGCAAGCGGTGTATTTTGGCAACGGCACGCCTGCCGGGCCACTCTCACCCAGCCTCAAGAGCTGGTCGCCGCCCACCAGCGCCTGGTCTTGCTACAACTACAATCCGGCCAAAGCCAAAGAGCTTCTGGCCCAGGCCGGTTATCCCAACGGGGTGGACTTTACCATACTCACTCTGGGCTCGGTAAAAACTGTGGTGGACGCGGCTCAAGTCGTACAGGCCCAGATCGCCCAGGCCGGTTTCCGGGCCAAAATCGAGGTGCTCGAGCTGGGCAAGTTCGTGCAGGAATGGCGCAACTCCAACTTCGAGGCTTTTGCCTCACTCAACGGCGGCAGCTCCGACCCCGACGGTTACTTCTACCGCACTTTCTCTACCGGTGGCTCCACCAACGTTTTCAAGTATTCCAATCCGCAAGTAGACCAGTTGCTCAACCAGGGCCGCACTACCACCAACCTCGAGGCCAGGCGCAAGATTTATGCCCGGCTTCAGGTCATCCTGGCCTGCCAGGGGCCTATCGCCCATCTGGTCTACGGAACCCTGTTTTCGGCCGCCCGCGACAACGTACAGGGCTTCAGGCCGACCCCCACCCGTTCCCTGGCCTCGCTGCGGGACACCTGGCTGGCGAAGTAAGGGCTGAGGGCTAAAACACAAAACTACGTCCCAGACAGCGTTTTTCGATAGGGCAATTATGCAGTCCTGGTGTAGCTTTAAAGCCCTCAGTGTCTCGCCTTTAGTTTTTTACGCATGGTCTTACTCCCTGACCTTGGCCCTCTCCCTCTGGGAGAGGGAACCTGCTTTGTAGAGAGAAAAGCTGTTGGAGATTATCTATTTGCGTTTAGCGTTAAGCTCTCTACTCTCTGCTGTGTACCCTTCCCCGGAACCCTAACCCCATGATTTCCTATTTTTTCAAACGCAGCCTCGACCTGCTCCTGGTGATGTTCGGGGTCTCGGTACTGGTGTTTTTGATGATCCGGCTGATTCCTGGCGATGCAGTGGAAATCATGTTGGGGGCCAACACCGAAATCACCCCTCAGGGTCTACAGGCTCTGCGCGAAAAGCTAGGGCTGACCCAACCCCTGCCGGTGCAATACGGACACTGGCTGTGGGCGGCACTCCACGGCAACCTGGGCCAGAGCGTGTGGACAGGCACTCCAGTCACTCAGGAGATCGTGCAGCGCTTTCCCCTAACCCTCGAGCTAACCTTTTTTTCCCTGCTACTTGGCCTGAGCTTGGCCGTACCGGTGGGTATTCTGAGCGCCTATTGGCGCAACTCCGGGGCCGAATACCTGATCCGCATGCTGTCCATCACCGGGGTCACCCTGCCCTCGTTCTGGCTGGGCACGCTGTTTATCTTTCTGGCTTTCAAGCTGCTGCCCACCTGGCCGACCTTGGGCTACGTGCCCTTCAGCGAAAACCCCGGCGGACACCTGCTCAGGATGATTCTCCCCGTCCTGACCCTGGCCCTACCCCTGCTGGCGGGGCTCTCGAGGCTGCTGCGCTCTTCTTTGCTGGACATCTTGAACCAAGATTTTATTCGCACCGCACGGGCCAAGGGGCTTTCCGAGCGAACAGTAATTTATCGGCATGCCCTGCGCAACGCCCTGATTCCGCTGGTGACGGTGGTGGGTATCCAGGTGGGCTATCTGTTTGGCGGGGCCATCGTAGTGGAGCAGGTATTTGCCC
>JADMIM010000177.1 GCA_015478585.1 Thermaceae bacterium | reverse complement strand
CCGATGGAGGCGAGTACTCCGAAGAAGATAGGCTTCAGCACCGGCAACCCCGCTTTGTGCGTGGCTGCGACTGCGGCTGCAGGTAGGTGCTCGACACCTTCGGTTGGACCGGTCGCCAGGCTCTTTAGGGTATCCACTTGAAGCTCCTTTGGGCGACCCCCGCCACGTCGTATATGATTAACTCAAGGCCCTTCGTATCTGTGCCGACCAGCGGTTTGCCGTCCAGAGCGTTGGCGCTGAAGGTCAACTTACCTTCGCGGTGGTGACCACCTTTGGGAGCGTCCCACGTCAATGGGAGGGCTTCTCTTCCGTCGTCGGTGCGCAGCGTCGAGAGCCTGGTCAGGTCGTAACCGTCGAGGTCCACTGAGTGCGTGTCCATCGTCACTTTGAATACCGGCCCCACATCCTTACCCGCCCATTTGACCACCACTGTAACGCCTCCACCTTCGCTGGTCTGGGTGGTAGCGCCCGAGGCCGCTCGGCCGCTTTGAACGGTCTGACCGGGGGCTGCCTGATTACTTCGCCCCAGCCAGATTACGGCGGTAATCACTACAGCGGCCACCAGCAGCATGGCTGTGGGCCACTTTATCCATCTCACACTTGATAACTTTCTTCTGCTTTTGATTTCCTCTAGCACACCATTCATAGTGCCAATCCTCCTCACGAGCCGGGTTGCCCGCAACTTGCTGCGGCCCCTGGCTCGATAAAAGAATATTCGTTGTCGCTGAAGCTACCCTGAGCGGTTCCTGAGGATTGGCTGAAGTCTGGCTTTGGGGGCCTGCACATTTGCCTCTCAACCATGTTGTTGCTTACAATGGGGTAGAGGAAGAGTGAAGCGCAGCATAAGAGGTAAAGAGGCTTACTCTTCGGATAGATGATGGATGATATTAGCAGGTGAGGACATGGCGTCTGACGAGCACAACAACGAAGGCGGCGGCCACCACCAAGCGCCTAAAATACTAGTAGTAGACGACGAACAAAAGCAGGTCGATCTGGTTCGCGGCTACCTGCTGGCCGAAGGGTTTGAGGTGTTCGCCGCCCACGATGGAATCACCGCCCTGGAGACGGCGCGGGCCGAGCTCCCCGATCTGCTCATACTGGACGTAATGCTGCCGGGCCTTGACGGAGTAGAGGTGTGCCGCAGGCTCAGGCACTTCTCAGATGCCTACGTACTGATGCTGACTGCCAGGGGCGAGGAAATAGACAAGGTTGTGGGCCTCTCTGTGGGCGCGGACGACTACCTGACCAAGCCGTTCAGCCCACGCGAGCTTGTGGCGAGAGTGAAGGCTATGCTGCGCCGCCCGCGCCTGCACCCGGCAGTGAACTCAGAGACCCGACGAGCAGAAGCGCAACCCGACCTCCCCACACCGCTTGTCCGGGGCGATCTGGTCATTGATGCCTCCCGCCATGAAGTCTCTGTGCGGGGTGAAGCGGTGCATCTCACCCCTAGAGAGTTTGGCCTGCTGGCAACTCTGGCTGCTCACCCGGGCCGCGTCTTCACCCGCGACCAACTCCTTCAACAGATATGGAGCGGGGAATATTATGGCGATCACGTGGTGGACGTCTGCGTGACCCACCTGCGCAAGAAGCTGGACGATGATCCGGGCGAGCCTCGCTACATCGAGACGGTGCGCGGCGTGGGCTACCGCTTCAAGGCGCACTCGTCTGGATCGGCGCTGGGGCCGGCACCCTGGTCGCTGCCATGATCCGCCGGATCCGTTCGAGCTTACGGGCGAAGCTGCTGGTGGCGTTCCTGCTGGTTATCGCCGTGGGCACGCTGACCTCGCTCTTTGTCATCAGCCTATTCGCGCCTCGCTTCTTTGAGGAGCACATGGCCAAGATGATGGGGCCTGGTGGTATGATGTCGGGCGGGATGAACGGAGGAGCAGATGTCGCTACCACCAGCTTGCAGGCGGCGTTCCAATCCTCGGTAACGCAGGCGGTGCTGCTGGCAACGGCTGCTGCCACCCTCGTGGCCCTGGGGGCCAGCCTCTTCATCTCCGAGCGCATCACCGGGCGGGTACGTCGCATCGCCGGCTCTACGCGCCGCATCGCCGCAGGGCACTACTCGGAGAGAGTGGAACTCGGGCCTTCGGGCGCTACGGACGAGCTGGGCCAGCTGACCCACAGCTTCAACGAGATGGCCCAGTCCCTCGAGGCAACCGAGCGGCAACGTGTAGAGTTGCTGGGTGACGTGGCCCACGAGCTGCGCACCCCTATCAACACGCTGGATGGTTACCTGGAGGGGCTGCTGGACGGCATTGTGCAGCCGTCGCAGGAGACCTGGGCAAGCCTGCGAGAAGAGACGGGCAGGCTAAGCCGGTTGGCCGACGACCTGCGCGACCTCTCCCGCGCCGAGGCGCGGCAACTCTCGTTGAACCCCGCACCGGAGGACCCTGCTACTATAGTCACTGTAGCCCTGAACCGCCTGCGCTCCGACTTCGCGGAGGAAGGGCTTGAGCTTGTAGAGCACGTTCCCGCCAACCTGCCGCCCCTGATGGCAGATCGCGAGCGCACTGTGCAGGTGCTCACCAACCTGCTCACCAACGCCCTCCGCTACACGCCACCTCCTGGGAGGATTACCCTCTCTGTGAGCCGCGCGCCATCGGGGAGTCATCTCCTCTTTGAGGTGTCGGACACGGGCGTGGGTGTCAGTGAGGAGGATCTGCCGCACCTCTTTGACCGCTTCTACCGGGTGGACAAGTCGCGCAGCCGGGCAGCCGGGGGGTCGGGCATCGGCCTGACCATTGCCAGGGCAATTGTTGAGGCGCAAGGCGGGCGTATCTGTGCGGAAAGTCCAGGACCGGGCCTGGGCAGCACCTTCTCGTTCACCCTTCCTACCGTCCGAAGGGTATGAC